>MGNI01000061.1:0-303 GCA_001795115.1 Chloroflexi bacterium RBG_16_48_8 | reverse complement strand
ATGAAATCCAACCACAAGGATTGTCCCAACTCATGCAGTGCTTCAATTTTGTTCATTCTGCCTCCGAACCCGATTCGCGTCGCTCTAATGCGAGCACTTTATTTACCCGGCGTTGATGGCGCTCTTCCCTGGAAAATGTCGCCCCCAAGAAGGTTTTAACAATCTCCACCGCTAATTGCACCCCAATAACCCTGGCTCCTAAAGCTAAAACATTGGCATCATCATGCTCCACTGCTTGATGTGCGGAATAGGTGTCATGACATAAGCCTGCTCGTATTCCGCGCATCTTATTAGCCGCAACAG
>MGNI01000060.1:3212-8999 GCA_001795115.1 Chloroflexi bacterium RBG_16_48_8 | reverse complement strand
GATAGCTGGGAACATCTTTTCCCAAAGAGACGGCCCACTCCCTTTCCCACGACTCGGGGATGGTCTTACCATAACTGAGCTGGACATCCGATTCCGCTTCCGCATAGCGCAAATTGCTTTGTATCCCATGATCAAACAGGCTCCGCTCGGGGGAACCGCTCACCATTCCCACCTTTGGGAAGGAACGGAGAATCTCAAGGTGAGAAGAGAGCCAGCCCGGGTAGAAAAAGGTGTCATCATCTGTATAGGCGATCACATCACCCGGCACTGCGCCCGAAATCAAACGGAGTGCACCTAACTTACCTATATTTTCACTCGACGAGAGAATGTACTGGAGTTGTCCACCTTCCTGCAATTCCCTCAGGTATCCCTTGACCTCTACACAACATGCATTATCGAAAACCATAAGATCATAAGGAACCTCGGTATGTTTAAAAATCGTCCCAAGACATAATTTCAGGACATCCAATCGGTGTTCCCAATAACCACTCAAGTGGGGGATGTAAACCAATACAACAACTGTCACCTCAGCCGGTCGATAATCTGTTTTACGATGCCGTGCCGGATTCATGCCAATCCGAGCCATCTTGTTATCTCCATTTCCAATCTCATTTTTGTTTCATGATCTCCGAATCCGATGCATTATCGCCTGCTTATAATAACGGAAAGTATTCACGGGATGAAAGAGCATGCGGAAAAATCGGCTAACTATTCCAGAACCGAAAGTTGAGATCACCCTCGTTTCCATTCCCCTTCGGCTCCATCGCTCTCTCCATGGTTTGCGTTGAAATTCCTCACCCGTAAAAATCCAATCTGCGTCCGACAATGTAAAAATGGTCTCCTGACCTCCACTGAGACGAACATTTTCATCACTTTCCGGGAGACGATAATGGGGCTGCCCATGGGGGAGATGAGCATAATCGTGATCCTGATGCAGGATTGTAACGGCTTGCGTTGCATCCACTACAGGAATTTTCCCTGCTCGCCCAGCAAAAATCATCCAATTGTCCCATCCCGCTCGCCCTAATGCGAAGGATGGCATGTGGTCAAATGCTCCCCGCTTGAAAACAAAATAGTCGCTGCCTGCGGGGGGATGTAGCCTACCTTTGGTTTTTAGATCGAAACGCAATTGCTGTTGCCAATCTTCTTTAAAGGTGATTTGTTCTTCTATGGCCATATCCCAACGTTGTCCAATCAGCAAGAACTTACTGAAATAAGCCTCCACTTCCCGTACCGAGCTTACAAAATCATCTAAAAAAATGATGTCAGTATTGACATAACATAGGGTTGAATATCTTGCATGTTCCCGGGCGAGTTGAAAAATAGAATTCACCAGAGGTGTTCCCAATTCGTTGCACATTACCTCCGGTAATTGCCGCACACCAAATTCTGCTGCAACTTCCCCCATGCCTTCTTCGTCTCCGATGAGCAGAACCTCAATATCCTCACCAAGTTCCAACCAGGATTGGATGGCGTTCCTTTGAATAACATCAATATGACCTGCGAAAGGTTTAGGTGCTGAAAAAAGGGTCAACATAGGCATCTACGAGAATCTAACCCACATCATGCATATCCTTTTGCGTAATCTGAGCGTTAATCTCCAACAGTGCTGGCTCCCGTTCAAGTAAGGAGATCACATCTTCAAAACCAAAATTCTCCTTTTCAGCCAATCGAGCATAAATTTCCCGCACAAATGCCAGATCCTCAGGTGTATCCACTGCCCACCTTTGAGAACCATAATCTCCTTCGGCATCAACGGAGGTTTTGTCAAAGCAACCTATCACCTCGTATAGAAAGGGAGTCACATGTTCTCTTTGATAAGCCTCTTTTGCTTCATGATAGGCCATATTTAAGGCATCATAAGTCATGACCTCAACGTCCATACCGATTGGATAGGTTCGCCGAATCTGATCCAACCCACGATCGGTACCGAATTGAGCTTTTGGATAGCTAGAAAGGAAGGCATTGACCGTCCGATCGACTACCCTGGGATCCATCAGGGGACAATCAGCTGTAATGCGAACGATAATATCAGCCTTGAAGGTTTGAGCAGCTTGCCAATACCGTTTAAGGACATCAAGGTTATCTCCCCTGATATACGGATACCCTTGATCCTGACAGTATTGAGCAACGACATCATCCTCTCGTTCCACAGTTGTTGCCACAACCACCTCGTCAATTGTTTCTGCACGCCGTACACGCTCCACCACACGAGCCAGCATAGGAAGACCAGCGATATCAAGAAGGATTTTTCCGGGCAATCGAGATGACCCCATCCGGGCCTGGATGATAGCTACGATATGAGGAGGCTTTTCCATCATGATTGCTCCCTCTCGATAGCCAGCGCCAACTTGTAGGCATGATGCAACCCTTCGGAATTCTTCCCCCAATCCGCTCGTTCCTCTGCGATCTGGCGGGACATCTCGCTATAATCCCGCAGCTGATCGATATTCTGAATCGCTTCCAGCAGGACATTCGCAAGAGCTTCAGCAGACCCCTCTTGAAACCACCATCCATTTACTCCAGGGGTTACCCACTCTCGATTGCCCGGGATATTGGAGACAAGGGCGGGAATGCCACAGGCCAGGGCTTCCAAAAGGCTGACCGAGCTTCCATCCACGTGGGATGCACTAATATAGAGATTAGCCGCCCGATAGTACTTAGGGAGGTCATCAAAACTTACGAATCCTGCCAGATGTACTCGATGCTCTAAGCCCGAACGGTGAAGAAGACGCTCAATAGGATCGCGTAAAGACCCATCACCCAATAAGAGAAGGTGTGTTTTCTCATCATTTTGCGCAATTTTAATAAATGCCTGGCACACTAGATTGACCCCATAGACCGGTTCCCAATTTCGCGTGGAGAGCAGGATAGTAGCGTCCTCCCAGCCTAAAGCTTCACGTATCTCTTTTCCACTCCCCGGTGAGAAATGATCCAGGTCAACACCCCATGGAAATTGGATGATTCGTTCTCTAGGCATCCCCAATTCCTGTGCCACCTCCGCCACAGCATCACAATCACACAACAAGACTGTGGTTTTTCCAAGGGTGTATTTAGCTATCCAACGTCCCAAACCCATCCTGGCATCCAGAAGCAGATCAGATCCCCACGACATGGTTATCAAAGGGCTGAAACCCGTCAAAGCAGTCAAGAAGCCGCCTTTTTGAACAGGTCCAGCGTGAACAAGGTCAGGTCGTAAATCTCTCAATACTCGTTCAAGATCTCGTTTAAATTTAAATAGGTTTGTCAGCCTTAAAGGCTTACCTCCTCCACCCCAGGTAACCGTTGTAATTCCTTCTGGCAATGGACGATTCTCTCGAGTGAAGAGAAGCTTCTCTAACTGCATGAAGTACACAGCATAATCCGTCTCAGCCAAATAGCTGAGGAAGCGATGGTCATGGGGCGTATAACCTTTCGAAAAATACAAGATTTTCACTTGGCTCCCAACATCGACCATAGCAATGCCTCACCCAATGGGATATCCACCAACGCATGTAATCCGATGACTGCCCCAATCTCATAAGGACGAATGGCATCGGATGGTGCCGGCCGTAAAACCTCGATCATGTCCCGAGAAAAGACCTCTCCAGCTTCGATATCTCGTCCAGCACGCAGGCATCGTTGTTGAACGATCACAGTATGGCTTTCATTATCCTCTACCCGCTTATTGGCAGAACCCAAAGCTCGTTCAAGTTCACGTGTACGGTCTACCATATCCTTCCAAGATGCTGGGTCCAAGGAGAAAGGATGATCTGGACCTTGGCGGGTGGTGTCATCTGTAAAATGCTTTTCAACCGCTTTCGCGCCCAATGCCACCGCGCCCAGAACCGTGGCATGTCCCAGAGTGTGATCCGAAAGGCCCAGAACAACATCCGGATAAAGCAAGGCATAGGTTTTAAGGACATTCAAATGGATGTAATCAAAGTTCTTTAGACTGGCTGTGTAGTTGGTATTGCATTGCATAAGGACCAATTCACGGTTGATATCCAATACCGCGTCTACAGCTCGCTGCACATCTCCTATCGTAGATGCACCTGTAGCGAGTACAACGGGCTTTCCCTTGTTGGCAATATATTCAATGATCTCTAACCAGGTAATGTCACCTGAACCAATCTTATAGGCTGGCACATAAGGTTCAAGCATATCCACTGCGTCGAAATCATAGGGCGAGGAAAAATAATGGATACCAACCTCATCGCAGACTGCCCTCAATTCAGGAGTCCATTCAAACGGGATTGAAGCTTCAGCATAAACTTCATAGACAGATTTGGTCCAACTGGCTTGATGAGAGACCTGCGATCCCATGGTTTTGAAACCAAAATCACTGACAATTTTAGGTGCCCTGAAATTCTGGAATTTAGCTGCATCTGCACCTGCTTCCGCGGCTAAGCGGATGAGCATCTTTGCTCGCTCAAGATTACCATCATGGTTTGCTGAAATGTCGGCAATGAAATAGCACGGATGGTTGCTACCAACCCAACGATCTCCAATCTTAATTTCCTTCATTGTTTTGTTCTCCTATGAGCGACTTCAAACGCTCTGGATAACCCCTCTGCTTCAATTCGTAGAATCTCCGGAGCCCTTCTTCCAGGGATGGCATTTCCATGTCCAACATATTGCTGATCTTACTTGTGTCCAGACAGAGATTGCGGGCACGAGGAGCTATTAATCCAAGTTGATCTACCTTGACAGGCAGGATCCATTTCTCATCCAATTGGAAGACCTGCGCCAAACGAACACCAAAGTCATACTTACTCACACAATCCCTTCCGACCACATGGTAGATCCCTTCACACTCGCTCTCCATCATTCGCAGGAGGAGTTGCACCAAGTCATTGACAAGAAGCAGCTTGACAAACACATCCGTGAAACCGCGACAACTTCTTCCTTCTTCTAAATGTGCGAGAAACCACTCTGCCAGACTCATCTTATCCAGTGCGCTCCAGCCAAAGAAATTGGTACGAAGGATCATCGCCCTTGGATCTTCCTCCCTGACAGCCAGCTCGCCTTCAAGCTTACTTCGGCTATAGACATTAATCGGCTGGGGGACATCCTCCTCTTGATAACCACTCCTGGATCCGTCAAACACCGCATCGGTCGAAATATGGATCATGCGACCACCTGAGACCCGCGTGGCTTGTGCCACCCACCTCGGTATGTCACGGTTGAGAAGGAAAGCTCGCTCTGGATCCATTTCACAACGATCGACATTCGTCTCAGCCGCACAATGGACCACCCAATCCGGTGAAAATTGGCGAATGACCCGCATTACATTTTCAGCCAGGCTTAAATCAGCTCTTACGACCTCCGCCCCTTCAAAACGAACTGGATGCGTATGAGAAAGTGCAATCACTTCCTGCTGCCGGGTAGCTTCAAAGACCAAGTTGGACCCAAGCAGACCGCTGGCCCCAGTGACGAGAAGTTTCGTCATGCTCATCTCGCCTGATTAATTTCATCCTCAAAAGGTTGGAGGAACTCTTCCAGCTCTTTTATACTCAACCAACGATCGTTGCTGTCACTGGTGTAGATAAATCCCTCCGGCAATTCCGTACCTCGTTCCCTCCAACCATGCCCAAACCATAGAACACCGGTCGGTTCGACCACATACATATCCTCCAATTCGACCGCATGACGGGCATCATCCTCCGAGATCAGAACCTCATGAAGTTTTTCACCAGGTCGGATCCCAATCACCTCCATTTTCGCCTTGGGAGCGATGATTTTCGCCAGATCAAGCACCCGCATACTGGGGATTTTGGGGACAAAAACCTCGCCTCCCTCCATTTG
>MGNI01000060.1:251-3175 GCA_001795115.1 Chloroflexi bacterium RBG_16_48_8 | reverse complement strand
TTCCAAAGAGAGCCAGAAACGTGTCATCCGCTCATCCGTAATGGTCAGGACACCTTGCTCCCGTTGCCGTAGGAAAACAGGCACAACACTGCCCCGACTTCCCACGACATTCCCATAACGAACACAGGCGAAACGCGTTCCTGTCCCACCGGCATAGACATTGGACTGAACAAATAATTTCTCTGCCGCCAACTTCGTCGCACCATATAGATTGATTGGATTGACCGCTTTATCTGTACTTAAAGCCATAACTTTTGATACGCCCATATCAAGGGCTGCTTCGATAACATTTCCACCTCCGATGATGTTGGTCATGATGGCTTCGTTGGGATTGTATTCACAAGCAGGTACTTGTTTTAAAGCTGCCGCATGAATAACAATATCCACACCATGCAAGGCACGCCGCAAACGACGAAGATCCCGTACGTCACCGATGAAATAACGCAGACTGAGATCAAAATAACCACTCTCGCGCATCTCATGCTGCTTCAGCTCGTCTCTACTAAAAACGATAATCTTTTTGGGATGGTACTCCCTGAGCATGATTTCAATATACTTCCTGCCGAAAGAGCCTGTACCGCCAGTCACAAGCACGACTTGATCTTCCCAATTCATTTATCTGACCTTTCGAGTGCTGAACTAGAATTTTCGGATTTATGGAACAGAATCAATGGATATTGACCAATGCGCCCAAAGAGGCGAGGAGCCATCTCTTCCAGCCAGAATAACAACCGCAGACAAAAGCTCCCCAACGCCTTCCGATGGATGAATGCCCGCAGGAATTTTGTACTTACTGTCCGCCACACACGGATATCTAAACCGGGTAATGGTTTCAGGGTATTTTTAATCCATCCATAATCGTGTTTGTAGGTGAATGTTCCAGGACTTCTAATGAGCTCCTTTGCTTCGGGTTTAAAATTTTCTAGGGGTTGAACTGCTTCTCTGCCAGCTCCAAGTCTGCGGTTCAACCCTTTTAATAAACGCGTCATCCAATCAATGGGCCTATCGAGGATACGCATGAGGGGCGAATGCTCACCCCATGTGTAGACAATCGCACAGCTTCCTCCTGGTTTCAGTAATGCATACAAACCAAAGAAGGCTTCCTTGTGTTCACCTGGTGGTAAATGATGAACGGTATGCAGTGAAACAATCCCCTCAAAAACGCCCCATTTGAAGGGCAAGCAAGCGATATCCGCTACAACGTATAGACCTCGATCACCAAGCCGCTCTCTCGCTTCCTTCAATGCCAGTATGGAGATATCCAGGCATACCCGATATCGGTATCCCTTTGAGTATTCAAGGTACTCCGGATATTGGATAGGTCCCGATCCCGCATCCAGAAGATAAACCCCCTCCAGTGGGAGGAATCTTGCCACCCGAAGATGGCAGCCATGGATATACTCCCTGGATACAGGTCGTAAGTCTTCATAGCGGGCATTCTGATAAACACCTTCCCCTATCTGTTTCCATCCCACAGAATTATAAAAATCACGGACCTGACGTTTGATTTCACCTTCTGCGATCAAGACCCCACACCTCCCCTGCCGTGATCTTTGCCCCATGAAATGGGCTTTCCCAGGAGGGCATCAATGGTTGAGGCATACTGATCGATAGAATCCGAGAGGACGGATTTTAGAGTTCTGTCTTCAATATCTTTCCAAAAAGTGATCAAGTGCCAGGGGAAAGGAAAAGGGTACTCAAAGAAAAAACGATAAGCATAGTTCCAAGCCAACTGAACCTTCTCTTGAGGGATTCTCTCCCCTAAAGGTCTGCAGAGGATTTGATCCACCGTCGTTATGTATTCGGATAAAGTTTCGGGATCATAGGTGAATCCCTTATCTCGATAGTGTGTTCTACCGCCGACGACCACGGGAACACCGCTCATAGCCATCTCCATACCCACAGTTGTTGTGTAAACCAGACCAATATGAGCCAGCTCGATAAGGTCGTAGGTGTTGATCTTGGATTCGGGTGGGATAACGACCACATGTGAGGGCATTTCTGGTACGACAGAACGCACAATATCAACAGATGGATGACCTGCACCAAGCAACTCACCTGGATGCACACGAACAACGATTTGAAATTCTGGTCTTTGAGCGAAATGATGCACCGTTTCTGCCAGCCAATCTGCCATGCCAGCAGTAAAAATCTGCCGACCTAGAGCCAGGCTGTCACCCACCACATTCGTACAAAGTAAAGCCAGTGGTTTCTCAGGATCAAGACCAAGCTGAGAACGAGCTTCCGCTGCACCTGTGCTCTCACCGGACTGCCATTGGCGAGCAAAATTAGCCCACAATTTACCTCCGCGGCGTGCTTCATACAGGGTTTTCAACTGCTCCAGTTCCGCCTCGGTTAGGGAAAAACCTCCTTTGGCAGCCCAAATTCCCGAAGTGTCTAAACGCATCACCTCGTCATTTTGAGCCAACCACATCCGCTCACGTTGTTCACCAAATTCAATCGTCACTGTGGGTACTCTCAGGTGATGTGCTACTCGATAAAAAATCCCAAACTCCAGGATGCTGCCGTTGGGGATGATGACGACATCGTAACGATCGCCAGCCAGCAGATCCATGGCAGCATTGGCAGCGATGCTGTTGCGTTGCTGTCGCAAGCGATAGAGATTACCATCTTCGCCCTCATCATCCAGGTTTAAGACCTCTCGCTGAAGTGTGTATTGGGTATCTATACGGCTTTGCTCTTCTACGGATTTTAGGAGCGCGTTGGATAAACTCCAATTTGGGTTCTTACTGATATCGTGGAAACCAAAAACCTTTCTCAATGGGTTTAATGTTCGGAGTAAATAAAGCCTATGGCGACGGAGATCAAAGTCATCGACCTCTTCCCACCAGGTCCGAAAGGGTAAATAGGCAATGTCTACATGATGACCTAACCCCGTTAAGAGCAACCCTAATGCTATACAG
>MGNI01000060.1:0-161 GCA_001795115.1 Chloroflexi bacterium RBG_16_48_8 | reverse complement strand
ATCCAATCAAGGAGCTCTTTCTCCATGCGATCCAACCGGTATCCGCATGGCAGCTCGCCGGATACAGGCTTTAACGTCTGCAGTATCTCAGCCGTCAGCGGGATTTTCCCAAGGGCTCGTTTAACCTGGTCCCTTAGCCCGTCCTGATTCAAACCACTACC
>MGNI01000059.1:5660-5825 GCA_001795115.1 Chloroflexi bacterium RBG_16_48_8 | reverse complement strand
GTTAAAGAGATCAAATACGCGTGGGGTTTTACTCGCAGGTGCTTGCCTTTCCTGCTACCCTATGACCTACTTCCCTTCGTTGGCTCTTACCGATTTGCACACAATTTCATCGATATTCACATGACAACACTCGCGATGACCATGGTTTCATCCAATTTTACGGAA
>MGNI01000059.1:1432-5451 GCA_001795115.1 Chloroflexi bacterium RBG_16_48_8 | reverse complement strand
TTCCAGCCTACATTGAGAAGATTGGATCCATCAAACAAAATGAGTATAGATTCTCCCTACCTGGGATTTCTAAGGAACTACGAGTAAGGGCAATAAAGGAGAAATCAATGCAGAAGACATTCGAGCAATTAAAAGAACACCTGGTACAGATCGAAGACCTCGAAGGCGCTCTTCGCCTGATGCGTTGGGACCAGCAAACCTACATGCCTCCTGGCGCAGCACAAACGAGAGCAGACCAGATCGCAACCATCAGCAGGATGGTCCATGAGTTGCAAACAAAGGAAGAATTGGGGCAATTGTTGGAGAATTTGAACAGCTATGCGGATCAATTGGATTATGGCTCAGATGAAGCCAGCATCATCCGGTATAACTGGCGCGAATACCAGAAATTGGTCAAGATCCCAGCAGAGAAGATGGAATCTTTCACTTCAATCAGCACATTGGCCTATGAGGTCTGGAAGAAAGCTCGTCAACAAGGGAACTTCAGCCTTTTTCAACCTCACCTCGAAAAACTTTTAGATATTCAATTGGAGTTTGCAGAATTTCTTAACGAGGATTCAGAGAATCCATACGATTCCTTGATCGGGTTCTATGAGCCTGGGATGACAGCCGAAGCGATAAACATCATTTTTACCATCGTCCGTCCTCATCTGGTCGAATTAATCCAAGCCATCAAAGATATGGATCAGATGGACGATAGCTTCTTATACATCCATACTGCACAGGATGAATTACTTGGGTATTGCCGAAACATGGCTGAGAAGGTCGGCTACAGCTTTGAGCATGGCAGGCTCGATTTAACCACCCATCCCTTTACCTCGGGCAATTCCTATCGGGATGCCCGTATCACAACACGGATTGAGGATAAGAACCCGATTTCAACCCTTTTCTCCTCCATCCACGAGGCTGGGCATGCCATCCACAGACAGCAATGCAACCCCGCCCTCTATCGAACACTTACCTCCCAATACACCATGGGGATTGGAGAATCGCAATCACGCCTATACGAAATGATCATCGGTCGAAGCTGGGAATTTTGGACTTACTTCTACCCTCAAACACAGAAGATCTTCCCATCGCTGAGAAACATCGACGTGGAACAATTCTATCGAGCGATCAACAAAGTCGAACCAGGCTTGATCCGGGTTGAGGCGGATCCTGTCACTTATGGCTTGCACATCATGCTTCGATTTGAACTTGAGAATATGATGCTCAATGGGAAAATCAAAATACCGGATTTACCTGAACTATGGAATGCAAAGATGGAAGAATACCTGGGTCTGGTACCTCCCAATGATGCTCAAGGCGTCCTCCAGGATGTCCACTGGACGGGTTTAATGGGTTACTTCCCCTCCTACTTGCTGGGAAGTATTTTCGCCGTGCAGCTGTGGTACAAGCTGTTGCAAGACCTGCCCCAGACCGAAAAGGACATGTCAGCAGGTAAATTTTCCTCGATCACCCAATGGCTGGGCGATCACATCCACACGCATGGTGGCAAATTCACGCTACTTGAGATGGCGGAACGGGCGGTTGGGGAGCCGCTATCCTCTGAACCTTTCATGGATTATCTCAAGGATAAATTTGGCGAGATCTATGGGTTATAACCCTCCACCCACCTAGAAGTGGGTCAAAAATGGGAAGATTATAATAGATTCTGTAAAATGGAAGTTGCAGAATAGCTTTACTCCCAGAGCTTGAAGTGCATTCATCTCCTTCAAACAGCTCATTTCCAGATCAAAATCATCGTCCTGAAAAAAAACGCATAATCGAGCAATTCGATGAGTAGGGGCGACCGGTCGGTCGCCCTTACGACGGCTTAATCAAGAGTGCAAAGACGCCCCGGCGGGGTGTCTCTATAAAAATGACTTTGCCAAACCCATTGGTGAAGATTAAGAATGTTCCTGCCTCGTAGCCTTGTTTGCGGAGCAACATGCCCAATGGTCTGGCATTACCCCACTTGCGAAGATTACAAATTTGTTGTTTAATAGGATAAAAGTATGAAAAAGTATGACATTTATGGAGGCTTTTTCGCAGCATGAAAACCAAGGCGCGGCTAACCATTACGCTGGACAATAGCCTGCTCCGACAGGTCGATAAAATGATCGACCATGTCACCATCCGCAATCGATCTCACGCCATCGAATCCATCCTGCGGGAAAGCTTGGTCCCTACCGTATCCACCGCGGTTTTATTGGCAGGTGGGAATAACGTGTCAGAATCCCACCCTGCCCTTCTCCCCATCGACGATAAGGAACTTATTTTTATCACCCTGGAGCATCTTACCAACCATGGTATTCGAAGGATCTTTCTTCTGGCTGGCAGCACTGAACCTGCTTTTCGCGAGGTTCTAGGCGAAGGTGGCGTATTCAGTGCAGAGATCATCTACGCTCAGGAAGAACAACCCCTTGGGACCGCAGGTGCAGTAAAAGCACTGGAGAAACAGCTTGATCAAGAACCTTTCCTCGTGATCCATGCCGATGTTCTCACCAATATTAACCTTGCGGACTTCATTACTTTCCACAATCAGGAGAAGGCGCTTGCGACCATTGCCGTCAAACCGCGGGATGCTGAGAAGAAATATGGCAAAGTGCTGCTTCAGGGGAACAAGATTACGGAATTCTCGGAGAAAGAAAAAAGCGAGGGGATCAGTATTATCAATACTGGCGTTTATTTGCTTCAACCCGATGTTCTTCATTGGATCGCAGACGGACAACCAGCCCAATTTGAGACGGATGTCTTCCCTAAGCTGGCCGCGATCAATGAACTCAGCGCGTTTCTATTCCAGGGGATCTGGTTTGATATCGGTAATATCGAAAGTTATAAGGAAGCACGGTTACGTTGGTCGTCCAGTTGAAGTGAGGTGTGTATGATGGAAGTTTTGCCAAAGAAAAAACACCGAAAAAAAGAGGCCACCCCTAACATCGCTCTAGCCCCAATGATCTCAAAGCCGATCACAAAGCAACCAATTGTCTTCTCAATGAAGCCAGAACAGGAGAGACTGCTTCTTAAAGATTTGCTTGGGAATTTCTCTGATCAGACAGGGGCAAGTTTTGGATAGATAGATCTTAGAGACAGGCTTAAACTTCTACACCAGCCATGGATGATCCATGGTTCCACGCGCTTGGATCTGACATTACATCTGTAAAATCCACCATCGTGGACTTTCCCACCTCGCTTTCATGGATCTCATCACCCGCTCACCCCAGCTCCCCTGCTCCCTCGCACCCAAGCTCTCCAGCCCTCCGTTGAAATGCGCCCTTAAAGGCGGGAATCATTCCCCTCCACTTAAGGCAGCTTGAACTTTTCCTGGCATAAAAGGAATCTCACGCAGACGGATCCCAATCGCATCAAATAACGCATTGGCTATGGCTGCTGCTGCGGGACCTTGACAGGCTTCACCACTTCCAAGATAGGGCAGGTCCGGACGGTCTATAAGAATGGTTTCAATCTCGGGCACATCGGGAAAACGCAAGATTGGGTAGCTGTACCAATCAGCAGTGATAATGCCATACTCATCAAAACCAACCTGTTCCTTCAATGTCCAGCTGGCGGCTTGAAGGAAGCTGCCCTCCAGCTGGTTGCTCAAGCTGTCTGGATTGACGATCTGCCCTGCATCAGCAGCGATCACCGCTCGT
This sequence comes from Chloroflexi bacterium RBG_16_48_8, assembly GCA_001795115.1. Lineage (GTDB taxonomy): Bacteria > Chloroflexota > Anaerolineae > Anaerolineales > E44-bin32 > MGNI01. The sequence goes on along the minus strand of MGNI01000059.1, from coordinate 1,816 downwards.
TCCAGCCGTATGTGACCACTGGGTCGCTCTACACGCAAGTCCACGATCACAGCGGTATAGGTAGCCCGGTTCTTATACCGCGCGAAGGCCATGCCACGACCGCAGCCTTCTCCTCGTGATCCTCTTCCGCCTACCCATCCCACCTTCTCAGCTGCTGCTTGAATGACAGCCCTTGCGCGATCGTCCTGAAGATAGCGCAGACGAAATTCGATGGGATCGACCTCGGCTATGTTTGCCAACTCATCCATGAAGGATTCAAGGGCAAAGACGTTCCCATAAGCACCCAGACTTCGCATGTTTGATACGCGCAAGGGGCTGTCGGGCAAAAAATGTTTTACGATTCGGCGTTGCGGGAAGTTGTAATAGGGATCCGCATTTCGATGG
>MGNI01000059.1:1091-1282 GCA_001795115.1 Chloroflexi bacterium RBG_16_48_8 | reverse complement strand
ACTTGCTTATCCTGGTTCAAACTGGCCTGCATCTTGATCACCATGGCTGAGCCATAGGGCTCCCACATGTGTTCATCCCTTCGCTCCCATTTAAGCAAAACGGGGCGTCTCGGAAAGGCACGCGCCAGAAGCGCAGCATCCAGGGCTGCATCATCAGCTCCGTTCTGACCGTAACAGCCCGGACCTTCCAC
>MGNI01000059.1:0-1070 GCA_001795115.1 Chloroflexi bacterium RBG_16_48_8 | reverse complement strand
CTCCGGCATCCCAAGAACTTGAGCTATGGCTCTACGTTGTGGAAACACCCCCTGACTATGAACCCAAAGGGTCATCTTCCCATCTACCATTTGAGCGACGGCTGCTGATGGTCCCAAAGAAGCATGCATCTGGTAGGGTCGGTAGTATGTAGCCGCGATCGTGTGTACAGCATCCGGCGGTGCTTGAATGGATGGAATGGGATCATCCCCGGCTGTACCTTCGACAACGAGCAACGCCTGATCTGGGCTTTTCACCATCAGATCGAAAAGTGCCTCCTGTGGTGGAAGAGAACTCTCACCCTCCCAGACCGCGCTTTGCTGGAGGATGCTCGCGGCTTTAACAGCCTGCTCTTCTCGCTCAGCAATCACACCCAAGAAGCTGCCATCACGGACGATTTTAAGGACGCCCGGGCTTTGTATTGCCAATGCCTCATCCACGGAGACCAACGTTGCGTAGTAATGTGGTGGACGGATAACCCGGGCATGGACCATGCCTGGGAGCTCCAGGTCATGGATAAAAGCGTACGTCCCCGTCACCTTCGACAACAGATTCACACCTTGAGCTGATCTGCCCACAATTGTGTAGTCTTTTGACCCTTTGGGCTGTACCGTCCCCGTCACCTGGAATCCAAATTTCTTCCCACCCATCAAATCCCAATAAGTGCTGCTGCGACCCGAGACTGTGTCGATGATCGTACCATCCACAACCTGGAGGCGCTCCAGGGGCACCTCCAACTCCTCAAATGCGATGGATAGGAGATGATGTCGAGCCTCAGCTGCAGCATTGCGGATGGCATTGCCCGAGGTCTGCATGGACATACTGCCTGCAGTCATGCCCTCATTCGGCGTTTGGGCTGTATCCCCCATGACTACCTCAATTCTCTTCAGGTCTACCTCCAGCTCTTCCGCCGCAATCTGCCCGAAAGAGGTCTTAATTCCTTGTCCATAATCCACCTTACCGCTGAAAATGGTGACAGAGCCCTCCGCGTTGATCCGGACCCAGGAGTCGAGATCGGGCGTATGCTGAAGGGGTTCGGGTAAAAAGTCAGCGGTTGTTAGAGGATCCATTT
>MGNI01000058.1:6805-22329 GCA_001795115.1 Chloroflexi bacterium RBG_16_48_8 | reverse complement strand
AGCGACTTTCACCTTGGGAGGTGGAAGGACGTGCACAAGAACTGATCGCCAGGTTCCATGGATATGCTGGAAGGTGTGGGGTAACGTTGCCCGGGATAAAGAGATAGGTTCACGGAGCAAGATGAACATGGACAGGAAAGAAAGGCAGAGTTGTGGTGCTGAATTTTTGGGCTTCGTGGTGCCCGCCCTGCAGGGCGGAGATGCCCGCTTTGCAGCAGGTTTATGAGAATAACCGCGATCGAGGGTTGGAAGTCTTAGCGGTCAACATAACCTATCAGGACCGTGAAACGAATGCCAGGGCTTTTGCAGACGAGATGGGTTTGAGCTTCCCGATCCTCTTGGAGCGTACAGGTGAGAAGGCAAGGGGGTATCAGTTGCGCGCCATGCCCTCCACCTTTTTCATCGACCGGGAGGGCGTGATCCGAAGGGTCATTTTAGGAGGCCCCATGAGCGAGGCCACCCTTCAGACAGTGGTTGAGGAGCTGTTAGGGGAAGTGCCCTGATGTTCCCGATCGTGCAATTGGGACCCTTAGCCATCCAGCTCCCAGGGTTATTTCTCCTGGCTGGAGTTTGGATAGCAATAAGCATCCTTGAGAAAGAAGCGCCCAGGCGCAGCCTCTCAACATCTACGTTGAGCAACTTGATCCTGATCGGACTCGTGGCTGGGGTTGTAGGGGAGCGTCAGATGGTATGCTGTGGGGTTCATCGATGTTTATGTTGAAAATCCGTTGAGCCTTTTCTCCCTCAATCTGGCCACCCTGGCTCAGGAAGAGGGCCTCCTCGCCGGTTTGCTGGCAGCATGGATCTATGGACAGCGCAAGGGCTTGCCGCTTTGGCCGACATTGGACGCCCTGGCTCCCGGTTTTGCCGTTTTCGGTCTGGCTTTGGGGCTCTCGCATCTCTCCAGCGGGGATCCCTTCGGCGCTCCCAGCTCGGTCCCTTGGGCGATCGAACTTTGGGGCGAGCGTAGGCACCCCTCGCAGATTTATGAGATCCTGATCGCCTCCTTGATTATTTTCGTCCTTTGGCGGACACGAGTGTGGCAGACGTTCCCTGGATTTACTTTTCTGGCATGGATGGGGATGGTGGCTGGGAGTCGTCTCTTTCTGGAGGCTTTCCGAGGGGACAGCGCCCTTATTGTGGGGAGCGTTCGAAGTGCGCAGGTGGTTAGCCTTGTCGTCCTCTTGGGGGCGATGTTGGGACTGCATGTACTGAGTGGGAGGCGATCTCGGGTAGAGCTGGGGAATAGAGTCCTTCTATTTCCTCACCCACAGTCTCCGAGCCTGCAGGAGGATCGTCCAGTGTAGAGACGTTCAGGCGAACGAATCTATTTCTTCCACTGTTCACAATAGGCAGTGTTTCAATCACTGATCTCATCTACACGCGAGGATAATGCCTCTGTTGGATCCTGTCCCTCTTCCCGATAGGCAGCGTCCTGAAAGAGGCGGACCTGGCCTCGTCGGATCAAGTAACCACGACCAGAGGGGAGGCTCGATGGGGGTTACCCATAGGGCCGACGTGCGAAATTGAACTGATCCATCCCTTCATCGCCCCCAAGCAGCACGCCACAGCTGTGTTTACAAACGCGCTGCATGAAAGGATCGTCAAAGTCCCTGGGAAGTTCCGAAGTGTTGCCTGTGATAATAAAGCTAACGCTCAATTCGGCACCTTTTACAAGGCAGTCAACCAGTTGATTTCGCTCGTTCCCACATTTAGAAGCAAAATTCTCATAATCATCAATTGCTACCAGGATATTTGGCTAACGACTGAGTACTGTGCGATGGTCGAATTGTTCTGGATTCTGTTCGTAAGCACCTTCGAGGGCTTCCTGACGGCGACTGATCTCGTGATATAAGCGATCCAGGGTCGCTCCTAAGGCAGATTTCGTTCCAATGTATTCCCATTGATGGGGCAGGTTGCGAAAAGCCACCAGCGTCCTGGCATGGAAGTCGATAAGCACAAATTGCCCATCTTCCGGTGAATACTGTTCGGCCAGACCGATCAGCCAGGTTCACAGCAAAGTCGTTTTACCAGATTGAACTGAAGTGCCGGCAACGAGAAAGGTAGGACCATCCTCGTACAAGGCGAGGGCAAGGGGCTGTAAACTCTGATGATCTTGCCCAAGGAATGTAAGTAGGGGGGGCGAGGTTGGTCTTTCGCCCTAACCGATCGTCTGTGACTTTCAGAGATGGAGACCAGCAATGAATTTATATACATATTTTTTGTAGCAACAAAAGAAAATGCGCCGCCAGGTCTTTTGGCGGCGCATTATTTAATTAATTAGCCAAGTTACTCCGTCTCTATGCCGAATGCCTCCTCCAGGAACTCTAGAATCAGTGCCAATGGATTCGGAACCAGTTCGGGTTTAATGAGCATCATCCCATGTTCTTCCCCCTCGTACATAGTGGTTTGATAGTGCTCTCCGGAGGCGGATAGGCAGGTGAAAGCTGAGGGGGGATCGCCCTTGGCTGCCAGACACCAAACCGGTATCTCTTCCTCATCCAGTTGTGTAACAACCTCGTCATAAGGTATTCCCAGGTAGCTGCCGGGTGAGAGCGAGAAGCCACCCAGGCATACTCCACCTCCCACGATAAACTCGGAGCAGCCATCCGGCGCAGCATCCGCACCGATACTGGCACCGATGGCAACGATTTGATCCGGATCTACTCCGGGCAATCCACTCACGGTTTTAAAAGCCGCTACAGCATCCAAAAGCCAGCCTTCTGGATTTTCTAGCCCGGCTTCGCTCTCACAAAAATCGCGAAAATCGAATGTGAATATGGCAAAAGATACATCCTTGAGTGCGGGCGGAAACCAGGAGGGATCGAGCCAGGGACCCATCAACTGTTCCCTACATTCTGCCCCAATCCCAGCCTCCCAACCTGGAAAGGTGGCTAGTTCTTCCGGTCGATTTTGCAGCCATGGCGCGATTGCAAGCCAGTCGCGCTGATCGCCGCCGGCCCAATGCATCAGGATCACCGCCGGTGCAGGGTTTACCCCGGCGGGATAATAGTAACCAACTAGGTTTTTACCATCCTCCGCTTGAAATTCGACATGCTGTGGTTCAGCAGGAAGTGCAACCGGGCCAGTTTCTTCAGTCGGAACTTGCGTTGGTTCAGGTGTGGTCGTGGGGGGGATGGCCGTCGGTTCAGGCGGTTTGACCTCTGTGGGTTGGGGCAGCGTTGGCGCTGCATCCTTTAGCTGCGTAGCTGTGACTGTCCCCGAGGTGCTCTTGCAGCTGGTCAGGGAGAAGGGGAGGACCAAGAAAATCAAGATTGCCCTCCTTATCAATGAAAGATCGTGTTTTGCACTCATATGTTCTTCCTACTACCTTAAGTTTAGGCACAAATGTGACTTATAAGGCGGAAATTTTCGCACATTTCAGGATCGCGCGCCACCGTATCCGTTTTTTAATTGACCCGCATCTGTCCAGCCTAACGCATCCCCATGAAGGGAGGTGAGGTCTTCCACCCATTCAGGCGTGAACTCGCCCAACTTCATGAGATTGGACTTTCTTTGCACGCGGTCTTCGAGGTGCACAACCCTCTCTTGTTTGACCAGGAAAAGGGTCTCTTGACAGCTTAAGGAGGGTTTATGCTACAGTGGTTGGTCCTTATCGGCCACAATGAAATCGGCAAACTCGGCTGCTCGGGCCCGATACCGCTCAAACAAGGTCGAAATTCGCTCTTGGGAAGCCCGCCCTCTCTTTGGCTGCACATAGCCAACAGGCAATATGACCGGAGGATTCACCCTTCCCTGAAATTCTGATTGGAGATTGCAGGTCACACTGAAATGTGGCCTCGGATGCTCCTCCACACACCGTCTGACAGGTCTGCCACGTCCTGTCGGGCATCTTCCCGATGGACGAGCAATACCCGTTGATGGGGTCGACGGGCTGTAAAAGGAGAAGTGAACGATCGGATTCCGGGGGATCAATCTTCCAACACATATCAAGTAAAATACACACTCATCTTGGTGATAGACGGGTGGATTCCCGATGGATCTTCTTCGCTCCATCTATTAAACTTGGATGTGTCTTCTCGAGGGGACTGCTCTCAATCCAATAACGGCATCAACAGCTTGGATCACAGTCCAATTGAAAAGTTGAAAGGCAGTAGAGATGGCTAAAGTTATCGTCTCCATCGATCAGGGGACCACAAGCACCCGCTGTATGATCTTCAACCATCAGGGGGAACCGGTTGGCGCTCATCAACTGGAACACGAGCAGATCTACCCCCAACCGGGTTGGGTTGAGCATGATCCCATGGAAATCTGGTCCAGGACGCAGGATGTCGTCCGAGAGGCCTTGGATAAAGCCGACGCTGCAGTGAGCGACATCGCCGCGATTGGCATCACCAACCAGCGCGAGACCGCGGTGGTCTGGGACCGGGAAACGGGCAAACCTTACTGCAACGCCATCGTCTGGCAGGACACGAGAACGAGCGAGATCATTCATGATCTGGGGAGGGAAGGGGGGCAAGATCGCTTCCGTCGCAAGGTTGGCCTGCCCCTGGCAACCTACTTCTCGGGTCCAAAAATTCGATGGATCCTGGATCATGTGGAGGGTGTTCGCCAGGAGGCTGAAGCGGGTCAGGCCATCTTTGGGAACATCGATACCTGGTTGATCTGGAATTTAACGGGCGGGGTAAAGGGCGGCAAGCATGTCACCGATGTCACCAACGCCAGCCGTACCATGCTGATGGACCTCGAGAGGCTGCAATGGGATCCAGAGATTTGCGACACCATGGGCATTCCGATAGGGATGCTGCCAATGGTCTGTTCTTCGTCGGAGGTTTATGGTCATTCCACGCAGGATGGACCCTTCGGTGAGGTCATCCCTGTTGCAGGAGATCTGGGCGATCAGCAGGCAGCCACGGTTGGTCAGGCATGCTTTGAGGTCGGGGAGGCGAAAAACACCTACGGAACTGGCTGTTTCATGATCCTGAATACGGGGACCGAAATCGTTCAATCTGAAAACGGATTGTTAACGACCGTATGTTATCAATTCGGTGAGGAAGAAACGGTTTATGCCCTGGAAGGCTCCATCGCTATAACAGGTGCGCTCGTGCAGTGGCTGCGCGACAATTTGAAGCTGATCGATTCTGCGTCAGAGATTGAGAGCTTGGCCAAGACGGTCGAGGATAACGGCGGTATCTATTTCGTACCGGCTTTCTCCGGGCTCTTTGCGCCCTATTGGCGAGCGGATGCAAGGGGCGCCATTGTAGGGCTGACACGCTATGTGAATCGTGGCCATTTTGCCAGGGCGACCTTGGAGGCCACTGCTTACCAGACACGAGAGGTCCTGGATGCGATGAACGCCGATTCAGGCGTTGTGCTCAAATCCCTCAAGGTTGACGGCGGGATGGTAAAGAACGAAATGCTCATGCAGTTCCAGGCGGACGTCTTGGGTGTACCTGTCATCCGCCCCACCGTACCTGAAACCACCGCACTGGGAGCGGCTTACGCGGCTGGGTATGCGGTTGGTTTTTGGAAGAGCCAGGATGAAATGCGGCAGAATTGGAAGGCCGATAAGACCTGGCAGCCCAACCTTGAAAGCAAAGCAAGTACCGAGTTCTATGCCATGTGGAAAAAGGCCGTGACTCGAACCTTTCATTGGGTTGAGGCGGAATGAGGTTCTTTGAATGCTGAGCAGAGAAGCACGGATTACACATTACAAGAAGAACCCGGAAGTTAGTGTGCTGATGGTAGGGGCAGGGATCAACGGCATCGGCGCTTTCTGGGATTTGGCTTTGCAGGGAGTGGACGTCCTCCTGGTAGACCAAGGGGATTACTGCTGCGGCGCCAGCGCAGCCTCTTCGCATATGGTGCATGGTGGAATCCGTTATCTCGAAAATGGGGAGTTCCGCCTGGTGCGTGAGGCCGTCCAGGAACGAAATCGGCTCATTGAAAACGCACCCCACTTAGTGAAACCACTGCCGACAACCTTTCCCATCTTTCAATGGTTCTCGGGAATTCTCAATGCACCCCTGAAATTCCTGGGTGTGCTCGATCGTCCTGCGGAGCGGGGCGCTATCGTCATCAAGTTGGGGATGATTCTCTACGACCTCTACACCCGAGGACAAGGGACTGTCCCCAAGCATGTGTTCATGGGCAGAGGTAAATCATTGGTACGGTTTCCAGCCTTGAACCCGGAGGTGATCTTCACCGGGACGTACTACGATGCGGCCATGCCCTCCCCAGAGCGCATCGCGATCGAGTTGGTGCTGGATGCGGTGCAGGCCAGCGAGAAAGCCATTCCCCTCAACTATGTCAGCCTTGAATCGACGCGTGATGATAGGGTAATGCTAAGAGACGAAATCACGGGCGAACGGTTCGGTGTTATCCCCCAGGTGGTGGCAAACGCCGGGGGTCCGTGGATCGACATCGTCAACCGTTCTCTGGGAAAGGAAACCCTTTTCATAGGAGGGACGAAGGGATCCCATCTTGTGCTGGATCATCCCGCATTAAGAAAAGCGATTGGAGAACATGAATTCTTCTTTGAGAACAAGGATGGTCGCATCGTCTTGATTTTTCCTCTGGAGGACCGCGTCCTCATCGGTACGTCCGATATCCGCAGCGATGACCCCGATGATGCTGTCATTACTGAAGACGAAGTCCAATATTTCTTCAACATGATCGAAAGGGTGTTTCCGGGAATTGCAGTCAACCATTCGCATATTGTTTTCACCTTCTCCGGCGTCCGTCCATTAGCTTATAGCGAGTCGCAAAGCACCAGTCAGATAAGCCGCGATCATAAGATTGAAGAGATTATGGTTGAAGGTTCCCGGAGTTTCCCGGTTTTTTCTCTCGTGGGTGGTAAGTGGACCACTTTCCGCGCCTTGGCTGAACAGGTGAGCGACAGGGTCATGGAAAAATTAGAACTTCGTCGTCAGGCCTCAACGGCGGAGATCGAAATAGGGGGTGGCAAGGATTATCCAAAAGCGCGGGAAAGCCAAGAGAAGTGGATCGCAGAGCTTTCCGAGAAGACGGGTTTGCCGTTGGAGCGAATCGAGACCTTGTTTTCTCGTTACGGCACTCGAGCTGAGGAGGTAGCAGAATTTAGTTGTAGTGGCGAGGAACATCCACTTATGAATTACCCTGATTTTAGCTCAAGAGAGGTCGCCTATATCGTCCAACACGAAGATGTTGCTCATCTGGATGATTTCCTCTTTCGGAGGTCCATGATGGGGATGCTGGGCAGAAGCACGGAGGAGGGATTGAGAGAACTTGGCAATGTCATCGGGAAGGTGAAGGCGTGGGATGAGATTAGGATTCAGGACGAGATCCAGCGAACCATCCATATTCTAAGATCAAAACACAAGATGGAGTTTACGCGATATCTGGGGGATTGATCTTTCCGGTTGCAAGATGAGAACGGAAACCGGAACCTCTGAACGCATTTTGATTGCGATATATCAAAGCGATTACGCCCTCAAAACGGGAGCGGGCAGATGGATCAAGGTTATGAGTTGAGTAGGAGAAAACCGAGTCTCGCAGGATTTCAAATGATCCATGATCTTAAGGTTCCCAAGAAAGACGAACTAAACAGTCAAACTCATCCATTTCAATGTTCGAATGCATACCCTGAAGATCCTGATTCATTACCCCCTGGAGGTTATGCCTATATAGCACCTTCATCATCGGGGTTCGAATCGGGGGAACGTTTTTGGTTTATCAGGCAGGCTCAACCCTTCTTTTGATTGTTCTGATTGAACTGTCCCAAGATCGTTTAGTTTTGAAGGAGGAGCATGAAACACTATTTCCGATAGATAAGATCACCGGAAGCTCAAACACCTCTACCTCAAAACCAAAAGAAGTTTGCACTATAAAATGAACTACCCCCATCCTTACTCAAAATTCCTATTGCAATTTTTTCTCGGATTTTGTAGGGTATCAATGGAAAGATGTAATCATAGGGATAGAGGGGATATTCGACCTTTGGCACAGCAAGCAGTATACTTCTGCATTAAACCTCTTGGGGAGACGGAATTGGATGGCAGGTTCAACGATTCTCATTGTTGAGGATGAAAAAGACGCGGTAGAGATGTACCGCATCGTGCTGGAGGTCGAAGGTTACCAGGTGATGGTTGCCTATACCCTTCAGGCCGCGATAAAACAACTGGAAAAGAAAAAGCCAGACCTCGTTTTGTTAGATGTCGTGCTGCGTGGGTCCTCTGGCCTTGATCTTTGTGAGAAGATCCGCCAGGATCCCGAGCTCGCGGATATGCCCATCGTGATCATCTCCAACCTGGATTCTCCTGAAGATATCAGAGCCGGGCTGGATGCTGGAGCGAATGTCTATTTGACCAAGCCCATCTCGCAAGATGAACTCCTGGAAGCCGTTCAACAGAACTTGAGGCTGCAATTGCCAGGGACTTCCTCAGAATCTCCATGACCGGGGGCGGAATCGTATCGCGACAGGCGAGAGGGGGCACTTTTGTGAATGGCTTTCCCTCGAAGTTAAAAGCAGGTCGGGTATTTAAGCCCCACCTGCCTCGCATATTTTATACCCTGCGGCGGGTTTCCTTTATCTGACCTAATTTGGGCTTGGAGCCCGCCGCAGGGTTGAATTGAGAAACGCTTGCGGTTCCAAGGCGATCACCCAGCTATGGATGGTGCGGATGACAGTTCTATAATTATGGCTCAGCCATCGCAGGGTGGTGGTTGATAAGACCTCTCGTAAAGCGCCCAATAGGGTAACCACGTTCCTCTTGGTGGAGGAGTAGCCCATCAATCCGATGCGCAAGACTTTTCTCTTCAACTCACCCAACCCGCCGCTGATTTCGATATCAAATTTGTTCAACAGGCGCGCCCTGAGTTGGGCGTTGTCCACACCTGTAGGGACGCGAGGCGTGCTGAGAGTAGGCAGGCGATAGGCTTCCTCCACATGCATTTCCATCCCACAGCATCTGTGCGTTTTCTCTATGACGGGCGAAGCGCGGTTCCAAGCCTTCCTCGAGGACAATGCGCAGCGCTTCTCGCAAGGCAAAGTTCATTGAGATGGGAGCCGTGTGATGGTAGGTTCGTTCGCTTCCCCAATACTTCTCAAGAAGACTCAAATCCAGGTACCAATTTGCGACTTTGGTTTTACGGTTGTGAAGCTTTTCCATGGCACGATCGCCAAAGGTCAGTGGCGCAAGTCCGGGCGGGCAGGAAAGAGCTTTCTGGCTGCCGCTGTAAGCTGCGTCTACATCCCAGTCGTCAACTTTGACGGGTGTCCCACCCAAGGAAGTGACACAATCCATGAGCAGCAATGCACCGTGTCGATGGACGACTTCCGCCAATGCCTCCATGGGCTGCATAGCCCCAGTGGAGGTCTCGGCGTGCACGATTCCCACCAGCTTGGCAGGATGTTTTTTAAGAGCAGCGTCAATTTCCTCAGGAGTGAATACCTCTCCCCACGGGCAGATCGATCTGGTGCACTTCGGCGCCGTAGCGACCGGCCATGTCGACCATGCGCATGCTGAAGTAACCATTGACACAGACGAGGAAAGGGTCACCCGGCTCAATCAGGTTGCAGAGCATGGCTTCCATGCCAGCGCTGCCCGTGCCGGGTATGGGAATAGTGAGGCGGTTCTTGGTCTCAAAGACTTCGCGCAGCATATCCTGGACCTCATTCATGAGTTCGACGAAGGTCGGATCCAGATGCCCGGCGAGGGGAGGGCTCATGACACTCAGGACGCGCGGATGAACCATGCTGGGTCCTGGTCCTAAAAAGAGACGCTCAGGGGTATTCAGATCTGTATATCCTGTCATTTTAAAGACACCCGGTATAGAAGTGGTGTGTGGTATTGCAGTTCAATTGCCACAGATCGCTCGCCTAAGAGATGCTGATTTCCAATGGGTTGACAAATGGAATTTGAGCCATCTTGGCAGCGGAATATGAATATTTTAGCGGTTGTGAAGGGTCAGAAGCAAATTCGATTAATCATCATTTCTTTGGAGATTATACATGGATAGCGGAAGAAAGCCGGTGAAAGGATCGTCTCATGGGGTTTCATTCCCGTGCGGAGACGAGAGTGGCAAAGCCCCCTTCTTCTTATCGGAAGAAGAGAATGCGGGATGTTTGTGAGATGATGAAAGGCATGATTGGGATAAACGAAATCCGCTTTCCAGAAGGTTTCTCTTCCCTCGAAGGCTGCTTCGTGGACAAGCGGATTTCGTTTGAGTTTATGGGACGTTGTTGATGCCGTCGACGATTTGGGAAAATACGTTTCCAATGGCGGGGCCCAGAAGAGCTAAAATCGCAATAACGACTACAGCCACCAGGACCAAAATCAAAGCATATTCCACAAGCCCCTGTCCTCTTTCAGTACCAAGATGTAGCATCTGATTCGCCTCCTTTCTCCTCTTGGATGTTATTACCACTCTAAAAGGGTGGTTTCAGGATGTCTTGAATGATGAGCACCAACATCAATCCAAGGAATGCCACCAGGCCAACCCCATGGACCAGCTTTTCAACCTTGACATCGAGACCCTTACCCCGAAGAACCTCCAGCAGGACAAACGCAATCCGACCACCGTCGAGGGCCGGTAGAGGAAGGATATTGGTTAGTCCCAAGGCGATGCTGATAGCTGCAGCGAAGTTCAGGATTGGGAACCATTCCTTCCATGACTCAGCGTTCTCGACGACCTGGTCGCTGAGTTGCTTAAGTCCAATTGGGCTGACAAGACGCACCTGTTCGGGTTGGATTTGATCTTGCAGGATACGAGTGGGAAGTGTGACAAGTTCATGCAGATTGAGAACCCACCGTGCGCCTGCGCGCTTGAAAGCCTCCTCCAATGGATAGCGGACGATCTCCATGGATGTGGTAAACCCCGCCGGTCCCTGTCCATCGGGCCATTTTGTCCTGGGTGTGAGGGTGATGGAAAGATTCTCATTTTCTCGTTGTATTCCCAAGTTAACAGGCTGGCCTGTGTGTGCAGAGATTTCATCCCGCAGTTGGGCATTGCTGGTAATCGCGCTTCCGTTGACTTGCAGCACTACGTCGTTGGGCTGCAACCCAGCATTATGGGCTGGGGAAGGGGTGTTGATCTCAAGGATCCGTATGTGATCCGGCCAGCCTGCTGTGAAGGCCAAGACCAGGAGAAGATAGCCTATGAGGAGGTTGGTAAGCGACCCAGCGAAAAGGATCGCCAGACGGGAGAGGGGAGGCTTGGAAGCCAGCCCTCTCGGTTTGGAGGGATCCAGCTCGCCTTCCAGAAGGACGAAGCCCCCAAGAGGGATCCAGTTAAGGGAGATCACGGTGCCTTTTAAAGTGGCGATCCTGAACAAGCGAGGGGGTAGCCCCAAACCGAATTCTTTGACTGGCACGCCACAAAGCACTGCCAGCAGGAGATGACCCAATTCGTGAGCCAGGATCAGGCCCCCCATGATGGCGATAAAGATGATTAGATGGCTTAACCCACTGGCTAACATGAACCCTTCTCCTTGTACACTGTTTGTTGCCGCAATAGCGCGCCTGTTGTTTAATGTCCTTCAGATTGCTTCGACTCAAGCCTAAAGCAATATCAGGGACAAAAATGCCGAGAAAGTGCCGATTTTGGATGAATTAGAAGTACAGGGGGGTTTGCTTAACCGTAAAAGCCTCCGTAGTGGATTGAAGAACTGGGATCACTCACAGCAATTGGGTGAGCATCCTTTAGCGCGCCTGCAAATCGTGGAGTTCAGACGGCAAAAAGCCGGTTATGGGGAAACCCCCATGGGATATGGAATTGCGCTTCGTGAAACCCTTCAAGATGCCATCAATGAACTTGGGCCTGATGAGGGGGAGCCAGAATATTTGAACAAGCGCTGGAGACCTTTTCTTATTTTGAGCGAACAATACCTCCAGGGAAGAAGCCCGGATTACATTTGCGAGCAGCTGGGGATTGCCCGCAGCACCTATAATCATGAGCAAGCCCAGGCCTTTGAGAGGCTCATCGACATCTTGCGTCAAAGGGAGTTCATTCAAACCAGCGAGGGAGTCGCTACGGAGAAAGCAGGACGAGAAAGAGCGAGGGGGATGAGGGCACCTTTTTTAGCGCCACCACGACCCCACTACACCCTCGTGGGGCGAGAAAGTCTTTTACAGGAACTCAAAGAACAATTTACAAAAGCAGATGGTTTGAACGTTGCAGCCATTTATGGATTACCCGGGGTTGGAAAAACAACCTTGGCCATCGAGCTGGCGAATGATCCGCAGATGATAGATCATTTTGAAGACGGTGTTTTATGGGTGGGATTAGGTCGCCATCCGGATATCATGGCGCTTCTAAGCTTCTGGGGCGCTGCCCTTGGGTTACCTATGGACGAGATCGCCAAATGGCTCCTGCTGGAGGAGCGCGCCAGGGCCATCCATTCCGCCATTGGGATGGGGCGCATGTTGTTGGTGATAGACGATGTTTGGGAAGCCTCTGAAGGAATGGCGTTTAAAATCGGCGGTCCAAATTGTGCATACCTCATGACCACAAGGCTTCCTAAGATCGCGATCGATTTCGCCGGGGAGGGGGCAAGGGCAGTCCAGGAATTGGATGTGAGGGATGGATTGAGGCTTCTTTCTCGATTTACTCCAGAGGTTGTTGATGGAGCGCCGGAGGAGGCAAGGAAGCTGGTGGAAGAAGTGGGCGGATTACCGCTGGCACTTGTGCTGATGGGTAAATATTTACAGAAAGAAACCCATGTTGGACAGGTACAGCGCCTCCGGCGAGCAATGGATCGACTGGAGGATAAAGAGGCAAGGATGCAACTGACGCAGACTCTCTCACCCCTGGATCAACAACCCAGTCTCCCGGCCATGACACCGCTTTCACTGCATACCGTCATTGCCATCAGTGATGAATCCCTCGACGGAGATTCCCGAAGAGCACTGCGAGCTCTTTCGGTTTTCCCGCCGAAACCCAATACTTTTAGTGAATCAGCGGCACTTTATGTGTCTCAGGTCCCGGTTGAAACATTGGATCATTTGGTGGATTGTGGCCTCTTAGAATCACGTCTGCCCAATCGTCTTACCCTTCACCAAACGATCGCTGAATATGCTCGCATGGAGCATGATGATGAGAATCCAGGAAAAAGGTTTGTGGTGTTTTATGTTCATCAAGTGGAGGAGCATCGGTTGGACTTCGATGTTCTTGATCCCGATGCCAGAAATATCGTTACTGCGCTGAGTAATGCAGAAAGTCTTGGAATGAAGGTCGAGTTGGTGAGTTGTGCAAACAATCTCTTTTCTTTTGTAGAGAGCAAGGGGCTGTTTGAACTGGTGGAAGGGCACCTAGAAAAGGCGGCTCAGGCAGCCCGGGAATTAAAAGATGAAGTTGGCTTACTTACCACATTAATTCATTTAGGAAACGTCTCCCATCACTGTGGGAATTATGAGCAGGCAGAAAAGCATTATCAAGAGGGGATGGATTTAAGCCAGAGGCTGGGGGATGAAAGCAAACTGGGCGAGATTTTCAAAGGTTTAGGTGTTGTGGCTTTCAGCCGCGGCAGGTATCAGGAGGCAGAAGGTTGGTACCGCCAGGGCTTGAGTTTGGCGAGAAGCATTCGAGGTACAACCTTAGAGGGTGCCCTGCTGACCAATTTGGGTGTGCTTCTAAACAGCCTGGGGAAAGTTGTGGAGGCAGAGAATCATTTCCGGGAGGCACTACGATCCGCACGCGCGTTGGGGGATCGTGAGACAGTAAGCCGGCTGTTAATGAACTTGGGCGCAATGGCTGGTCGGCGTTGGGAATACAGTCAGGCAGAAGCGTACTTCCAGGAGAGCCTGGAGCTAGCCCGTGGCGCAGGCCGACAAGATACCATGAGCTTTATCCTCACGAACCTGGGCGCATTGGCCAACGATCAAGCGCAGTATAAGCTGGCGGAAAATTACTTTCAAGAAGGGCTTTCCCTGGCCAGGGAGGTGAACGACCGGGCCAGGGTGTCTCACCTGCTTGCGAATTTAGGGGCGCTGGCAAACGCTCGTCGAGAATATCCTCAGGCTTATGTGTATCTGGAAGAGGGATTGGCTCTGGCTCGCAAAATTGGCCATCGTGAAAATATCTGTCTCCTGTTGACGAATCTTGCTGTACTCTTAAAGGACCGAGGGGATCTCCAGAGATCCGAAGCGCATTTTCAGGAGGCGCTCTCTCTGGCACAGGAAATGGGCCATCGTCGTTTTACAGCTGCTGTTTTTAACAACTGGGGTGAGTTGCATCTTGTCGCGGAGAGGTGGGACGAAGCCAATAGGGTATTTCAAAAGGCGTTGAAGGTTGCTGAGGAGATTCATCTGCCGGAGATCGTTGCCGCAGCCCTGAATGGATTGGCGAGGCTAGCAGCCGCGCGGGGTGATATGGATGACGCACGGCGTAAGGGGGAGGAGAGTCTAAGGGCCTTCCAAAAGATCAAGCATCGCAGGGCGGATGAAGTGAAGGCATGGTTAGAGAAGTTATGATGGGAAGGCAAAGAAGCGCAGTTGCCTTCCCGTCCAATGCGGTTTTTATTCAAGTCTTTGCCACTTGAAGCTATGTCAATCAAATTCTAAATAAACGGAGCTTACTCCCCTCGAGCTGCCGCGATGGCGCTTTTCATTTGTTCCATGTGATTGCGTTCATGGATATTGGGGTATTCCAGAAAATTAAGAGCCAACCGCCACAGGACGCCCTTTCGAGCCTTGAGCTTTTCAGCCCGGTTCAGGAGGGAGATAACTTCTTGCTGACTTTTCTCAAGGCGATCTAACAGTTCCGGGATCGTTGGCGTCACTTCTAACAAGGCCTGTAATCGTGGGCGAGTGTCGCCATCGCCTCCTGCATACTCCCTCTCACCGTCACCCATCAATTCGGTGATGTAATCCAGCGTATAACCTTCGGAATCGATCAGGTGGGCCAGGATCTCTTTCGTTGACCATTCCTCCGGGCTTGGAGAGAAGTCGGCTACTTCCATCGTGACCCCCTCTAAAAGCCGGCGTAAGTCTTTCATAACTTCCGCGTTTGTTGTCCTGATTCGCTGAGCCATGATGGCTGGATCGAGCGGGTAATCCTCGTATTTCCTCCCGGAGAGTTCCATCTCCACCGTATGCTTCTCTGGACCTCGATAGAAGGCGACAGGAACGACGTCTCCTGCTTGTTTGCCGTCCATGACGACACCAAAATCAGCGAATCCGGTGATAGCTTTCCCATCCATCTCTACAATGACGTCGCTGGATTGCAAACCGGCCTGCTCGGCCCCCAGTCCTTCCACAGGGCTATCGATACGCACGCCTTTGGCGACGGGAACGCCGATTTCCTTGGCGATTTGTTCATTAAAATCACTGACAAAGATCCCCAGCAGGGGACGTCTGGCGATCCGAAGATCCAGCCCGGTATCAAAGATGGAAACCAGGTTCTCAAGCCCTATCTCCCAACCTTTCTTAGATTCCTCTCGGATCTGGTCCCATGTTTCGCCCTGGCCGAAGCCCGATTGTCGAATGTCTACCTTGGTCCCATCCCCTTCAGCTTTAAGTTCGATGGTGACATCCGTGTAGTTCGGATCGTCTTTCCCGCGCCATGAGAGGCTAACGAGTTTGGGA
>MGNI01000058.1:4972-6784 GCA_001795115.1 Chloroflexi bacterium RBG_16_48_8 | reverse complement strand
CCAGCAGCGAACCAGCCGCTGTTCCACGAAAGCTGATAGGTCCCTCCGGGTCGGGGTTGGAAACGGGCTGAGTCGCACATCCAATCGCGCCAACCCTGGGCGGTACTAAAAGCGTAAAAGACATGATTGGGTAGGGCGGTGACAAAGCGTGAAAATGTAAGTACTGCACTTGTTTCTGTCATCTCTTTTCTCCATTTTTTCAGGACTCACTCTCTATACCATCAAGGTACCCCTTAAGGTTCGCAGAATCAATCCCCTGGACAGGGGGATCGTTGAAATCGTACACAAACCGCTGTTGATGATTTGGAGTTGGGGAGGGTCGCGCGTGCAATTGTCGGACGCAGGAATCCTATTCCCGATAAGCGATGATCGTGGTCAATGTTCGCTCCATTAAGTATATTCATAACGCGGAATTTATTGTCCCGAGTATGCAACATAAGAAGAGAGCATAAAATGGGTTAATAAGTAACTTGGATCCAACATATAAGGACAAGATTGTTCGATGATCACAGGATTCGAACCGGTGCTCTAGAAAGCCATTAAGGTCCCCGAAATAACTATTCGAATAGTGCATATTGTGCTAAGTAGTCTGAAATAGGGAGATAGATCGCCGAAGTGAGTGCGTGCTGTACACTTGAGTATGAGAGCCGATTGCTCATGGAGGTGATTCATGGATTCCCAAACTTTTAGATCGGGGTTTTCCACAATCTCCTTCTCCCCCAGTAAAGCGATCTCGATCTTCTCTTCTATTTCCACCGACAACCCTGGGTATATTCATCGTTTATAAGATAGTAAGGAAAATTCGGTATTCCTTCAACAGGTCAAAGAAGTGCGATTTGTCGAAATTAAGCATTTCCTGGATGTCCGCACTACAAATCTTCCCCTAGCAGTAACCCTGAAATAGAACCTGGACCTATTCATCACTAAATCGCTTGTGAAGTTGGCTCATTGATTCCTCCGATTTGAATAGAGGAATCTATCCTCAAAATGAGCCTATTAGGGTGTCCACTTTTCAACTTTAAACAGTCCAGTTTTGAAGTTTAAACTGTCCACTTTTGAATTTTAAAGAACACGCCATCAGTTTTGATTGACTCGAGATTAATTTGATGATATATTACTTGTAATAACATTACAATGTTTATTCTCGTAGCTGTAAATTAGCCATCAAGTCCATTTCTGAATGCCGCAGAATCTATTCAACCTTCGATTAAGGGGGGACATACTTTTCAGCCAGTATTTTTGTTCACTATGATCCTTCTTGTGAGTGAAGGCTTTTATGATTCTTGTTCAGATAGAGTACCAACTTTCCATTTGTAAATGGATCGCAATATTCCAAAAGGGTATTATTTCATATCTGGACTTTGACACATGAATAAGTTGAAATTATTAAATACACAATGGAGAAATCAGTGACTCAAACAATAAGAGTGTGCCTGATTGGAGCTGGTCGTATAGCAAAAGTCCATGCAAATTCCTTAGTGAATCACACTCCGGGAGCAGAACTTGTAGCTATCGTAGATAAAGATGAAAAGATATTAGAAGAAACAGCCAATTCATTTAATGTGAAACATCGCTTCAGTGATGTTAAACAAGCTCTTGATGTAATTGACTTCGAGGCCGTCGTAATAACAACCCCAACTTTTACCCATGCCGATATTGCTCAATTATCT
Source organism: Chloroflexi bacterium RBG_16_48_8 (assembly GCA_001795115.1). GTDB lineage: Bacteria > Chloroflexota > Anaerolineae > Anaerolineales > E44-bin32 > MGNI01. The sequence continues at coordinate 5,114 of MGNI01000058.1, read as the reverse complement.
GCGAATCACAATAAGCATGTTTTCCTTGAAAAACCTATGGCCCTGACCATCGAGGAGTGTGACTCGATCATCAATGCAACCGAGTCGAACAATGTAAAACTACAACTTGGATTTATGCGTAGATTTTCCCCTGAGTTTGTGG
>MGNI01000058.1:4191-4931 GCA_001795115.1 Chloroflexi bacterium RBG_16_48_8 | reverse complement strand
ATCCTTAACACATGGTCCAGGTTTGCCTCCGGCTTGGGCTCGCGATTTGAAAACCTCAAACGGTATGCTCGCCGAAGTGAATAGCCATGATTGGGATTGTGTTCGTTGGTTGATGGATTCAAATTTTGACCGTGTTTATGTTGAAGTGGCTAATTTTAAAGGGGCTAAACGTGGGGTAACAACAAATAACTTCTATGACAATGCCATTGTCAGTCTGCATTTTGAGAATGGAGGCCTTGGTAGCATCTCAGGTGTGTGCCCTTGCGATTATGGATACGATGCCAGGGTTGAAGTCGTAGGTGAGAAAGGCATAATGCAAATCGGGGAATTGAAAGGGGAGTCGGTGGTCATTTGTACCAATAGGGATCATGGGTTGGTGACGCCAATCTATCGTACATGGCCTCAACGCTTCACTTGGGCGTATATTCTAGAGATGAAACACTTTATAGAATGCGTTCAGACCGACAATAAACCCGGGGTAGGTGGTGAGGAAGGACGTTGGGCTGTAGCTGGAGTTCTTGCAGGCACCAGATCTTTCTTGGAGAATCGGCCAGTACAGCTACCCGAAATTTTTGGAGGTAAAGAATGAGTCTAAGAACCGACAGGACGATGCTATCGGTTGTTTACCATGGCCCCAATGATCTCCGTGTTGAAGAAAGACCGATACCAGAGATTGGACCTGAAGAAGCATTGTTAAAAGTTTCCTCTGCCAGCATTTGCGGAACGGATTTACGTATCTT
>MGNI01000058.1:0-4167 GCA_001795115.1 Chloroflexi bacterium RBG_16_48_8 | reverse complement strand
CAGTGGAGTAACCCGTATTTTGGGCCATGAAGTAGTAGGTATTATTGACCAACTTGGTTCGCGAGTGCAGGGACTTGAGGTTGGGCAACGGGTGTTTGTGGCTCCGAATATGGGTTGTGGTCGCTGTCGGCAATGTGTAACTGGAAATAATAATCTCTGTGCGGATTATTCTGCTTTTGGTGTGACTATGGATGGCGCATTCGCAGAATATATGCGTATACCACCAGCGACTATTCGTCAAGGAAATTTAATCCTAATGGATGTGAATATCGATCCGGCACTGGGAGCTTTGGTCGAACCCTTCGCTTGTGTTTTGCGCGGTCAGGATGTGCTCGGAATTCAACCGGGAGAGGTTGTTCTCATTGTTGGCGCTGGGCCGATTGGAATCATGCACATGATGCTGGCTCAACTACGTGGGGCAAAGAGTGTCATCGTCAGTGAAGTAATCCCCACACGAATAGAACAAGCGAAGAGCTTGGGAGCAGACCAGGTGGTAAATCCTGTGAGCGAGGATCTCGCAAAGATCGTTCTTGAGCACAGCAATGGTGAGGGAGCCCATGCCATCATCATCGCTGCACCAACGCATCAGGCACAGGAAGGAGCTCTTGAGTTGGCTTCAATTGGGGGTCGGATTAATTATTTTGGTGGTCTTCCTAAGGATCGCTCTACTATCACGTTCAATTCAAATTTGGTGCATTATAAGGAATTGATTGTAACAGGAACTACAGGATGCAGTACAGATGATTGTCGTCGAGCCGCTACGATTGTTAATTCTGGGCAAGTCGATTTTTCAGGTATTGTGAGTAGGCGTTACCCGCTTAAAGATGCTGTGGAAGCGTTCGCGCTGGCAGAGAGCGGTCAAGCGCTTAAAGTGGTTCTGGATCCTTCTTTGTAGATATTAAAACATATAAAAACTTGAAATTAAACTTGAGGAAATAAACAACAGCTAAAAACAATTTCATCAGTGTTAATGCTATTTGACATTCTTGGACGCTAAAGGAGTGGTTCATATGATGGATCATCCATTCACCCTCAAGATCTCACCAGAAAGGGGATATCTGGAGCTGTTTAGTAACCATATCACGCGTCATCTCTCAGCCATGAGGAACCAGTTTCTTGATAAGGATGCGTACGAATCCATATTGAAAAAAGAAGATGTGTTGGTATATGAGGTCTATGAATCAAAACGACCTGAAATTGCTGGAGAACTGTTACATGGGATATCCATTGTACATCCCGGCAAGGTCGGAGATGAATACTTCATGACCAAAGGACATTTCCATAGTGAATTGGAGACAGCCGAAGTCTATTACTGTCTCCATGGTCAGGGTATGATGGTGATGGAGACACCTGAAGGGAGTTGGACTGTAGAAGCTTTCAACGCAGGTGATTTGGTTTACGTGTCCCCCCGATGGGCGCATCGATCGGTTAACACGAGCTTGATTGAAGATCTGATCATGCTATTTGTATATCCTGGTAACGCAGGTCATGACTATAGAACCATTGAGCGTCAAGGTTTCCGAAAAATGATTGTGGATAAAGATAGTCAAGTTGCTATTGTGGACAATCCACACTGGATCTCACCGGAGGAGAGATGACTGAAGAACTTAAGAGCTGCAAGATTCTGGTTACACCAACATCCTATGGAAAGAATGATCCGACATTACGTACAAAGCTAGAGGCAGAGGTCGGTGGGGTTATTTACAACACCACCGGCAGACCCCTTAAATCTGAAGAGCTCAGAGAGTTAATCCCTGGGTGCGATGGGTATATTGCTGGATTGGACGCAATTGATCGTAATGCACTAGAGGCTGCGGACAAATTGAAGGTCATTGCACGATATGGTGTAGGGGTAGACAACGTTGATATGGAAGCCGCCAAAGAAAAGGGGATCGTGGTGACGAATACTCCCGGGGCGAACTCAGTATCTGTTGCCGAACTGACTATAGGGCTGATGCTCTCACTTGCACGCAGGATTCCTGAGGCCGTGCAGCAGGCAAAGGCCGGTGAGTGGCCTAGAATGACGGGAATTTCCTTTGAGGGAAAGGTGGTCGGTCTGCTTGGCTTCGGATCGATCGCCAAGGAGATAGCACGTCGATTAAATGGCTTTGCTTGCACAATCATTGCATATCACCCTTCCTACGATGTAGCCACGGCTCAATCTCTTGGCGTTCAGCTCCGTCCCGAGAATGAGCTAATTGCTGAGGCAGACTTTCTCTCCTTACATCTGCCTTTGAAACCGGAAACACGGGGCAAAGTAGATGCGGAATTCCTCTCTAGAATGAAACCGGGAGCGTTTCTCATCAACACCTCAAGAGGAGAACTCATTGACGAAGAAGCGCTTTTAGAGGCGTTGCAGAGCGGGAAGTTACAGGGTGTAGCACTGGACACTTTTGCTCAGCAACCTCCAAGTGCAGATAATCCTCTATTGGTGCATCCTCGGGTGATTGCTACCCCGCATATGGGCGCTCACACAGATGGCGCGACCAATGCGATGGGATGGATAGCGCTCAAGGACTGCTTATCTGTAATTCGCGGAGAACAGCCGGTTTATCGGATGGTCTAAATCTACTTAATTTGAAAGGAAAAAAGAGACGATGAATAAAGAAGAAGTTTTAAAAAGGATTCGTGAACTTGGTCTGCTTGCAGTCATACGTGGCCCTACGCGCGACCTCACTTTGAAGATGGTAGATGCTCTTGTGGAAGGAGGGGTGTTAGGAATTGAGATTACCTACTCCACCCCCGATGCGGCGAAGGTGGTGAGTGCCCTAAACGAGAATTATGGAGAAAAGATTTTGCTTGGAATGGGCACACTTACCTCGCCGGAACAACCCGCAGAGGCGAAGGCGGCCGGTGCACGCTTTATTGTTAGTCCCCATTGTGAGACAGAGCTTGCGAAAGCCATGGTCCAAACGAATTTGGTCGCCATGATCGGTGCTTTCACTCCATCGGAGTTTGTGATGGCTCATCGGCTAGGTGCGGATATTGTCAAGATATTCCCGGGCTCGTTGGGGGGCCCTGGACATTTAAAGGCTCTACGTGGTCCTTTCCCGAATATTCCAGCGATGCCTACTGGAGGAGTAAGCATTGATAATGTCGCTCAATGGTTCTCTGCAGGAGCTGTTGCGGTCGGGGCAGGGAGCGAACTCTGCCCTAGTGAATGGGCGAAAGAAGGTCGCTTTCGAGATATAACGGAACGAGCAAAGGCATTCGTTGGAGCTGTTCAGAAAGCTCGCCAGAAGAGTTGAAAAGCGGCCTATAAAACGACCCGACATATAACGTGACATATTTCGGGTTTTTTTGGAGAATGTATGGATGGAAGATCTATTATAGCGGGATATGAAATCGTAAGTAGGATGGTGCCGACATTTTTCTTCGTGGGCGTTACCACAAGAAATTCATCAATCATGAGCGTCTTTCCGCGTTGGGTCGAAGCTCTTGGTCGATCCAATGTCATGATAGAGGGGATTGATCATCCATTGCATGATGACCACGAACTCTATCGGCAGACGGTCGCCCAGATAAAGTTCAATCCCCTCTCCCTTGGTGCGCTAGTTACCTCGCATAAGATTGATATCCTCGAAGCAGCAGGGGAGATGTTTGATTTTTTAGATCCGTACGCCAAGATTACTGGCGAAGTCTCTTGCATCTCGAAGCGAAACGGATCGCTGGAGGGCCATGCGAAGGATCCAATTACTGCAGGTTTGAGCTTGGATGCTGTACTGGGAAAGGACTATTTTGCCCGTAAGAATGCTCATGTCATGATTTTCGGTGCTGGTGGCACGGGTGCGGCCATATCATTGCATTTGATTAATAAAAAGGATCCGGCCGATCGGCCAAGGAGAGTCGTCGTGGTTAATCGATCAAAGCCGCGCCTCGATAAGCTCAGAGCAATGGTGGAGGGGCTGGAAACGGATATAGCATTTGAATATATCTTGAATGAGGATCAGGGACTCAATGATGAGATCGTGGAAGATTTGCCCGAGGGAAGCATAGTTATTAACGCGACTGGTATGGGGAAGGATCGGCTTGGCTCTCCAGTGTCGGATCAAGGCCTTTTTCCAAAGAATGGCATTGCTTGGGAGATCAATTACCGAGGCGAACTTGATTTCTGGCACCAGGCAATGGCACAAAGAGAAGGCCGTGGTGTTATTGTCGAGGATGGCT
>MGNI01000057.1:14844-14940 GCA_001795115.1 Chloroflexi bacterium RBG_16_48_8 | reverse complement strand
TTTCCTGGCCGGTGGAGAAGGGGATCGAGTCTTCGCCCGTTTCTACCCAACGATCGCCATTGATGGATGCGAAAAGCGATGTGCGGCTCGAGCGAC
>MGNI01000057.1:14436-14561 GCA_001795115.1 Chloroflexi bacterium RBG_16_48_8 | reverse complement strand
GAGATCGAGGGAGAAAAGGTCAGCCTGATTGCTGTGCCCCTTATCTTTGAACAATTCCGAGAAGCAGGGAAAGCGCCCGGAGATGGACTGGCAAAAGAGCTCCTCGAAGTGGTTCGAATCTACAA
>MGNI01000057.1:6835-14325 GCA_001795115.1 Chloroflexi bacterium RBG_16_48_8 | reverse complement strand
ACCACAGTCTCTTGGAAAGGCGAACATTGGGGCCATCTGGTGATGGGCAACGGGCCGGAGATGGATTTCTCGGCGCCTCCGGATGCTCAAGGTCATGAAGGGGTGCTTACCCCGGAGGATGCCTTCGTGGCAGCAGCCAACACTTGCATCATGATGATGTTCATCTGGGCCTGCAAGCGCTTCAAGCTGGATCTGCAATCCTATGAATGCCGGGCGGATGGCACGAAACTGATTGAGCTGGATCGAACCGAAATCTTCACCCATCTACGTTTCTGGCCAGTGATTAAAATCTCCGTTGGTGAAGAGAAACGGGAGGTCGTGGAGAAACGCACTCGCCGGGCTTTGCAATCGGCTCAAAAATACAGTCTGGTAGCCAATTCAGTAAAATCCGAGATCGTGATCGACCCCACGATCGAGTTGTTGGAATAGGAATGAAACTCGAGAAACAAGCATACGCGGATAAGAAAGGCCGATTGATCCTCCCGAAAGGGGCACTCAATGGCTTCCGGATGTCGCCAGGAGCCCGGATTCAGATCAAGCGAGATCGAAATGGTCTGTATCTTCATTCACCCGCAGCACAGCTGTCTAAGATCTACATCGAACCGACCAATGCCTGCAATTTAAAATGCCGCACCTGCATCCGTAATGTCTGGGAAGAACCCACCGGCTTCATGCCGGATCGGGTTTTTGAGCGCATCCTTGAGGGGATCGAGAAGAATCCAGCGCCGGTGTCCGTAATCTTCGGAGGCTTCGGCGAACCGCTGGCACACCCGAAGATCCTGGACATGGCGGCGCGAACGAAAAAGACGAAAGCACATGCAGAAATCATCACGAACGGAACCCTTTTGAGCGAAGCCTGTTCTCGCGATTTAATCCGGGTCGGTCTTGACACGCTTTGGGCTTCCATTGATGGCGCGCGTCAGGAGAGTTACGGAGATGTGCGCCAGGGAGCAAATCTAGAGGAGGTCCTTGCCAACCTGGAGCGCTTTGCCAGGTTGAGAGTGCCAAGGCAACGTCCCAAGCCTGAGATTGGGGTTATCCTTAGTCGCCATGAAGCGCAACATTGCCGATTTACCGGCATTGCTTCGGATTTGCGAGCGCATGGGTGTCTCGCGCTTCATGGTCACCAATATCTGGCCCCATACAACTGAATTGCGCGAGGAGATCCTCTATGCAGGAGTGCTCGGATCGAAGGATTATCTTGGCTCTGCAAACCTCCCCACGTTGGAAGCCCCGAGGATGGATATCCAAGAATGGGCCAGGCAACCACTCTATGAAGCCATCTGTGGTTATTGGAATATGAATCTCGTTGGGAATTCGAGCAACGGGAAGGAAAATCTTTGCCCCTTTATCGACGAGAGGGCCATCGCCATCGCCTGGGATGGCAGCGTCAGCCCCTGTCTTCCTCTGTTACACAGCAGCCAGGGATACCTGAACCGCATCTGCCGCTTCAAAAAACGCTGGATCCTGGGCAACATTGCTGAGCATGACCTTATGGCGCTGTGGAGGACTCCTGAGAATGTGGCATTTCGCCAAAAGGTGAATGAATTTGATTTCGCACCCTGCGCCATCTGCGATGGCTGCCCCCAATCAGAAACCAATGAAGAGGACTGTTATGGAAACCTTTTCCCCACCTGTGGGGGATGCCTATGGGCCTGGGGGATCATCCAATGCCCATGATTTGAAATGGAGTATCGACTGTTGGTGTACAATCCATTTCTTCATCTCTTTCTTCAAGGAGGAACGTTCAAATGGATAATCCGTCGAATGTCGCTGTCGCCCAAAAAGGAACTGGCGTAACCAAGCAGCTTTCACTGCTCGATCGCTATCTCACGCTGTGGATCTTCCTAGCCATGGCAATTGGTGTGCTGATCGGGTATGTCTTCCCAAAGGCCGTTGCCGATTTCAACGCGGCTGTTTCAATTGGAACCACCAACATCCCCATCGCCATTGGTTTGATCCTGATGATGTATCCACCCTTGGCCAAAGTCCACTACGACGAACTGGGCGATGTCTTCCGGAATTGGAAGGTGCTCGGGCTGTCGCTGATTCAGAACTGGGTCATTGGCCCGCTGCTGATGTTCGTGCTAGCCATCATTTTCCTGCGCGGCTATCCAGAATACATGACCGGGCTGATCTTGATCGGCCTGGCGCGCTGCATTGCCATGGTCATCGTGTGGAACGAACTTGCGAAGGGGGATACGGAGTATGCAGCTGGTTTGGTGGCTTTTAACAGCGTCTTCCAGGTACTGTTTTATAGTATCTATGCCTACATTTTCATCACTCTCCTGCCCACCTGGTTCGGGATGGCCGGTTCGACTGTAGACATAACTATTGGTGAAATCGCCAAGAGCGTCTTCATCTACCTGGGCATCCCCTTCCTGGCAGGATTCTTCACACGCTTGTTCCTGGTGCGCGCCAAAGGCAAGGACTGGTATTACTCAAAGTTCGTGCCTAAGATCAGCCCGTTGACCCTGGCGGCATTGCTCTTTACGATCGTGGTGATGTTTAGCCTGAAGGGTGAGCTGATCGTCACTATCCCGGGCGACGTCGTACGCATCGCCATTCCGCTGTTGATCTACTTCGTGCTCATGTTCCTGGTGAGTTTCTTCATGGGGCGGGCGATTGGCGCCAACTACAGCAAGACCACCACGCTAGCGTTCACCGCGGCCAGCAACAACTTTGAGCTAGCGATTGCCGTGGCTGTGGCGGTATTTGGCATTGGATCGGGTGTTGCCTTCGCCGCAGTCATCGGACCCCTGATCGAGGTGCCGGTGATGATCGGGTTGGTGAATGTGGCATTCGCCCTGCGGCGGCGCTACTTCAAGGGTGAGGCAAGTGCGGCATAGGTGGGATCTAAGAAATGGATAGGCAACACTCTGTACAGAATCCACTAGGCACTTACAAGGACACAAATATCGCTGATGTAAATGTGTCAAATGATGCCTTATTTGGCTAATTCGGGTGGATACCGAATGTGGGCATGCTCACGGGCCTTGCCGGGCTGCAAGTGATCCGCCGGGCCCCGAAAGGTGGCGCCAGCATCTTCTGTTTGGGAGGGTTGGCGACTGAAGCACCGCTGGTGCTGGAAAAGACCCGCGCCGCAGAACGGATTATCACGGTCGACGGTTGCCCGTTGAACTGCGCATTAAAGATAGTCGAAGGCGCTGGGTTTGCTCCAGACGTGAAGATCAACCTGGTGGAGGACTGCGGGATCCAGAAAGGGAAGCCTTTCACCCACACCGACGCAGACCTCGAGACCGCGGTCCTGGCAATCCAATCTGCCTTGAGGTAATGCGGTCAAGGCCTGGAGATGATGGATAACCCCTTCCTGGGGAGTTTCGTAAGCGAGGCTTTCGTATTTGTTGAGATTGCCTGCTCGTGAAGAACAGAATAAGCCTGGATGAACCTGATGATTGAGAAACATAGTGGGTTTGAAAAGCAAGCGGAAATCCTGAAGGCCTTAGGGCATCCGGTGCGCCTGCAAATCATGCATGTATTGATGGAAAAACACTGGTGTGTCTGTGAGCTGGCTGAAGAACTTGACGTTCGACAGCCCTACCTCTCGCAGCAATTGGCCTATCTTCGGCGGGCAGGGGATTGTCAGCTGTACGAAGGACGGTTTAAAGGTGCAGTACGGTGTTGATGTCCCGCATATGAAAGCCCTGTTAATGGCGATCGCTGATGTCGCAGCAGAGCGCTAACCGAATGGAGGTAGGGTATGTATCTTGTGGACTGGCTTTCAGCGGTCATCAAGCCGTGCGGTTTGGTGCCAGGGAGACCGCTCAGTTGGTGGAGTCCCGACCCGGATTTCTCCGTCACGTGGGCATGGGAAGAGAGAGGGAGTTGCGGTGCCATTCTATAGCTATTTTTGTCAAGCTTGTGAAACATCTTTCGATACATTTGCGTCGATCGAAAAAAAAGAAAAGGGCTGGAAGCCTAAATGTCCAAACTGCGGTAGCGATGAGGCTCGTCAGGCTAATAACGCTGCGGCATGGATCGGAAAATCCAAAACTCCGCCTGGGCGGGGGAGTTGCTGCAGCCCGCGTTGAGGCGCTCCCTTTCGATTGGAATAATCGAACTTCCAAGGGCGCATTGGCATCTCCTCCTGTCGAAATCTGATCTGCGCAGACCGGGCAGAATCAAAATTGCAGAGGCAATGAGGAGAAGGAGTATTCCAATTGGCGAGCACATGCGGGATCTGGAAAGCGGATTTTGTGGCATATGAGCTTGATGGAAGGAGAACGTAAGCAAGGTTATAGGGCGATCTGTAAGTGCGAGAATCCTATGCGACCAGCTGACTTCTATAATTTGCTGAGAAGGATGTGACTGATGTTGATTGAAGACTATAAACTTGATATTTTCACGCCGCCGTGTGAGCCGGGGGCTGAGCGTTTCTCAGCGATCGCACGGCTGAGCGTCGATATTTCCGAAGCCCTTCCGTTGCTTAACGCCACCTTGCGTGGCGCGGTTTATCACCCTCAAGCGAAGGCGCTCACCTGGAAGAAGGGCGGTCATAATATCGCTTTTCATGCAACCGAGATTGCCACAAGCAATGTCGAGGACAAGGATGCGGCGATCAAAGAGGTGGAGGGATTGATCGTCCTTATCAATCGAGCCTGGGAGCGCCGCGACGAGATCACGCCCGATTACGAGTCACATCAGCGCCCAACATCCATGGCGATCTACAAACTACTCCCGCAGACCAACTGTAAACAGTGCGGCGAGCCGACATGCTACACCTTTGCACTCAAACTGGCTGTTTCTCAGCGCAAACTTGAGGAATGCCCCGTGCTCTTCGAACTGGCTTACGCTGATCAGCTTAGCGCGCTGCAAGCGATCATCATCGATGCCCCAGCGATCGGAGGGTGATTCATGGTTGCCACATCAAAGTCCAAGACAGGTGGGAAGGACGAAGCAATGGACAAGCCGAATCCCTCCTGCTCTTGCGTGCAAGACCCCTTTGCTTCGTTACCCCCAGAATTACTTCCTAAGCCTGAGCCAAAGAAGGGAGGGCTTCGTCAGGCAACTTGTCCTGGGTGCGGCTTGAAATACTGAACGAATCGTTCGACGGATTACTGTATCGACTGTCAAGAGAAGGGATTGGGCGGAGCTTAGCGTATGCGAATTCATACTGTCCTATGGTCCGTTGAAGATGTTATGAAGGTTCCAGGGGCGATGGAAGTTGAACGCTTCATGGAATCTTTGCCGATTGCGGGTATGATGGCAAGATGAGATAGTACCATCGAATCAAAGACGGAGGAGAAGATGCTCAGTGTCAAGATCCTTGGACCAGGTTGCTAGAACTGCTACGTATTGGAACAGACAGCGGTTGAAGCTCTCGAACGTTTAGCGGAGGAGAAGCCTGACCAGGAAGTCACAATAAAACACATTGAGCAGATGGAGGAAATCATGAAATACCCCATCATGTTCACGCCTGGGCTGGTAATCAACGAGAAGCTCGTTAGCGCTGGTCGAATTCCATCGCAAGAAGAGGTCAAAGAATAGCTACTGGAACGCTGATTCAACGACATTGGAACGATAGCTATGATGCACTTGTGGATGATGCCAGAAGGGTATCAGACCATTTCAAGCGAATGCAGAGAAGCTGAGAAGATCCTGGCAAATGAAGTCGTAGTTTTACCTCTGCTGTATGCCCGTTTTCACTTGTTTGTAAAATACTGGGTGAGGAAATTACCTATCCAACCTATCCGAGTGTTTTCCCTCAAAGATATTATCATCGAAGCCCACTCATGAGGATAGCGTAACCACTACAGAGGGCGGGTTAATTTCATAATTAATGAGTCCACTGAAAAAAGCCCTTCAAGATAGAAGAGAGAGGGGATATAAGTGGAGTTCCCCCTATCCTGTTCTCTATAGGACATGATTTCTAACCTACTGACCATTACTTGGATGTCATTTAACCCTATCGCTTCAGAAGACGAGCACCAATGAGACTCAGCCCAAGATAACCCACAGCCGTTATGGCAAACATGGATTGAATCCCCATAGCCTCTGCCAAAATCCCACTCAGCCAAGGCCCCACCGACATTCCAACCGCATAGACAGCTTGATGAAGTCCCATCGCTGTAGCACGCTCCCCTTCGCTTACATGCTCAATGGAGGACCCCATCAAAACAGGGTATCCAATACCTCCTGCTAAGCCATTACAGAATTGAGCGATAAAGATAAAGGTTAAGGTGGAGGCGATCGCTGCAAGACCTACTGCCCCCCCCATGAGGAGAATGCTGGCATAGATCAACTTGTGGGTACCATACTTTTTTGCGGCAAAGGTCGCAAATAAATTACCTGCGATCCCAATAGCGATGTTCATGCTGGTGAGCGCGCTTATCTGATTATCTGTAGCCCCAATTTGGTTCGCAAGGATGGGGATAAAACCGAAGGTGACTCCCCAATTGGCATACTGCCGCAGCATATTGAGCAAGGAGGGCACGAGTACATCTCGACGAGTGATCAGTGTGAAAATATCTTTTCCTGAAGCTGCTTTCTTTGGAAGCCGCTCTTCTTTTATAAAGAACATCGTCACAAATGCAATGAGAGCCGCTCCTGCTGCCACCCTAAAGGCAAGGGAATAACCTCCAAGATCGTTCAACCTTCCTGTCACCCTGCTGGCTAAGGTCCGACCGACAGAATTGACCAATGTGAGCATGGAGGTAGCACGCACTGCATCCTCAGGAGGAAACATCCCATTAAAAAGCACCAACAGCGTCACCCACGTGCTAGCTGCAAAACCACTTAAAGACCGACCGATCGCCAGCCCGCTGACATCTTCGCTATTCCCCATGATCCACGCCCCAAGCCCGGAAAGGAGAAGACCAACAATGACGAAAGGTTTTCTCCTCCCAATGCGGTCACTTGTGATCCCAAGCGGTAGGCGGATAATCATTTGCCAGATGCCATAGGTAGCCAGGACAAAACCCACTAAGGACAAGTTTTCAATTTTACTTTGTACATATACAGGCAGCGTTGGAACATAAGAATAAAGAGAAACCCAAAAGAGGAAAACCGCAATAAGGATGAGGACGATTTTTATATTCCGACTACCAGGGCTACTACTTCTAATATCCATGCTTTCTTTGGTTTCAGTGTCTGCCATGATAATCCCTTTCCTATGCGAGAAGCATGCCTCATCCCAACCGCATGTTTTTTTATTTTCGGTCATCCATCCGATTGGATCAGGAAAATATAATGCAATTTCTCGATAACATCAATGCGAAACCTTAGGGATTGGGAATAAGGGCGTGTAATTCATTCATGAGTTGATAGGCCAATAAGTCAATGAGTTCATGTACTGATGAGTGACTGGTTGCTAGTGATTAGCGATCAGTGATCAATGATAAAGGAGCATTTGCCCGGCGGGGTGTCTCGGCAGTCTTTTTATATAGCCCCTATAAATCAAAAAAACCAGCCCATGCTGGTTGTTTTGATCATGCCCCCACGGGGACTCGAACCCCGGTTTTGGCCTTGAG
>MGNI01000057.1:5977-6826 GCA_001795115.1 Chloroflexi bacterium RBG_16_48_8 | reverse complement strand
TCCTAGGCCTCTAGACGATGGGGGCCAGCGAGTTGAATTCTACCACGCTCAATAAAAAGCCGTCAATGTAAAGACTCACCGCTGGGGGTCTCTACAACTCAAAAGCAAATTATGCCATCAACTTTCTACCCTATGCTATAATAATTCCGCCCTAGAATGTCCAAATTCTTGAAATCATAAGATCGAGGCATAGATGGATCCAATCACGATCGAGCGCTGGCTGGATCGGAATTTATTGACAATTCAGAAGCCAGGTCGCTATACCGGTGGTGAGTTGAATCAAATCGTTAAGGATTGGGACAGAACCTCATTCCGAGCGGCTCTTGCTTTCCCTGATATTTATGATCTGGGAATGTCTAACCTTGGACTCGCCATCCTTTATGACATTTTGAACAACCAGTCCAACGTATTAGCCGAGCGTGTTTACACACCTTGGTTAGACATGGAAGAGGTAATGAGAAGGGATGGAATCCCTCTCTACTCACTCGAAAGCAAACACCCCATTCGTGATTTCGATCTTCTAGGAATAACCCTTCCTTACGAGACTCTTTACACCAACACCTTGAATTTATTCGATCTGGCGGGTATCCCCCTTCTCTCTGCAGACCGAGATCTTCATGATCCACTGGTCATCGCTGGTGGACATGCCACTTTCAACCCTGAACCTATGGCGGATTTCATCGATGCCTTCGTAATTGGCGAGGGGGAAGAGGTCATCCTCGAAATTGTCAACCTAGTCCAGGAGTGGAAAATTTCTTCAGCCTCTCGTACAGAATTACTCAAGTCTCTCGCCCAATTATGGGGTGTTTATGTCCCATCCCTCTACCATGTCACCGAGTTGGAGAATGG
>MGNI01000057.1:757-5866 GCA_001795115.1 Chloroflexi bacterium RBG_16_48_8 | reverse complement strand
TGTTACCCATAATCGCGTCCCCATTGAAATTATGCGAGGATGTACACGCGGATGCAGATTTTGTCATGCTGGGATGATCAACAGGCCTGTGCGTGAGCGTCCTGTGGAAGAGATTGTCAATGCCATTGAAGAAGCCATTCAATGTACCGGCTTCGAGGAAGTTGGCCTTCTCTCCCTCTCTTCCTCCGATTACGATGAAATTCTGACACTTATCCGTGCGTTAAGCACGAGATTCACGGATCAACACCTGAATATTTCTCTTCCCTCCCTTCGAATTGAAACCTTTTCAGTTGAGTTAATGGATCTCCTTCAATCCGAATCACAGCGAGGGGGCTTTACACTCGCACCAGAAGTAGCTACAGAACGAATGCGTAAGATCATCAATAAATACGTGCCTTCCCAACAGGTTCTTGAGACCGCCCAAGAGATTTATAAACGCGGCTGGCACACCATCAAGCTTTATTTCATGATCGGTCATCCATCCGAGACACTTGAGGATGTAGAAGCTATTGCTGACCTTTGCAAGGCTGTCCTTGCGGAGGGACGAAAAGTGATGGGAAAGCGAGCTAAAGTCCATGCTGGGGTGAGCACATTCGTCCCCAAACCACATACACCCTTCCAGTGGGTGCCCTGCGATACGGTCGAACAAATCCAGGCAAAACAAGCCATTCTCAAAAAACAATTACGCGGCAAGGGCTTGAAGCTCAGTTGGACGGATCCTCGAGAGACCATGCTGGAAGTTTGGCTTTCACGCGGCGACCGCAAAATGGGAAAGGTCATACATCAAGCCTGGAAAAGAGGTGCCAAATTCGACGCTTGGAATGAGCACTTCCGTTATGATCTCTGGTTAGAGGCTTTCAATGAAGCTGGCTTAGATCCTGCCTTTTATACACATCGGCCACGTCTGATCGATGAAATTTTTCCATGGGACCATATCGATACGGGTGTGAGGAAAAGGTATCTCTCCCAAGATTATCGCTGGAGCCTGGAAGGCAAAATCCGCAGAGATTGTCGGGAGCAGTGCTACGCATGCGGCATACTCCCCAAGTTCGCTGAAATGCGCAGAAAAAATCCTGGTGATGTGTGGGAATGCCCTGATGTACAATCTCCGAGCCGAAGGGAAGTTCAATCGATGTCTGTTCGGGTGGTATAGATGAGGAGTGAAAAATCTTACTTTCGGTACCGAATCGAATTTTCTAAAACTTCTGCTTTGCGCTTTACAAGCCACCTTGATACGCTTCGTGCATGGGAACGCACCTTCCGTAGAGCGGAGCTACCTCTTGTGTACACCCAGGGATTCAATCCCCGACCAAGGATTAATTTGAGCGCCGCCCTACCGCTGGGCTATACCAGTGAATGCGAACTTATAGATATCTGGCTTATGGAAGAGAACCAATCCAATGTGTTGTTGGAAAGGATTCGTGCGGTACTCCCTCCAGGCTTAGATGTACGAGAGGTTGCACAAATCGATGAACAAGCTCCAAAACTACAGCAAATAATTCAAGCCGCCGAGTATTATGTCCTGCTTGATCCCTTTCCTTCTGAAGAAAATCTCAAAAAACAGATAACGCAACTCCTTGAATCTACCAAGATCCTCAGGGAACGGAGGGGAAAAACCTACGACCTGAGGCCTCGCATTGAGGCTTTAGAGGTTCGATCATGCAATGGAATCCCCTCCCTCAGGATGCGATTAGCTACAAAAGAAGGCTTCGTGGGTCGCCCCGAGGAGGTCCTTCTTGCCCTTGGTCTGGATCCTACCTTAGCGCGCATTCACCGAAGCAGTCTATTCTTACAAAATCCATTGAATTAAGGATGTTAAGCTTTAGATCTTTAACGTTCCTTCTCTCTCATCACTTACACCTCTGGCATTCTCAATCCTTCTGAGCTTCACCATTTATCCTTGATCATCCGGAAAAATAGATTAGGCATGAAATGGTCGGATCGAAAGGGAACTGTAAGGTGAAGGGGGGTTTACTTCTGCTATGCTGAAACATGCCAGTCATAGAGGTCTGACCAGCTAAATCAAGTGAATGGAAAACCCATCTACGCACATGGATATTCTTCACTCATACAACTATTCAGGGTGATACGCGATGGAAATCTTGTTGCAAAGATTGATCTTATTATGTTCAGTGATCTCCTCCCTTGTTAGCATCATCATCATACGAAACCTTCAGCTAAGAGAAAAACGTCGCGTCCATAGAATGTTCCTCCTTCTTAACCTGTCTCTTTTCGCCTACACAACAGGCCTGGCGGTTTTTTCTATTCTTATACCTATCATCGACTTCCCTACGTCTAGCTTTTTATTCTTGAGTACCACCTATCCTTTCCTCGTAGCTGGTTACATCGGTTTAGTATCCTTCGGTGTCCACTGGTACCATGTGGCTGCTTGCTACGCCGGGGATGAAGATTCAACCCATGGTTGGAGAAGGACATTTGCTTACCTCCCCACAGCGATGGTTGCACTTATTCTTGCCCTGATACCTTCTTTTGAATACCTTACAATCGCTTCTTCACGTATCACCCTCTTTGGCCTCATGGACGGCATATCTCTACTCTCTGGCGCTGTTTTCACGATTCTTGCCTTCAGAATGTACTTAAAAACTGTATTGGATCTGAAGGAGAAAACCTATACCCGGAAAACTATTCTGCTGACAATTGCCGGCTTCTTGCCTATTTTAAGCGGCATTAGTTATTTCTACAGTCTCATCATACCCCAAATTTTAAACTCCTACATCCCCTTCGTATTTTTACTTTTCCAAAGAGTATCTATCATTATTGCCAATCTTCTTATGGCTTATGCGCTTCTGCGAATGGACTTTTTAGACATTCTCCCTGTTGCCCTGAGGGAAGTTTTCCATCATATGAATGATGCCGTTCTTGTCTTGGATCCCCATTTCCGCGTTGTGCAATCCAACAGCGCTGCCCTTCAGCTCTTCGCCCAGATTCCACCAGGAACAGGTTTGACTGAATTATCTCCACATGTTGCTTCTAAAACACAAGATCTTGTCGAAGACTTCTCAGATGCTTATGAATTCGAAATCGAAATAGACGGGTATATTAAATGGTGTCGCGTGTTATCCCTCAGGATCAAAGAGCGTCTCTCAGGCTGGATTCTTATCTTCACTGATATCACTCAACGCAAGCGTGTCGAAGAGCAGCTGACATATAATGCACTCCACGATCGCCTTACAGGTTTGCCCAACCGGATATTGCTTATGGACCGTATGAAGCAAACCTTACTTCAAGCACAGCGCGAGAAGCAATATCAATACGCCGTGCTTTTTATTGATCTGGATCGATTCAAATTGGTGAACGATAGCTTTGGACACCAAGCTGGCGACCTTTTGTTGACCGAAGTCGCTCAAAGGCTGCAGGAATGTGTGCGTCAGACTGATACCGTTGCTCGCATCGGTGGGGATGAGTTCATTATTCTCCTCGAGAATATACAGGATACCCGTGCTACAACTGAAATTGCTTTTCGCATCCAGAAACGCTTGGCCAAGGGATTTTTAATAAAAGGTCAGGAAATTCCCATCAGCGTCAGTATTGGTATCGCCAAAGGTGCCGCCCATTATATCGAACCGGATGACATCCTGAGCGATTCAGATATGGCGATGTATCAAGCCAAAGAAGCCGGAAAGGCGCGCCATACGATTTTTGATAAAGAAATGCACACAAGGGTAGCCTCTATTCTCCAATCAGAAGCGGATCTCTCAAGAGCTATTCAACACAATGAGTATTAGCTCAACTATCAGCCTATCGTTAATTTAGAAACCTTCCTTATCGTTGGCTTGGAAGCGCTGCTCCGCTGGCAACATCCGCAGCATGGTCTACTCATGCCCAATGAATTTCTTCCTGAAGCCGAAGATTCCAAATTAATCATTCCTATCGGCCATTGGGTCATCCAAAAAGCCTTATATGACTTCTATTATTGGAGAGCTAACCTCGCCATCGAACCAGAGATTACGATGAGTGTCAATTTGTCCAGAAAGCAATTACTAGATCCAAAACTTCCTTCAATCGTAAAGGAGACGCTTCTGAATTCGCATATTCCTGCTGAATACATCGCCTTCGAGATCACCGAGAATGTCATCGTAGAGGATGATCTCCAGATACTCGAAACTCTTTCAAGTCTGAAAAATTTAGGCGTTCATCTCCACATTGACGATTTCGGAACAGGCTATTCTTCATTGCATATCCTGCCCACTTACCCAATTGACACAATACAGGTGGATAAATCCTTCATTCGCAACATCCCCAAGAGCACCAAGGATTATGAGATCGTTCGACTCATGATAGAACTCGGTCCTAGCCTTAAGATTGGGGTCATTGCAGAAGGAATTGAAGCCCCACACGAATTTGTAGAGTTGAAATCCATGCACTGCACACAAGTGCAGGGGGATTATTTCTCCAAGCCCCTTCCCCAAAACGCAATTGGACTTCTCCTTGAGAAGATGACAAAAAAGAAAGAGGGGATGTCAAAAATTGATCACAAGAAATTGTTTAGTGGCGCTAAATAGCCTCACACTGCGAGGATAAAATTACACCTTCCTTGTTGGAATGATCAGACAAGTGATCATAACCTCAGCAAATCCACACCCAATTGGAACTTTGAAATCGTTAAATGGCTATCCTCCCATAGGCCATACCCTGTGGGAGGAGACCTATCTATTGTATCGTTTTCTTAGCCCATTTTGAAGAAATTCATTAATTTCATGGAAAGGCCAAGATCACCAGAAAGTTTTAATTTACCGCCCGAAAAGGCTGCCATTGCATTAAGCTTTCCAGTGAAGATATCGAGCATATCCTTAGCGTCGGCAACGATAGTCAACTTGGGATTCTCGGCTTTTCCTGAATCAACTTTCAAGGTTCCTTCTTTGATGGTGATATACCACTTACCACCACTCTCTCCCGACAAATCGAATTGGATAACCGCATCCACCCCTTTCGCCTTTTCTGGAAGAAAGAACTCAGGCAATCTATCCATCAAAGAACCGATCGTTAACCCTTCAGCCATTGGTAACTCCCTTTCGTATGATTTGATTGCATGTTTCTCGATTTTTTCATAAGGCAATGGCGGATTTAGGGAAGAATCACAATACAAGA
>MGNI01000057.1:400-743 GCA_001795115.1 Chloroflexi bacterium RBG_16_48_8 | reverse complement strand
AGCACCGCCCATACCGCCACCAATGCACATGGTCACCAATCCGTATTTTGCCTTGCGTCGTTGGAGCTCATTGATGATTTGAACCGTGAGCTTCGCACCTGTACAACCCAAGGGATGACCCAAAGCTATCGCCCCTCCGTTGACATTCAAAATCTCAGGGTTAAATTCTAGCTCACGTATGACAGCTAGACTCTGAGCCGCAAAAGCTTCGTTCAACTCGATGAGTTCCATATCCTCGATCTTCATTCCAGTGCGCTCCATCACGCGCGGAACGGCTATAATGGGACCGACTCCCATGATTTCAGGTCGTACCCCACCAACGTTGTATCCTACAAAACGTGCC
>MGNI01000057.1:0-371 GCA_001795115.1 Chloroflexi bacterium RBG_16_48_8 | reverse complement strand
GGCTGCCTCCATGACAATCACACCGGCAGCACCATCGCTCAACGGAGAGGAATTCCCCGCAGTGACCGTACCTCCCTTCTTGAAAACGGGACGCAGCTTGCTCAGGATCTCAGGTGTCGTATCCGCTCGAAGGTGTTCGTCCTTCTTAAAAATGACCTTTTCGCGAATCCCTTTACCATCGGCTCCCAGAGCCACTTCTTCAAATTCGACCGGAACAATCTCTTTCTCAAACAGATTCTCACCCCAGGCCTTAGCAGCCTTCATGTGACTATTGTATGCAAACAGATCTTGATCCTCACGACGGATGTTAAATTCCTCTGCGACATGCTCTGCTGTCATACCCATGCCCATGTATATCTCTGGATAGTTTT
>MGNI01000056.1:15367-23774 GCA_001795115.1 Chloroflexi bacterium RBG_16_48_8 | reverse complement strand
GCACGTCTCGATCCGGATCGAATGCCAGGTTGCGAACGGCGCTCATGGGAAGCTCTCTGGTCTCCCCTTTTACCTCAAGAGGCAACATGAGTTGGGAGGTGAAGTTACCATAGAGCTTGTTCCAGGCGCTGCCGCCCGTCAGTTCCATCTCGGCCGCGAGCTCCTCTTCAGCCGGAGACATCAAGTGCAGGGATTGGATCTTTGCTTTGCGAAGTCTATAAGCATGGTCGCGAGCTCGATCTGAGCGCTGGATGAGCGCCTCCCCATCGAGCGCACCGACCCAGGCTGTGAACCGAGTCCCTAGAATCTCCAACTTCACCAACTCGGGTTGGAACAAGCTCCACTTTTCCTGAGCCAGTGTGTTGCGAGAATTAATTGAGACAAAACTACGGATGTATGCCCGTATGGTACGTACTTTATCGAGGACCTCGTTGTATCGGGAAATCACCTCATCAAAGACCTCAGCCAACGAATCCTCCAACAGGATATCCGTTTGCTCCTTAATCTCATGGGTGTCGAAGAGAGTGACTAGATCGTTAATTTCCTGAATAGTCCTCTTAAAACCCTCCTCAAATTGAGTCGAATCGAGGCCGGGATAGACCACAGATACATCCCAATGGGGTAAACCGTTACTGCTCATAACCTTTCCTCCATCATCAATTGGGGCATTGACCTAAAGTACAAAGTCTCCCCAGTATCTACCGCGGATGCCGTGGGAATAAGAAGATCGCTCTCCTAAAAAGGGGCTTCTCTCCCACATGCCACTCCACTTAATGGTGATCTTTTCGATCCTATCGACGGTGGCCAAGGTCTCTACTACATCCATCCTTTCCACCCTCTTTCATCAATGAGGAAACTACCCATTCAGCGTCTTTGGATATCCTGGATAAAAAACTATCTAACAGCCGCTCTACCTCTGCCAACCGAGATCTTTGGAAAGGCGCATAGTCGATCGATCCTGAACTCAGGAACACTGGAGATAATGATTGCCGGGATGGAAGATGTCGGTAAAAGGCTCTCCGGTATCTCCTCGATCTCGATGGTGATCAGCTTATCTCCCTCATAATCTGGTATCGCCTGTGGATCTCGAGGAGTGAGAGACTGGACCACATCCATCCCCTCCACGACCTTTCCAAAAATGGTGTGATCACCATTGAGGTATTCCACTGGGGCGTATGTGATGAAAAACTGGCTACCATTGGTGCTGGTCTGGGGACCTTTGTTGGCCATCGCCAGAATCCCGGCATCATCGAAGCTCAAACTGGGGTCAATCTCATCTTCAAAGATATATCCCGGACCACCACTCCCGACACCGGTTGGATCACCGCCTTGTGCCATGAAACCTGGGAGAACGCGGTGGAAGGAGGTATCGTCATAGTAGCCTTCCTTCGCCAGGAAGATGAAATTGTTGACCGTTTGAGGCGCTCGATCAACGAAGAGCTGAATTTTAATATCACCCTTTTCTGTCTTTAGCGTAGCAAGGTAGATCTTGGTGGGGTCAATGGTCATCTCTGGGGGCTCATCCCACTGCTTGATTTTGGGTGAGCAGGCACTCAGCAGCAGGATAAACCCAAGCGTCAAGATCCCTCTATTTCTAAAATTTCGCATATGGCTGCAAGGCAGCATTCCTTTCATTCCATTCGGAGACCAGTTAATCTACGCAATCTTCGAATCTTCCAAGAGGCTCCAAGGTTCCCCCGCATAAGCCGAAACCTGCGCCTTGGCAGGGTTCTTGAGCCATAGGTGCTATTGTAACCGAAGGGTGCATGCATGTGGATATTCCGAGTATGACACTTTCAACCTGGAAACCTTATGGGTTGGGAGAAACTGGGAATTCCTTTCCAGATATCCTGCATCGCTCTCTCCCACAATACGTCTACCATCTGTCATGTTAAACAGCAGTTCTGAACATGGCCTCTTTTTGCAAGCAGTGCGGCATATGGACATAGGGTAGTTATACCCTAAACAGGCTATCAACGACCTTTCAATTGGAGTCAGCCTTTCTCACAAATGGTTCAATCCACAATCCTTTAGAGCGTAAAAGTTATGGCAGGTCCTTGAGGGAGTGAAAACGGAGTCGTGAAAACGCATCGCCTTGCATTCAATTGGAGTCTTCCAAAGACAGAATTGAGCAGGAATCCTTCAGACGCAGGTAGAGCCCCATAGCGCCAATTTGATTTTTATGATAAATGTTGCCTGCAACAGGGTGGAAACATCGTAGAACCATCAGAACCAGTGCCTTCCCTGATCCTCTTTTAGCCAGGCACATCGTTAAGCACATCTCCCACCAAGTCCCCCTTCCATTTTTATTGGAAGAGAGGCTTGTCGTATTGACTTCCATCAGGCCTCTCACAAGGAGACGGTAGAATGATTGATCATATTCTTGTCCCCCTCGATGGTTCATCTCTAGCCGAACGTGTGCTCCCCCACTTATTTGCCCTTGCCCGTCCTTTCGGCTCACGGGTGACACTCCTGCGGGTGGTCAGCCGGGCGGATTCGAAACATCCCACACAACGCATTGACCCACTGGATTGGCAGATGCGGGAAGCGGAAGCTCGGTCATATCTCAACAAGCTGACGATAAAACTCACCCAGGCCGGATTGAACGTGAGGAATGAATTGCTGCATGGTGATCCGGCCACCCTCATCGTTGAATTTGTCCGCAATCAGGATGTGGATTTGCTTCTGCTCAGCAGCCATGGGAGAAGTGGTTTAACGGGATGGAATATCAGCAGTGTTGTACAGAAGACGGTTATCCGAGTACAGAAACCCATCATGATTGTACGCGCCTATCAAACAGCTCAGAATGGCGGGTATGAGGCGCAATATAAGAAGCTCCTCATTCCCTTGGACGGTTCATCCAGGGCTGAGTGCACATTACCCCTTGTGGCGAGCCTGGCCGAATTTCACAAAGCACAGGTTATCCTGACCCATGTTGTTCGCAGACCAGAGCTGCCTGGACGAGCCCCGCCCTCCTATGAGGAGAGCATGCTGGCGGATCAACTCATCGAGAGAAATCAGCGTGAGGCGTATCGATATTTTGAAGAGCTGCAAGAGCACTTTTCCGTAGAGATGAAAACGCACCTTATCGTCGGTGTTGATGTCGCTGATACGCTCCATTCAATCGTGGATCAAGAGAAACCCGATGTAGTCGTCCTGAGCGCCCACGGCTATTCTGGTTCTGCACAACGTCCCTATGGGAGTCTGGCTTTGAATTTCATCGCCTACGGAACGACCCCGCTGCTGATCGTCCAGGACATGCCCAACAGCTACAGCATTCTCCCAACACCAGCAGAGCTGGCCTCCAAAGAGTATCCAGGGCACTAATCGATGCTTTCCGAGCAAACCGCCACCGCCCCTTCCTCTCACGAATTGGCTGGCTCGAAAAGTATGGAATTAAGCCATCTGGAAGCTCTGGCTGTCAACTTGGCTCAAGGACAACCGCCGATATTCAGCCGGTCTGGTCGGAAACCTACATTAATCGATAGACTAGTAGATATCGAAGAGCAATTGGAAGTTACCTACGAGAGCTTTGTAAACGCCGCTGAAGAGGAATTGGCCACATCCCACGCAGGTGAGTGGATGTTGGATAATATTTTCGTTGTCCGCCAGGCGCTTCGCCTCATCCGGGAGGACATGCCCCAAGGTTTTTACCAACAGCTTCCCAAGTTGGATGAAGGACCATTGGAAGGTTATCCCCGTATCTACCGGCTCACAAAGGCTTTGGCAGCCAGACCAGATACTCAATTAGGCATTGAGACTATTCAACGTTTTGTGGCTGCCTATCAGGAGGTCAATCCATTAACCACAGGGGAACTGTGGGCCTTGCCTGTCATGCTTCGATTTTCAGTTTTAGAAATTCTATCGCAAGCAACCCACAGATTTACGAATCCCGATCCCCTACCAAATCAGCGCAAAATGCTCTTGGACCAACCCCAATTAAATAACGACACCTTTGTTGCAAATGCAATACTCAATCTACGGACGCTCTCCTCCATGAATTGGATGGAGATTGTCGAGAGTCTCAGCTTTGTTGAGAGAGCTCTCCAGAAGGATCCGTTCGGCGTTTATCCGAATATGGATGTCGATACTCGCAATCGTTATCGACATGTGGTCGAGGAAATTGCCCTTTTGACAGGTCTTAATGAAGAGAGAATCGCTTGGGAGGCAGTATCCCTCGCTGAAGACTTTGCCCAATCCCATAGGAACGATCCCTACAGGGTTGATGGTCGAGGTTCCCCAACCCATGATTCAAGTACTTCTGATAACTCTCCCATCCCGGTGATCCCACCTGCTGCCCATGTGGGATTTTACTTGATTGATGCTGGACGGAAGGAACTTGAAGCTCGTCTGGGTTTCAAACGATCAGGATGGAAGGGCATGATCCATCGGATCACAGGACACACTCTCTTCCTGTATCTTGGCAGCATTGTTTCACTCACTGCCATTTTCCTGTTAGGCATCCTTTTCCTGGCTCTTCCTTCCAAGATGGGAATACTCTTCAGGTTTCTTCTGGGATTGTTATCCTTCATCCCCGTACTTTCAATCTCTGTTAACCTGGTCAATTGGGTCATCACCCTCTTTGCTCCTATCCATCAACTACCTAAAATGGACTTCCGCAAAGGGATTCCAGATGCCTTCCGCACCGTTGTTGTCATCCCATGTTTGCTGTGCAATTCCAAAGAAGTTGATGCTCTCCTTGAGCAACTGGAGCTTCATTTCCTCTCCAACCGTGACTTGAATTTATATTTTGCCTTACTGACCGACTTCATTGATGCCCTTCAGAAAGAGATGCCCACGGACAAAATGCTGCTGGAGAGGATGAAAGTTGGGATTCAAAGCCTCAATGCGCGTTACCCCTCTTGGGGTGAGGGAAGGTTCTCGCTATTCCATCGTGAACGTCTATGGAACCCGAGCGAAAATCTCTGGATGGGCTGGGAGCGCAAGAGAGGTAAGCTGGCTGAATTTAACCGCCTTCTGCGTGGCGCCCAAGATACATCCTATACCGAGATCTATCATGCCCCAGACAATCTAAATCGATTCCGCTATGTCATCACACTTGATCGAAATACCCTTCTACCGGATGGGAACGGTCCTCGCCTCGTGGGGACGTTGGCCCATCCGCTGAACCAAGCTCAGATGGACCCAGAAAGTGGTGCCATTCTCCGCGGATATACCATCCTACAACCCCGTGTTGAGATTCAACCCTCAAGTGCCAACCAAACGCCTTTCACCCAAATATTCTCCGGTGACACCGCCCTAGACCTCTATTCACGGGCTGTCTCTGATGTCTATCAGGATCTTTTCAAAGAGGGCATATATGTTGGCAAAGGGATTTACAATGTTGATGCCTTCGAAGTCAGCTTAGAGAAGAGAGTACCCGAGAACGCTCTCCTCAGCCACGACCTCTTCGAAGGGATCCACGGGCGTGCGGGGCTGGTGACAGATATTACGCTTCTGGAGGATTTCCCACCCCATTATTTGGCATTCGTTCAGCGGCTTCACCGCTGGTTGAGAGGGGATTGGCAGATCCTCCCGTGGTTGTTCAAGTGCGTCCCTCAGGCAGGTGGCGGAAAATGCCCCAACCGTCTCTCCTTACTGAGCCGTTGGAAGATTTTTGATAATTTGCGACGAAGCCTACTCGCACCAAGCCTGTTCACCCTTCTAATCACAGGTTGGTTCATCCTCCCAGAATCATCGTGGTTCTGGACCCTGTTCATCACCTTGGCCTTAGCTATCCCCTTGATCACCAAGATCGGCAATGGGCTGAACCATTTCATTTGGCGGAAAGTCAATGGCCTGCCATCCTGCTTTAAACATGGGGGCGATTTCTACCGTTGGCTTTTAGCCCTTGCATTCCTTCCTTTTGAAGCGGTCATCTCCCTTCACGCGATCGTCTGCACCCTCTTCCGTTTGTTGGTCACACAACGAAACATGCTGCAATGGACTGCATCGACCGAATCAACCCGCCAGCTTGGAAAAATGATCAAGCCTGAATATACCCTGGCACAAACAGCTGCCTCTCTCGTGTTCACTGCTGGTTTGGGTCTAGTCCTCGCTCTCCTGTCTCCCCATAGTTTGGTTGGTACTGTTCTCTTACTCATCTTGTGGATGATCTCCCCCCAAATTGCCCATTGGATCAGTCAACCCACCCTTCGCGACACCTTCAGCCTCTCTCAAGAAGACCATGATCACCTCCGAAGGATCGCTCGCCGTACCTGGCTTTTTTTCGAAGAATTCGTTGGACCGGAAGATCATTGGCTTCCTCCAGACCACTTTCAGGAAGACCCATTGGGGTTTGTCGCCCATCGAACCTCCCCCACGAACATTGGCCTAATGCTATTGTCTACCTTGGCAGCCTATGATCTGGGATATGTGGGTCTCACCAGTTTGGCTTTTCGATTGAACACAACCCTTGATACGCTCGATCAACTGGAACGACATCGCGGTCACATCCTTAATTGGTATGACACACGCACTCTTCAGCCCCTATCGCCCCGTTACGTTTCTACAGTGGACAGCGGCAATCTGGCAGCATGCTTGCTTATCCTAAAACGAGCTTGTGCGGAAGTAACTCAAGATCAAGTCCTGCGCTGGGAACGTTGGCAAGGGCTCCTGGATGTACTTTCTTTCCTCAATGAAGTTTTGGAAAACCTCGATCTGGAAGAACCACTTCGAACCAGAAAACCCGTATTAGACAGCATCGCTGCCTTCCAACACCAGATTTTGATGGTGCGTCATGAACCGGGGTGCTGGAGGCAATTATGGGCAGACCTCGCTAACGACGGCTGGGAAAACCTCAGCCAGAGTATGAAAAACTTACTTGAATTTGAAGGCGAAGGGTTGGAGACATCCCAGTTAGCGGATTTGCGTACATGCAACGACCTCGTTCACGTTCACCTCTTCCGCGTCCAGCGGGAAGTTGATATGCTTCTCCCGTGGCTATCTTCCTTCAATAGACCACCCTCCTTTTTCTCATCCGAGGCGTTAAATCCTGCCATTGACAGCCTCTGGACCGAACTCCAGAACCTACTCCTACCCTCTCTTACCCTTAGCGAAATTCCCGCTATTTGCAGGGCTGGAATAACAAAACTGAACGAACTGAGGTCCCACCTGGATAGACAGGAATCCCCTTATGAAGAATTAAGCGTTGCTCGCGAATGGTGTCTATGGCTTTCCAGCGCCCTGGAAGATGCCCTGATAGAAGCGGAAACCCTCCTCCAGAATTTCAACGATCTCGAGGAGCGATTGGATCGTGAATTCGAAGACATGGATTTTAGCTTCTTATTCAACCAACAGCGTCAGGTATTCCACATCGGCCACCATGTCGACACTGGAAGATTGGACGATAATTTCTACGACCTCCTTGCTTCTGAAGCCCGATTGGCAAGCATCATTGCCATGGCCAAGCGAGATGTGCCTCAGAGCCATTGGCTCCACCTCAGTCGACCCATTACGCTGGTCGCAGGCATGCGTGTCCTCCTTTCTTGGAGTGGCACCATGTTCGAGTACCTGATGCCAAGCCTGGTGGTCCAGGATTATGAAAATACCTTATTAACCCAGAGTGATTACACCGCGGTTGATCGACAGATCAGCTACGGAGCACAAAATAATGTACCCTGGGGTATATCTGAATCAGGATACTATGCCTTCGACACCAATATGTTCTATCAATATCGAGCTTTTGGTGTACCGGATCTGGGCTATAAGCGTGGTTTGGCAGAAGATCTGGTGATCACGCCCTACGCATCCATCCTGGCTCTTCCTTATCGCCCAAAAGAAGTTCTAAAGAATATTCGACAACTGTACGAGATGGATATGCATGGCCGATATGGTTTCTATGAGGCAGCTGACTTCACACAAGCACGCCTCTCCTTAGGTCATCAATACGCCATTGTACGTTCCTATATGGCACACCATCAAGGGATGATACTGCTGGTTCTCTGCAACTATCTTCTAAAGAACAGAATGGTAGCCCGTTTTCACGCTGACCCTCGCATCAAGGGTGTAGAACTTCTCCTTCAAGAAAGAATCCCCTTCGACGCACCTCTAGAAGAAGCTTATCGCCTGGATGTGAGTGCTGTAAGACCAGAAAAATCAAAGGCAACTATCCGCCCTTGGAATGTGCCAATTTTAGACTTCTCACCCCAAGTGAATTACCTCTCTAATGGGCGATATAGCGTGATGATCACAAGTAGTGGGGCTGGTTTTAGCCGCTGGGGAAATTTGGATTTAACCCGTTGGCGAGCGGATACGACCTTGGAAAATTGGGGGTCTTGGATTTACATCAAGGATCAGGAGAATGATTCACTTTGGTCCATGGGATATCAGCCTAGAGCTATTCAACCCCAAAATCAGAACGTCTCCTTCGAAGCTCACAAAGCCGAATTCTGGCGTCAGGATGGCG
>MGNI01000056.1:10554-15338 GCA_001795115.1 Chloroflexi bacterium RBG_16_48_8 | reverse complement strand
GACGATGTTGAAGTCCGCCATATCAGACTCACCAACCAAGGTTCAGTCCCTCGCCAGTTGTTCCTCACAAGCTACGCTGAGGTTGTTCTTTCCGATCGGGCCTTAGACCTGCGTCATCCAGCCTTCAATAAACTGTTCATCGAGAGCGAATACCTCCCTGAATTCAACGCTCTTCTGTTCCGTCGACGTCCCAGATCGGCGGATGAAGAAGCTATCTATCTGGCTCATATATTGGTCCGCGAACCAGGTAAGGAAGTTGTTGGAAACTATGAAACGGATCGAGCACAATTCATTGGGCGGGGTCGTACATCACGCTATCCTGCGGCTTTAGCTCCAAACAAAAGAGGGCTTTCGAATACCTCTGGCGCCACCCTGGATCCCATCATGGCGCTTGGGCAGGAAATTGACTTGGCACCTGGTACAACCGAACACATGGTCTGGATCACCCTGGCAGCTTCTAGCAAAGAGGATGCTTTGTCCCTGATTGAGCGCTACACTTCTTGGCCAACCCTGATCCATTCTTTCAATCGTGCGCAATCACAGGTTAATCTCGACTTGCGACAACCTGGCTATTCCTCGTCTGAGCTTGAAAACATCAACCGACTTCTGGGGGCTTTGTTCTTCCCTAACCCCTCCCTGAGAGCGCCTTCTGCCAGGCTCGCAGCCAACCGAAAAGGGCAGTCCGGTCTCTGGCCTTTCACGATATCCGGCGATTATCCCATCCTTCTACTCATCATTGGCAGCCAAGATGAAACCCCCATTCTACTTGAATTGCTGCGCGCCCATGCCTATTGGCGTAAACGGCAAATCAAAATCGACCTGGTCATCCTGAACGAGCACGAGACAGGATACTCCCAGGACTTAACGAATCACCTCTTCCGCATGATCAGTCGAATGGATGGTGAGGAATGGCTCAATCGGCGAGGTGGGATTTTCCTCTTGCGGGCAGATCAAATGGAAGAGGCCGATAGAATCCTCCTAGAGAGTTCCGCTAGGGTCGTCCTTTACGGAAGTGAGGAGTCCCTATCAGAACAACAGGCCGGGCGCAATGTCCATCAAACTCGTTTGCCAAACCTAGTCCCAACCCTTCCTGCTCCGCTCGGACCTGTTTCCAATCAACCCATCCCTCGGCCTGAGAACCTCCTCTTTGACAATGGTATCGGAGGCTTCAGTCCGGATGGTCGAGAGTACCTTATCTATCTCCAACCAGGGCAGCATACTCCGGCTCCATGGGTCAACATTATCGCAAACCCCGACTTTGGGTTTCTTGTATCAGAAGCGGGTGTCAGCAGTACTTGGGCTAAAAACAGTGGTGAGAATCGATTGACCCCATGGAACAACGACCCTGTATCCGACACACCGGGAGAGGTTTTATATCTGCGTGATGAAGAAACAGGCGCCATCTGGTCTCCCACGCCCCTGCCCGCAGGGGCACAAGCGCCCTATCTCATTCGACATGGTGCCGGGTACTCTATCTTCCAACATCACAGTTATGACCTCCACCAAGAACTACGCCTCTTCACTCCTCCAGATGATCCTTTGAAGATGATCTGCCTTAAGCTTAAAAACACAGCCGATCGAAACAGACGCATCACGGCAACCTATTATGCCGAATGGGTCCTGGGAAGTGACCGTGACCAAAACCAGATGTTTATCGTCCCTCATTTTGATAATCAAACCCAAGCCCTGCTTGCGCACAATCCCTACAATGCCGAGTTTG
Source organism: Chloroflexi bacterium RBG_16_48_8 (assembly GCA_001795115.1). Classification (GTDB taxonomy): domain Bacteria; phylum Chloroflexota; class Anaerolineae; order Anaerolineales; family E44-bin32; genus MGNI01. The sequence continues at coordinate 13,618 of MGNI01000056.1, read as the reverse complement.
CCAAAAGGATGGCTTTCCTGGCGGGTAATAAGCCCATCCATGGCCTTACAAGTGATCGCAGTGAATTCCTCGGTCGCATGTGGGGCTACAAAAATCCTATTGCGTTGAACCTTGTGGGTCTTTCTGGAACAGTGCAAGCTGGGACCGATCCATGTGCAGCCATTATGCTCCACATGGATTTGGCTCCGTTTGAAACAGAAGAGATCTACTTCCTCCTGGGTCAAGAGGAGGATTGGGAGGCTTCCCTGCGCCTGATCGAGCGATACCAGAAAGGTGAGGAGGTGAATAAAGCCTGGGAGGCGACCCATAAAAAGTGGGATGCACTCCTGGGAACAGTACAGGTGAAAACACCGGATAGGGCAATGGATCTCATGCTGAATCGCTGGCTGCTCTACCAATCCCTATCGAGTCGGTTCTGGGGGCGGACGGCATTTTACCAATCCAGCGGCGCCTACGGCTTTCGCGACCAACTCCAAGATGTGATGGCTTTTATCCATGCGGCTCCTGATCTGGCACGCCAACATCTTCTGGAGGCTGCCTGTCACCAATTCGAGGAAGGTGATGTTTTGCATTGGTGGCACCTCCCATCTGGAAGAGGGGTCCGCACAAAAATCTCCGATGACCCGCTATGGCTGCCCTTTGTTACATCTCATTATGTCCGCAGCACAGGGGATAAGCACGTGCTTAGTGAAGAAGTTCCCTTCTTGAAAGCAGATCCGTTGGGACCAGATGAACAGGAACGGTATGGCCTCTATCCTTCAACAAACCATACCTTCACTCTCTATGAACATTGTATGAGAGCCTTAAAACGGGGCTCAACCGCCGGGCTGCATGGATTGCCTCTCATCGGAGCTGGAGATTGGAACGATGGGATGAACCGAGTCGGGATTCAGGGCAAAGGGGAAAGCATATGGTTGGGATGGTTTCTGTACGCAACGCTGACAGGTTTCGCGCCCATCTGTGAAGAGATGGGAGATAAGGAGCGCGCTCAGTCTTTTCTTAATCAAGCGGAATTGCTTCGAACAGCTCTGGAGGAGGAAGCATGGGACGGGGCATGGTATCGCCGCGCCTATTACGATGATGGCACACCTATGGGATCCTCGAAAAATCTTGAAAACCAAATCGACTCGGTCGCCCAATCCTGGGCTGTACTTTCCCAAGCGGCAAATCCCACTCGAAGCCAAACAGCCATGGACTCACTCATGGAGCAGTTGGTGCGTCGCGAGGATCGACTCCTGTTGCTCTTTACGCCACCATTCGACAAGACAGCTGATGACCCCGGCTACATCAAGGGATATCTACCTGGAATCCGCGAGAACGGGGGTCAATATACCCATGGTGTTCAATGGGCTGTTTGGGCATTGGCTCAGCTCGGAAGAAGCGAGGAAGCAGAGGAGCTTTTCCGCATGCTTAATCCCATTTATCACGGCCAGGATCCGGAGAGATATCGGGTCGAACCCTATGTTGTCGCAGCCGATGTGTACAGTACAGCGCCTCACATCGGTCGCGGCGGTTGGACCTGGTACACAGGTTCGGCAGCCTGGATCTATCGTCTGGGTCTGGAGGGTCTGCTGGGCATGTGTCGTTGTGGGGATTAACTGAGATTGGACCCCCGAATCCCCAGTCACTGGTCAGGTTTTGAAATCTACTATCACTGGGGAGATTCCCTGTACCACATCCGGGTTGACAACTCGGCCGGAGTGAATATGGGGGTTCAGGAGGTCTTCTTCGATGGGCATCCCCTTCAAGATGGCATCCTCCATCTCATTGACGATGGTGAAGAACACGAAGTTCTGGCTATGATGGGTCACTAAAGGACAACCCACTCAGCCTACCATCCGAATCACCCTCCTTCTTTTCACTTCCCACTTTTCACTTCCCACTTTCTACTTTCCACTTTTCATGCCTCAGTATCGCTTGATAGATCGCCTTTGCCCCAAACTCTACTGCATCAACAGGGATACGCTCATCCACCCCGTGGATCACATCAAAGAAGGCAAAATCCTTCGGAAGCTTCATGGGTGTGAAGCCATAGGTTTGGATGCCCAGTTTGGATAAATGGCGCGCATCCGTGACGCCTGGCAAGATCATGGGAATAGGTGCACCTTCTGGGTCACCCTCGCGTAGAATCTCCGCCAAGGTGTCAAACCAACCCATATCCGGCTCTGCTTTCATGGACTCGTACGTCTCCACCTCAATTTCGACTTCATCCCCAAGTACCCCCTTCAATTCAGCGATCATATCCTCTGGACGATACCCGGGCAGCAATCGACCATCCAACTGGAGTTCAATCTCACTCGGTATCACATTGACCTTTTCACCACCATGCACGATGGTGGGGTTGACAGTGTTGCGGAGTAAGGGTTCCATATTCGCTCCAGCTGGACCAAGCAATCCCAAAATTTGCTCGGTGAACAAGGGTTGCAGCATCAGACGCAGGAATAGATTGGCTGGGAAAGACAATTCGGAGGCAATACTTTCAATCATCATGCGACTACAGTCCGTGACGTGAATGGGGAGTCGTTTCCGATCTAGCTTATGCAGGATCTTCCCCAGCTTTGCCATCGCCCCGCCCCGTATGATTCGTGACCCGTGGCCAGCTGGTCCGGTGATCTTCATCTTCATCCAGCAAACCTGTTTCTCAGCCACCTGGATGGGGTAGATCTTATTCCCCGCTATAACCATCGATGCACCACCGAATTCGCCCAATGCGTAACGTACACCTTCAAATTCTTCTGGATGCTCCTCTACCAAGAACTTAACGCCATATTCCCCAAGGGCTTCTTCATCACACATCACTGAAAAAAGAATATCCCCGGCCGGCTCAAGACCTTCAACCTTGGCTCTTAGGAAGGCGGCCAGCATCATGGCTACACCGCCCTTCATATCCAAAGCCCCCCGACCCCAAACGTAGCCATCTACAATCCTTCCTTCAAAGGGCGGATAGGTCCATTTCTGATGGGCTGTCGTAACCACATCCACATGCCCATAAAGGAGCAAGGGTGGCGCTTCACCCCTCCCTTTAAGGCGAGTGATCAGATTGGGACGATTGGCTTGTTTAGCA
>MGNI01000056.1:9380-10530 GCA_001795115.1 Chloroflexi bacterium RBG_16_48_8 | reverse complement strand
TCTTTCAATAGAGCATAGATATAGGCAATACATTCCCCCTCCTTCCCTGGAGGGTTGGTTGTATCAAAGCGGATCAGGTTCTGCAGCAATTCCACCGGTCGGCGGTAGATGCTTTCGATATCCCTTGCCATCATCCATCTCCTTTGGTCAGATGCCAGCACTAAATATTGTACATCTGACTGATTTCAAGGATGGTTCTAAAGACCTTAATAAAATACACTCTCCTGCCTTCTCAAGGGAGAGGGTCATAGTGAATATCGAGGGAAGTTAAACAATCCCTGCCTAGCCAAGGATTTGAATTTCTTCCAATATGTGGATGTCCCTCTCCTTCAATTCGCTAACAAATTCCAGATAGAGTTCGCTATCAAAAGCGTCCTCCGGAGGGACAATGCCTTTTTGTGTGATTTTCCCCCGACCGATGAACAATGCACCGATGGCCGCTGAGAAACCCGTGACACGTGCCATGGAGGAGATATCCAGGACCGTGTCTGCCTCATCCCACAAATAGTAATCGATTCGCATAGGCCGACCATCCTTGCTCCCGGTCACCGTATTCCACATGACACACACATCCGTGTCGCCCTCCAGCGGCTGCAGTCGTGGTCCGATCACCGCCAGGAGAAAATCGCGGGGTGCAATATGGGTCCCATCCATTGCGACAGGTTCCAAATCCAACATCCCCACTTCCTTCAATGTACGAATGCCATCCCAATGCCCCGGCCAGCGAACGGTCTTTTCGGCGAATTCCTTCAGATTGGGGCGCGTGAAAATGAAGCTTGGCATGCCGGGTGTGATGGCACATTCCAAAACCTCGTTCTTGCCAAATTTCGTGAATTTAAACCCTTCACAATCGGTAGCGGCATCCACCTCCACCACCTCCCCATCCTTGATCACATTCAAGCGAACCATATACTCCCGCAGAACATGATCGAAAGCCCATGTGATCATGTATCTCAGCGGATGTCGGGCTGCGGACACCTTGGAGGGGATGCCCCCCACTCGAGCCACTGCACAATCGGCCTGATCTAGTTTGCGGATCCCCTCTCCAACCGTGATATTGCTGATCCCCGGAGCAAAGCCGATCCCATCCAGGAAGGTTACTCCCTTGGCAATGGCCTCCTCATGCAGCCAGTCCCCATACTCATTAAGC
>MGNI01000056.1:7162-9357 GCA_001795115.1 Chloroflexi bacterium RBG_16_48_8 | reverse complement strand
ACCCTCGATTTCATAGGCGTCCGGTCTGCGGTGATACTCCTCCAGCATGTCCACAATATCCAAACCCGCCTGGATAGCCGTATCCACCACTCGATAACTTGTCCTCCTATCGGGCAAGGTGCTGATACCCACATCGTAGCCTCTCATTAAATCCTTCGTAGCCTTCACATCCATAATATCCAATGTGTGGAGCTTGATCTTGGGGGTAGTGACCCAATCCGCAACCTTTCTCAGGGAAGATTCCTTTCTTCCCACAAGACCTACCGTTTCTACATCTTCCTGTTTTACTAAATCCCAGGCCACCGCTGCGCCCATCTTTCCCGATCCGCCAAAAACAAGGACATCCATGATTTTGCCTCCTGAATGAAGTATCGCTTTGCATCAATTGAGTTCTGTCTATCTCATTGAAATTTTGGCGAACGCATCCCTTTCTGCAATAACCAAACCTTCGATCTGCGCTGGATAATTTATGAAGATCGCCCTCCATTCTTTGATGTTATCAGAGTTCAATGCTGATTGTGTTTTTAATCACAAATTGATCTTACAGCAGGAACCCTTTTGGATCAAGATGCTCTCATGTGAGGGATGCATTCCATTCAATACTGCAAACTTCCTTCGGTGTTGAGTTAACGGGTGGTATCACCTCGAAAGTACGTGATGGACATTTCGTGAAACACACCCTCACGCAAGCGCACGTTTCTGAAAATGTTGCATGGGGCACTCCAGGATGACCCGGATGGCATTGTTCGGATCACAACAGAAACCTCTTCCTCTCCTCATCTCATCGCCCATCCTGCTTGCATCTGAAGCGAGGTGTGGATGGTTGAATAAAAGAATCACGGGCAACTGAAAAGACGTTGGTTCTCAGGCTAATATCGTGATGATTGTCTCGTCCGTTTTTTTAAAACATCATGATAGAGTATGGGTTGGAGGCACCTATGTCAAAGATGAAAGATGGTTGTGTAACACCTGCAGAGGGACCTATCCTTTCAGTGGGATCAATCGTAATGGGGACATCCGACAAAGCACAACGATCACCGGAGGTGGGCAAAATGAGAGTTCGGGTCGGCAAAGAAGCCATCGATTTTGAGGCTACTGCATTCGTTCAGGGCTATGGGGTTCAAACCCGTGAAGCTTTCGGACTACAAAGGAAAGTGGATTGTCCTGTGCTTCTATCCAGGGGACTTCACCTTTGTCTGACCGACCGAATTAGCGGCGGTCGCCGCTCTGTATGCCGAGTTCAAGGCTTTAGACACAGAAGTGCTCTCTGCCAGCGCCGACAGCCGATTTGTACATAAGATATGGCAGGCGGAGGAATTATCCAAGAAGGTGGAAGGAGGCCTTCCCTTCCCTGTTCTCTCCGACGCCGGCGGTAAAATCGGTGATGTTTATGGGATTTATAACGCTGCAGCAGGGGTGGATACTCGCGGACGTTTTATCATCGATCCTGATTTTATCGTCCGAGCTATGGAAGTTCTTACACCTGAAGTCGGTCGCAATCCCGCTGAACTCCTCCGTCAAGTCAAGGCTTTTCAGCATGTGCGAGAAACCGGTGAGGTCACGCCTTCCGGATGGGAGCTGGGACAGGTCACACTCACTCCCGGGCCGGATTTGGTCGGAAAAGTGTGGGAGGTTTGGAAGCCTTAGGTCACACAATACAAACCTGGTAATTACCCATCTTTAAAGTGAACCTACGATGGACGCAGAAAGAATAGGAGATCTTTTATCTTCAAATCTCTCTGCGCCTTTTTCTTTCGTTCTTGCACCGATCCGTCCAATCCTGGCTTCTTATCCAAACCCTCAAAGTTGCATTTAAGAGCTGGATCTAAGCATCTCAATACGTGGAGACATAAATTAAAATAAAACTCCACAACCCGGAAGCCAGGATCCACCCCCTGGAGTGGTTGAATGACCTTTGAAATCGGTCTGATGATCGGGATCATCGGGCTTGCAGTACTGCTTTTCTCGCTTGAGCGAGTTCACTCGGATGTCATTGCCCTGGGGTTGTTGCTCCTCGTCACAATGACCGGGTTGCTCACTCCTAAGCAAGCCTTCGCTGGGTTTGGCAACGAAGTTGTCCTGACCATCCTGGGTTTACTGATCTTCACAGCGGCCTTGATTCAAACCGGTGTGGTCGATTTTCTTGGTCGATTGATCTTTTCACGCATAAGCAATGATGCCGGGCGATTGCTGCT
>MGNI01000056.1:6097-7143 GCA_001795115.1 Chloroflexi bacterium RBG_16_48_8 | reverse complement strand
AGCTCCTTCATGTCCAATACAGGTGCAACAGCCTTCATCACCCATTTCTGATGCAGGATAGTTGCCCGGACATCGGGATTTTTACAATAATGTAATTTCGGCACACAAGAATGTAAAAGAAACCTGGATGGAATTTCACCTCCATTACAATGATGAGGACAAGGCCAAACGTGCTAATCTTAGCTACTTGAGGTATACCTGATAAAATCGGCTTCTCAACATTTTTTCGCATACGACCTTTGCTCGCTTCAGATCTTCTGTTGAGGGGATCTCAAGATTGGAAATTAGTGATAACTGCTAAGGGAGAGAAGGCATGAGTAAAAACGGAATAGAAGACTTGAAGAAACAAATTTCGGATTTAAAGAGTCAATGGCCCAAACACTCCGTTCCCCCAGGGATGATCCAACAATTGGACAATTTAGAAGAGAAACTGGAGCAGGAATTGAAGAAGATTTGCAATCAGAAATCCGAGATTGGAACCAACCCGACCGACTGATCGGACAACGACAAAGCTTTATGTCTCATCTATACCAAGGTATAAGAACATCGAACTTTTTCCAACCCCGTCAGCGGTCCTATGAAGATCCCAATACCTAAATAATACCAGCACCTGATTGCGCTAAGGATCCGCAGATGTTGAACTCCCTAAATCCCTGAAAGCCTCCTCAAACATGGCCTGGATTAGTTCCCGCTTGGGCAATAAAACAGCCGCGCCGCTTTGGGGGGTTCGCCAGTTTTCAATCATGCTATAGTCGACTCTATAAAAACGGATTTGTGATGGATTCAAAGCCAATTTGTATGCCAACGGCAGCAATGAGAGAATGTCATCCAAACCCATATCCGTTTCCACAAATTGGCTGAATGTGTCGTAAAGCTGTGGTACTTTTATGAATCCATTGATGCTAATGAATTGATCGAATAAGGCCAGAAAGACATCCTGTTGGCGACGCAAGCGATCGAAATCGCTGCTTTTCATACGCATACGGACGTAACACATGGCGGTGAAACCGTCCATGTGGTAGACAATGTCAGGCTCATATTCATAG
>MGNI01000056.1:3358-5958 GCA_001795115.1 Chloroflexi bacterium RBG_16_48_8 | reverse complement strand
TTGGCAATCATCTCAGAGCCGCCTTTGAACTCAGCCGTATTGATGCGATTAACCTTCCATCCCGGGATATAGACATATAGATCACGGGGGATGGAAATAAATGTGGCTGTGTTCGCAACAGGATCCAAAGAAAGGATCATCAATGCATCCGTTTGATAATACGTCCAGGAGGATCTTCGATCTGTTCCGAGAAGGAGGATATTGACCGTTTTTTGGGGGAAGTCAATGGGGGTCATGGGGGGAGGAATCTTCATTTCTGAATCCTCCGTTGGACCCGGAAAATCACCCCAGGCAAAGATGGAAGCTGCTGTACTTGTGGGCATTGGAACCTGAGTTGAAGAAGGGAGGAAGATACTGGTTGATGTGGGTGTGGTCGATTCTAGCCTTTTAGGACGAGGCGTAGCCAAGAGGCTGACCTCTCTTACTTGGGCGACTTTCGGATTGCCAAGAGGCGTCGGAGTACTACATGCGGCCAGAGCAACGCACAGAATGCACATAACGATTGGATGAGCGCTTGATTTCATTGGGTGCCTCCGAAGGTATATCCAACGGACAGGATCCTTTCCTTTCAACTCCACATCTCCATCGTCATTACGAATCCTGCACCTTGAACGATCCTTCTGGTTTCACATCCCACGTTAGCAGGTGATTTTTATGGGCTTATTACCGACGAATTACAGTCTCGTCACACGTCCAACATGTTGGAGCGACGATTTAGAAAATTTGTTAGAGAAAAATGATGACTCGCCTGAAAAAAGGCCAATGGAGACTTGCACGATCGCTGAGAATAGACAGATAGTCTTGAAAAGAGAGAGTTTGAAAAAGGACCTTTGGCAGCTTCAAGAGGCGAAGAACAATTTCAGTGAAGTGGTAAACAAGGCCTTGTCCGACGGCCCACAGATCATCACGCGCCGAGGGAAGAAAGTCGTCGTCATCCTCCACTAAGATGGGTATTAGGTATGAGACATTAATAAGGTCAAATTGACAGAATGACTTGCCCCATTGTTTTTGCAACTCGGCTTACTTTCCCCTTTGCTCAAAACAAAAACCAGTCAGAAATCCCTCTACTCTGGGAATTCTGCCTGGTATTATCTAATTTCTGTGCCCCAGGTGCGATTCGAACGCACGACCTAGGCTTTAGGAGAGCCTCGCTCTGTCCGTTTGAGCTACTGGGGCGTGCCGCGATTATACTATACGCTCCTTCCACGGAATATAAGAAGCAGCAAATCTTTGTTTAATAGAGAACAAATCGCGAGAGAAGGGAGCGGGGATCAGTCAATCAATGGACTTATCAACTTATGGACTTCTCGACTTATTGACTTTCTTGTGAAAACGTTTTTGGGGATAAAGGCTCTTGCTCTGCATCAAGAAGAAAACTCTTCAACTAGAAAGGACCTGCCATTTCGTAAGCAATGACATGTTCCTCTCGACCAGAGAGCTCGATGGGATCCAGTCGCTTGGCTTCCACATCACCCACCTGCAGATAAGTGGCTTCACTCATCAGGATGGTGCCCTCCGCTGCAGCTTCCTGTAGACGTTTGGCGACGTTGACCACATCCCCGATCACGGTATAGTCCATGACGAAATCTGAACCGATGTTGCCAACGACGGCCTCCCCCGAATGCAAGCCAACTCGAAGAGCCAAATCGCGGATATGATCCACGGAATCATCCTGCAGGGACTGGAACAGGCGGTGCATGGCGATGGCTGTATCCAGGGCGCGGGAAGCATCGTCTGCTTCCGAAATGGGTGCCCCATAGAAAGCCATCAATCCGTCACCCAGATACTTGTCAAAGGTGCCCCGGTAGGCAAAAACCACATTGCTCAATGGTTTGAAAATGCGATTGAGGGTTTCAATCACGCGTGGTGCAGGGTGCTGCTCCGTATACTTGGTGAAGCCGCGGATGTCGGCGAAAAGAACGGTGACCATGCGAGTCGCGCCGCCCAGTTGAAGCTGTTGATCCGGATTCTCCAGAATGATCTCGGCCACGTCCTCCGCCACATAGCGGTTCAACACCTTGCGCAGGAGTGTGTTGCGAGCCTCGATTTCGTCGTTCAATTTTTTAATTCGCAGGAGGGAACGGACGCGGGTTAACAAAATGATGGCGTTATAGGGCTTGGTGACGAAATCATCCGCACCGGCGTCAATGGCCTTGACCTTTTCTTCATCGGTGTCATAAGCCGTTACAATGATCACGGGCACAAAGCGTGTGCTGGGTGACGACTTCAGCCTGCGGCAGAGCTCCACACCATCCAACCGCGGCATTTGAATATCCAAAAGCGCCAGATCAGGAGGGGCTGCCAAAGCCATATCCAACGCAGTCTGGCCATCAGGTGCGATCGTCACATGACATCCAGAAGTGGCCAGGTAGGTCCTGAGAAGATCTCGATTCAGCCAATCGTCATCGGCAATCAAAATCTGCGGCGCCCGACCTAAAACATCCGATAGATCCATCATCCTTCACTCGGGCTGCCACAGCGTGGAGGTGAAGCAGAAATTCCTCCTCAATCCACCTTCCCTGTCGCGATTGCTACCTTCACCTCACCCAGCGCTTTGGTTACCTCAATTTCGCGTGGGCAGGCATCCGTGCAATTGTAGA
>MGNI01000056.1:3057-3349 GCA_001795115.1 Chloroflexi bacterium RBG_16_48_8 | reverse complement strand
AGCGCCAGATACCCATTCTATCATTCAATACCTTCAGACGCTCTTCTGCCCCATGATCCCGACTATCAAAAATGAAGCGATGGGTTTGTACAATGGCTGCTGGTCCAACATATTCGCCGCTGGCCCAGAAGGAGGGACAGGAGGTCGTACAGGCTGCGCACAGGATACACTTGGTCGTGTCATCAAAACGAGCGCGCTGCTCCTGGCTTTGCAGCCGTTCACGCACCGGTGGTGGTTCTTCATTGATCAGATAAGGATGGACAGATCGATAATGCTCGAAAAAGGGCTCCAT
>MGNI01000056.1:2111-3045 GCA_001795115.1 Chloroflexi bacterium RBG_16_48_8 | reverse complement strand
TTGATGACGGGCAAACCCAGGATGGGTTCCACCGTGATCTTCGTGCCGACATCCCTCACCAAGACTTTGCAAGCTAAGCGATTGACACCGTTGATCCGCATGGCGTCCGAACCACAGATGCCATGCGCACAGGATCGCCGGTAAGATAGGGTGCCATCCTGGTTCCATTTCACCTTGTTCAGCAGATCCAATATCTGATCCGTGAGTTCAGCTTCTACTGTATAATTTTCATAATGAGGTCGCTTATCAACCTCTGGGTTGTAGCGAAAGATTCGGAGCTTAACCTGCATTTGCATCCCTCTCCTAGTAAACCCGTTCCTTAGGCTCAAAGCGGGTGATCGTCACGGGTTTATACTTGAGCTGCACACCCTCCGGCTCTAAAAAGGCCAATGTATGCTTGAGCCATTTGTCATCTAACCGTTTGGGGTAATCCTCGCGAGCATGAGCTCCACGGCTCTCCCTGCGCTCCAGAGCTGACACAGCAGTCACCTCGGCCACATCCAGCAGGCAGCCCAACTCCCAGGCTTCGTATAAGTCTGTGTTGAAGACCTTCCCCTGGTCTTCCACACGCACTTCTTGATATTGCTCTTTCAAGGCTCGTACCTTTTGAAGCGCTTCCTTCATCCCTTCTTCGGTTCGAAAGACTCCCACGTCTGCCATCATCACTTCCTGCATCTCCCGCCGAATGTCGCTCACTTTCACAGAGGATTTCTCCCCGCGCAGGCGGTCCAATTGCTGAAGTAGAAAATCATCTGCATCTGTCGGTAAGCTTGGGAACGAAGTCCCACTGGCAAATTCGGCAGCTTTAATCCCGGCCTGCTTCCCAAATACAATAATATCCACCAATGAGTTCGTACCCAGGCGGTTAGCTCCATGCACAGACACGCAAGCTACTTCCCCGGCCGCATACAATCCTGGCAGAACCGTATTGTTC
>MGNI01000056.1:1872-2098 GCA_001795115.1 Chloroflexi bacterium RBG_16_48_8 | reverse complement strand
CCACAACTTGACCGAACATGTTGGTAGGGATGCCGCCCATGGCGTAATGGGCAGTGGGTTGCACTGGCATCGGTTGTGTGAGGGGATCGACCGCCAGATAGGTCCGGCAGAAATCGATGATATCTGGCAGCTTGGATAGGATTTCCTCCCCGGTGACTTTATAGGGTGTACCATCCGGGTGGGTCCGCCCATCTTGAGCGGCGTATTTGTTCACTGTATCGGGTCG
>MGNI01000056.1:304-1864 GCA_001795115.1 Chloroflexi bacterium RBG_16_48_8 | reverse complement strand
CACTGTATCGGGTCGCACATCCAGATAAAGGAAGCGACGACCGTCGATGCCGCGTCCTTCCCGCATCTCAAGGTACATAGCTCGGCTGATCACATCCCTGGAGGCAAGGTCTTTCACGCTAGGTGCATAGCGATTCATAAAGCGCTCGCCCTCATTGTTGATCATCACACCCCCCTCGCCGCGCACCCCCTCTGTGATCAAGATGCCCATCTTATAGATACCGGTGGGATGGAACTGGAAGAACTCCATGTCCTGGGCCGGGATCCCACGCCTCATGGTAATGGCGACGCCATCACCGGTATAGGAATGGGCATTGGATGTGATCTCCCATACCCGTCCCCATCCACCTGTCGCAAAGATGACCGCCTTGGCATGGAAGACATGAATCTCGCCTGTGAGAAGCTCTGCCGCTAGCACACCGGCCGCAACACCATTTTCTATAAGGATATCCAGAACCTGGAACTCATCAAAGAATTTCACATTGTTCTTAATGCACTGCTGATAGAGTGTTTGCAGGATCATGTGCCCGGTGCGATCGGCTGCATAGCATGCCCTTCGCACCGGTTTGCCGGTAGTGTTGTTGGTATGCCCACCAAAGGGTCGCTGTGCAATACGACCTTCGGGCGTTCGATCGAAGGGCAACCCCATGTGCTCCAATTCATAGACGGTGGACACCGCCTCCTGACACATGAACTCAATGGCGTCTTGATCGCCCAAGTAATCGCTCCCTTTCACTGTATCGAAAGTGTGCCATTCCGGTTGATCCTCTTCCAGATTGCCTAAAGCCGCTCCGACCCCACCTTGCGCCGTTCCTGTATGCGACCGGACAGGATAGAGTTTACTGAGAACAGCTGTCTTGGCCTTTTTAGAAGCATGGAGCGCAGCCATCAAACCCGCGCCTCCTGCTCCTATAATGACAACTTCATATTGATGCCGCATGCCTTCTCTCCAGGTTGGTTTTTACTCAAGTAGCTAAAATCACGTATATCGCCACAATCATGCCACCCATCCACATTACGAGTAACAATAATCGCAGGGCATAGACGAAGGTAATTCGATCCACATAATCTTCGATCACCATCCGCAACCCATTCAAACCATGCCCGGCAGCTAGAAAGATGATCACAGTGCTGAAGATCTGCCAAAAAGCATTCGACCATCCCGCGGTCACATCGGGGATATCACTGTTGACAACATGATTGGGGTTGGGGAAAAACATCCAGCGGAACATGGCTGGCAGGTCGAGCAGTGTACGACCGCCCATGATGAACGCCATGGCGATACTAACCGCTGAAAAAAGGATGATCGCCAATCCAGATAATCGGGTGAAGAGCCACATCCCATATTCGAAGGTTCCCATTGCGGGACGAACACGCCTTGATCTCTGCATGTCGATCCTCCTCATGCCCCACCCGTAAGGCCATTATTGATCAGCACATAAACGGGTAAGCTGTAAAGTGGGATGAACAAAATCCATTGAAACCAAATAAGCTCTCGATGGAATCGGAGCAATAGTGGGAACAGGTCCTCCAGAGCGAGTCGTGCGCCGTGCAGGGCATG
>MGNI01000056.1:0-297 GCA_001795115.1 Chloroflexi bacterium RBG_16_48_8 | reverse complement strand
ACACAGAAATAAACCACAATCTGAAACTGCCAGGATTCATAGACGGTTGTCAAAGCAATGGAGATGTCGTCGCTGAATTGCTGAAGGAAGAACGCTGCAACAATATGGGTACCTACAAAGAGCACAATGCCCAGCCCCGTGATACGATGCAGGATCCAAGTGAGCATATTCTGCTTCCCGCGGTAACGCAGCCCCTGCCAGAAGCTCACTCGTCTTTTCAGTACTTTGGTTGAGGCCATGTACTCCCTCCGAAGGTTATTTATCTGAACAAGCCAGCCGTATGGAAGTTATTATACT
>MGNI01000055.1:20944-21118 GCA_001795115.1 Chloroflexi bacterium RBG_16_48_8 | reverse complement strand
CCTATCTTCAGGAATTGGATGAGAATGATGCCAGGGAGCCAGAGGAGCGCAAGTGTACTGCGGAAGAGCTAAAAGAGAAGATTGAACGTCTGAAGGAACGAATGGAAAAGTACCGGGAGTTAGAAGAGCAGATGAAGGAGAGTGGGGATAAGCAGATCTCGCTTACGGATGCCG
>MGNI01000055.1:17726-20631 GCA_001795115.1 Chloroflexi bacterium RBG_16_48_8 | reverse complement strand
AACTGGAAGTGACGGCGGATATGGGGTATTACGATGGGCGGGAGGTGAAGGAATGTATGAAGGAGGGGATCACGCCCTACATTCCCAAGCCGGATATGTCGGCCAATAAGAAGCTGGGATTATTTGGAAAAAGTGATTTTCGCTACGATGGAGAACAGGATTGCTACTGGTGCCCGGCAGGGGAAAAGCTGACCTACCGTTTCCAGACCACTGAAAAGGGAAGGGACATCAAGTACTACATCTGCAGCGCCTGTGGGCAGTGTGCAATGAAGGCGCAATACACGCGCAGCAAGGATGGGCGTCGGATCACGCGCTGGGTAGATGAGGAAGTGTTGGAAGAAATGGAACGAAGGATTCGAGCTAACCCGGAGAAGAGCCTGTCCTGAGCGAAGTCGAAAGATCAAGCGGCGTAAAGAGTTGGCAGAACATCCCTTTGGGACAATTAAACATTGGATGGATCAAGGTCATTTTCTGATGCGAGGCTTACCGAATGTCAGGGCGGAGGCGAGCCTGACGATCCTGGCTTACAATCTGAAGAGAGCGATCAACATCCTGGGAGTGCAGAAGATGATCGAAGCCCTGGCATAAGCAGGGCCTATTTTTTTGTTTGAGATTTCCTGGTTTTTCGACGAGGAAATCATTCCAACAGCAGATCAGTGTCTTCCACATACTCTGGACTGCTGTTTTAAGATCCACTTTTTGCGCAGTCTGGCGTGGGGTTGGACCCTCCCTGATTGATCCTTAAAACTTCCCCCATCCTCGATTTAGATCAAGCCAGCTTTGCTGACTCCCGATCAGCGTATGGGCTCAGGAATAAATCTGGTTGGATCCGAGCAAGAATGGAATCTCGCCCTACATAAATCCATATAAACCTTCTCGGAAGCTTGAAGCTTCCGAGAAGGCTACAAATGCCATAACCGAATGGCAAATTTATTCAATTGTAGCCACGGTTTGAGCCCCCGGCGAAGAACTCGAAGAAAAGGGCGATTGGTATGAGACGCTGATCTGTTCTTAAAAATTCTTTAAAATTCCCGCCTCGGATGTACAGCCCGAGGCGGTTTGTATCTTAGTATTTTGGAAGAGAATTATCCTATGGTATAGCCGCAAGTGCCGTAGCAGCATCTAGCAATCCTTCACCTGTTGCATTAGCACCCCATGTGTAGGTTTCACCAGTTCTCCAAGTCGTAAACATGTTCCTTGAACCTGGGTCTAGAGGTATTGCTGTGTCCTCAAGGATTGACTCTGCCTCAGAAGCTGTCAAATCAGGCTTCTTTTGCGCCATTCGGGCTACTGTACCTGCCACATGCGGGCTAGCCATCGATGTTCCACCAAGGTAGTAGTAACTTATTTGCCCCATTTGGAGCTGGTATGGTCCAACCACGCATGATCAAGACGTCCTCATCGCTTCCCACTATATTTGTTAAGAATATCATAGAGGAAATCCAAGGCATCGGGAATATCCATACGGTAATTGTAGTCATTCCCGATACAGTTGCCATTCTTCGCCCATCCAAAGGATGTCACTGCAACGATGAGATTAGTATCTTTGAAGAAAGTTGGTCCTCCACTGTCACCATAGCACGTGCCTCCTCCAATTCCCTGGTTATTTGAGAATTTTGCATTTGCTTCGCCCCCAGCAGTGAGATAGCTGCTTACCTCAAGAAGCTTGACTATACCCTTATATCGAGCGTAATCATCCTGATAGAAGGGTGGCAAAGTCCCCTGCATTCCGTATCCGACGACCGTAAAGTGATTCTTCTCAACACCCGTCAATCCTTCGAGGAAGTAGAGTTCAGGCAGTTCACCGAAAACAAAGTTGCCATTACTATCTTTGGGATAATATGGCTTTTTAAGGATGACTACTCCAACATCATAGGTCATCGGAAACTTAGCATAATCATCAAATTTTGGATGAGGGATGACTGTTTTCACTGCAAGCCACTCTTTATTCAACCATTCTTGCGTAGAGGAATAATCCCCATAGCTGGCCATTGCATCTTCCGCAAACCGTACATATGTTACGTCATTGATATTGCCATTTTCCTCTACACAATGTCCGGCTGTGAGCATGACACTTGGTGCAATCATCGTCCCAGTGCAGGAATAATAACCGACCCCATTCTGGACAAAGAGAAGCGTACCCACATGCGGATGCTCGCCATTATCGGGTTCTCCCCAGGTAATGGCCGCAACAGGAATAACTGTGACAAGTAGAAGTACGAATGTGACCAACAGAATCGCAATCTTCTTGTTGCGCATTACATTCCTCCATCAATATTTTGATTTTGTGTTTTGTAAGTACATATATTAGAAATCAACCAATACTCCCTCCTCATTCTCTATGATTTAGTGATAAAGTTCATCTTCGAGCGAGCTTCGAACCTTCACCACCCTCTCCACATCCTCAGCATGAACTTCGCCACCACGGCATCGTGGTCTGAACTGCGGCGGTTGAGGTTGGGGGTTTCTTCATAGGCAACCAGGTAATCGGCATTGATATGGATCGGCTCAATAGATCGGAAGTTTCCCCACAGGCTCTGGCTGATCAGGATGTGATCCAGTACCTCCGATTCGCCTTGATAGATGTAACTGTAGCGATTGGGTTTGGGGGTTTCATATAGCAGATCACTCAAGCCTGCATTTTCCAAAACAGCGAGGGTCTCGGAATTAAGAAAGTCATTCAAATCCCCTAGCACAATCACCTTCGCGCCCGTATGCAAGGCCTGGATCTCCTGCATTAAATCACCCACGAAAGCGGCTTGTTCCACACGCCTGGGCAAAGTGTATTGTACCTGCTCTGTATCCTCGCTCTTAGACTTGAAATGGTTGACGATCACCCACAGGTCTTCCAGTACGGTCCAGCCTTTTCGTGGCAGCTCCATCCCGAATTCGAGATGAACTACCA
>MGNI01000055.1:12411-17583 GCA_001795115.1 Chloroflexi bacterium RBG_16_48_8 | reverse complement strand
TACCTGATAGAGCAGGCCCACATCCATCCCGCGCACATCCGGGCCTTCTACTAGCACAATCTCATAATCAGCCTTGATCTCAGGCTGGGCGAGAAGATCTGTCAGAACTAACCTGTTCTCAGCTTCCTGTACACCGATGATTATCGGCTCACCCAGATCGTCGTGGATGGTCTCCGCCAACTTATTCAACTTCAATCCATACGCTTCCGACGAACTGACAGGATCTTTCTTACCCGGCTCATCCACCATATCGAAGAGGTTCTCAAGGTTGAAGGTGGCAACGCTGAACTCATTCCGCTTGGGCATAAGCTGGCGATATAAGCGCAGGAAGGCCAGAATATCCTTGTACGTGATTCTTCCATCCCCATCCAGATCCGCGCTGGCGGGTGCAGGTGGCACTCTCTGACCCCAATATTTCTGGAGCTTGCGCAGGTCATCCAGATCGATATCGCCATCGACATCTCCATCCTTCGCCGGATCTGGACTTGCGAATACCAACGGCGGTGCGGTGAGCTGCATCTTGCAATCGTCGTAGGTGTAATCCAGCGCCCCGAGGAGACCAGTCACTCGATCTCCCACTTTGACCTCGGGCTGGATCTCAAAAAGACCGCTGTCATCCACGGCCACGATCACCCCCGTCCCGTCGGGATGGTCCTGGAAGATCCGATCGAGTCCCAGATCGCTCCGCACAACATAGGCCTCGTCGTTGTAGTCGGTCGATCCGACGACCGTGGCGAAATCCATGGATACATACATGCCCTCCAAAGATTCGAAGTATGCCCAGGAGGGGTTGTTATCAAAGGGCGGGTTCAGATCGACTGGGGTTGGCAGTGAGTTCTCCTCGGAGAGGATCGTGATGTCCTCAACCGAAGTGGTGATCTCCGTCATCCCGTAATATTCAGAGACAAACCCCCGTAGCTCCACCAAATCACCATCGCTGACGACCTGCGAACGGCTGCTGATGTAGACCCAAATCCCGTCCGAGGTGGCTGGATCCCCATCGCAGTTCTCATCTTGTATGAAAAACCCGCGCTTGCTCGTCTGATCGAAATCGGCGATAACCAAACCTTGTGTGCGGACTGTCTGTCCTACATAGGGCAAGGCGAAACCAACTCCCTGGATTTCACAAATGGGCACAAAGGGTGGAGGAATGCCGATATCGCTATCGTCACGGGGTTCAATCTTGAAATTCCCATAATCGTAGTTAAGCGGACCCTGAATGAAATCGAGAAAATCTCCGCTTGCAGGCAGGTAGCTGTAACTTCCGAGATCGTCGATCCGGACAACACCGCTGCTGTCATCCACCGACCATTCACCATGGCCGAGATCCGCATCGATCACAGTAGCATTCTCCACCCGCACCAGCATGCTCTCCCACGGTTCTTGAGATACATCGGACATAGATAAAAGCACAGGATCTGGCAATGGCTGACCAGATGTAAGAACTTCATATCCTGTTATCGTTGTTAATTCCGCCAGCCCATTGTACTCCGCAACAGTACCGGTAAGGCGAAGGCTGTCAGCCATGCTTGGGGTATTTTCGTCGTCATACACCCATAAACCACTCCATGAGGTTTCCTCAGGATCCTGGATAAAATAACCAGAACCAAAGACGGCAGTAACGACTCCCTCGGTGGTGACAGCTTGATCCTTCAAGGGTGAGTCACCGCTCGGATCCGTTGTGTATTGGATGGCATAGATGCTGGTCGTTGTTGCGGGAGGAGGTAAACAGTCATTGACCGAACCCGGTGTACCTCGATCCCCATCACCATAGGCTGTCGTAGATTCGCACCAGTTGGCTCCTGCATTGTTATCTAAAGCAGGATCTTGCAACACCATCGAAGCACCAGTCGGATCCGGGAAAGTAGTGCCATTGTCATACTCCACCCTATCGATTTCATTCGATGAACCATCAAGTAATATCACTTCATCATCACTGTTACCCATATACCAATTGGAAGGATATGCGTAATCAACAGCTACCCCGCCATTGATTGCAGTGTCGCCATTGTTTCCGAAAACAAGATATCCCCCTGCAGGAAAGATCAAGGAACCTCCGTTATTAATCAGATGGCTATCAGTGCCATTATCCTTAATCGTCCAGCCATTGATATCGATATCCTTTGCTGTGGAATTAAAGAGTTCGAACCATTCCCCACTCGAATCACCGACCGCTGAAGGATCCTTCATGATTTCGTTAAGTATCACATCCCCTCGGCTGCGGCCGAGGGTGCGGCACGAACAGAAAACGCACCAGCTACCAACAGTACCAGGGAGATTCCTAAAACAGTCAATAGCCCTAAACCTCGAGATAGTCCTTTCTGCGCAGTCATGTTTCCATCCTCCATCTGTTTTGATCGTCGGATTTCACACAAGCATAAATGATCTAAGGGCGCGCAGCATTTCAGCCAAGTCAGGAATGAATTGTCCAAAAATCGAAAAACACGCCCAAGCTCCCCGGATGTTGAAACGTGTTGTCGGTGCGTTGTACCTGTAAAGTACCAATGTTGTGATTCAATACCAGAATATCAATTCTTCAAATAAAGGTCAAATTGTGGAACCTTTATTTTTTAAGACAAATCGCATAAGGAAGTTCGTCTCATTCCTGATATGTTCTACCTTTTCTTTCGGTCCATGATTTGGTGCTGTACAAAACAACCTCAACCAAGGATGGATTGGGATTTCATGGGTAATATCAACGTTTGCGCCTTACTTTAGTACCAATTTTCCTCCTTTTTTGTAACAATGACACTCTTCCTTCGTAACTATTAACAGAATGCCGCAGGTTGCCAGACCTAGCCAAAGCAGAACAATGAAAGTTGCAGCATCCGGCTGACAAGTCTCTATTCATCGGATCGCTGCAAAGAGGTAGAGATAATCACCTTTACCTCATAAGGCATTCGGCCAGCCTCAAAAATCAAGATAAACCCGATTGACCCAAGGCCTTACGACTGATTAAACAAGGATTAACCTTTTGAAAAGTGGGAAAGTCGCTTTTCAGGGGAGAACATGAATGGACAAGGATGGGAAACCATGAAAACAGAAATGGAAGTCACTTCAATAAAACAATCCAAGCAAAGGGAGAATCTTTTGCATACTCAACATTCTGGGCAAGGGCTGGCTGAATATTCTTTAATCATTTCCTTTGTGGCAGTAGCGGTTGTCTTCATCGCCACGCTCCTCGGTTCAAGAATCAAACAAGCTTTATGCGAACCGCTCATTGCCATAAACCCAGAATTCACCACCTCCTGTGTGGGCGAACCTGATAACCTATCCTCACAAGAAGGAGAAGAAACAGGTAACTCCATCGCAGTGCTGGCTGTCTATAGCGCTTCAAGGGGGAAACTTTACATCGCTGCCAGACCCTCGGGGGATACAACGGCTTCGGTGAGCGTCGATGGATATGGGCCGATGCAATACATTCTCCAAAAAGATGCTTTCGTCCTGGTGATTGATACCGATCATCCCCCTGCAACTGTAACTCTCCGGTCCAGTGAAGGTGCAACAATGACCGTAGATGTCATGAGAAAATAGATTAGAGAAACCTCAAGGTGCATTGTACCTCTCCGCAGAAATGAAGGACCGAATCCAAACGATCATCGTTCCCCCTTGTTCCTGCCTTACATATTCTCATTCACTTCAGATAGGATCAGCCGGGTGTTTTATCCTCTGCACTAAGGTGAAAAGGTTCCAACCATATTTGTCCAAAATTTTAAAGTAACTGATAAGTCCTATTTATTGACACTCGATTCTCAACATGTTAATCTATCCTCGGAAGCTGTAATATTTATCCTAAACAAAAAGCGTTCGGACGAGGGTCATTGGAGGATGATGAGAAGCAGGGCATAAGAAGTTGGTCTATGGGGCTTTACTTTCAAGCCAGCTATTCCTAAATCATTGAACGTCCTATCAGCATAACAACTAAGAGTGGAAGCAACGAGGCGGAGGTCAAATTTGGTCGCTTGCCGATCTACAGGATCGGTGGGACCTTCGTGGAGCGAGCGAAACCGGCCACAGAGCCGGTTCGTTTCTTTAAGAAGAAAGCCCCGGTGGGTTGCCCCCCACCGAGGCATTGCACAAGAGACGTGTGAGGTCCAACTGTGCATTTGCATTTATATACCAAATACCCGATTTGGCACAAGGAGTACCTTTGTCATTTCCATAAACAGAAGAATAAGTTTCAATAAATCGAGGAAGAAGGTCATCAATTGTTCTGAGTACATCGAAAATTACAGATATCAAAGGTGAAATTGGCTTATTGAGAGCAAGTATTTCTAATCGTTAAGCATTTATTCACAGCATTGGTATCACAGACATGGAAGAGGATCAGCGCAGTGGCAGGCTTAAAAGTCCGCTTATTTGGAAAATGTAGCATAGAAAAGGAGAACCAGATCCTTGCTGATTTCGACTCCGGAAAATCCCAGGAGCTCTTCTGCTATCTTCTGCTCAACCGCCAGCAGCATCACAATCGCGAAACCCTTGCCGGATTGTTATGGGATTCCAACTCCACCTCACAATCCAAAAAATATTTGAGGCAGGCTTTATGGCAGCTCCAAAGCATCCTTCAGGATGATGCCCATTCCTCCCAGCCTTCAATCCTGCTTATTGAACCCGATTGGATACGGGTAAACCCAGAAGCGGACTTGTGGATCGACGTAGCTGAATTCGAAGTGGCCTACAAAAAGGCTCATGGTTTGCAGGGTTGGCAGCTGGATGCGGAAACGCTTCAGGCATTGGAAGATGCTGAGCGCCTCTATACAGATGACCTCTTGCTGGGCTGGTATCAGGACTGGGCCTTGTTTGAGCGGGAACGCTTACAGAATATGTTCCTCTCCATACTGGATAAACTTATGGTCTATTGCGAAGCCCATGGGGAGTACGAAAGGGGAATAAACCATGGGATGCGTATTCTAAGTTTCGACCGAGCCCATGAGCGCACCCATCAGAGTCTAATGCGCCTGTATTACCTCTCTGGTGATCGCACCGCAGCTCTGCGACAATACATTCGCTGCCAACAGGCTTTGAAGGAAGAGCTGGGAGTGGATCCTGCCAGGCGCACCCAGGAATTGTATGAGATCTTCAAGGCCGATGAAGTGCTTGACGCCAAACCCACCTTTGAGGCCTCACCTAAAACCAAAACAGAGACGGATCAACTGAAAATTCACCTGCCAA
>MGNI01000055.1:9581-12270 GCA_001795115.1 Chloroflexi bacterium RBG_16_48_8 | reverse complement strand
CTCAATCTCCTCTAAAGGATTACTACATTGCCCTATATCGCCCTCAACACCGCATTCGCAAACAAGACGCCATACCAGACGTGGTAAAGACATCTCCAAAGATCATGCTTTGCTAAAACTTTTAACGAAAACATTCTTAGAGTGAGGAACACGTTGCAAACGGAGCACACTGCAAACCGACCTAACTCCCATTTGTATGAATTTAATGCGCACTTCTCCATCGTCATGACTCGGCATGGAGGATTTGTGGAGGAAAGCATAAGTTCTACATACGATAACTATTTCACCCACAAGCCACGCATTTCGCCTGAGCATCCAACAACCTTATGAGAGAACACAGTTTGCTACGCCATATTCTAAGGCAATGAGCGTAAAGCTTGGCACTTAATGAAAGTCTGGGAGTTATGGAATGGTTAAAAATGGCTCTGAGAATAAACCATCCAGATCAAAATTGGTAAAGATCCTCTCCTGTTACGGTACTTTAGAAGAAGCGTGAATGTACATCAAGAAGAGTTATCGAAATGCGTCGTATCACCATCGTTAAAGGTTAATCATGGCAGATCATTGGTATGTACTTCGTACTAAATCCAATAAAGAAACTCTTGTTTGGCAACAAGCTCTTGCACGTGGTTTTAAGGTTGTTTACCCTCGTTTCCGGGTAAATCCCGTCAATCCCAGGGCGCGGAAGATTGTGCCCTTTTTCCCCGGATACATGTTTGTTGAAGCTGATTTGAAACGAGCGGGTGCATCAACTTTCCAATACATGCCTTATACCCTTGGTTTAGTTTGTTTCGGTGGCGAGCCTGCCCAAGTCCCAGAATCGTTCATTCATGAAATACGGCAGCGTATGGAGGACATCGAGCATCAAGGTGGGTTATTTTTTGATAACTTGCAGCGTGGGGATCGAGTGTGGATCGGGGGTGGGCCTTTCTCTGGATATGAAGCTATTTTCGATGCTCGCTTAAGTGGCAAGGAACGTGTGCGGGTACTACTCAATATGTTAAACGATCGACATATGGTTGTCGAACTGGATACAGCTCTGATCTCCAAGATAAAAGTGTAAATATTTGTGATCAACAATCGGCTAAAAGGTAAAGTCCTGGAATGGGAGAATGATCATCGAGGTCGAAAGACCTCTTACGATCCTTGGTAGCTTTGTGGGTTTTGGTGAATTTAACTGGTTGATCTGCAGTATCGGACGCATCATGTCGGAAGTGCGGAGCGCGTCTAAAAATCTCGTTATGTGCTTAGAAGCCAAATCCATATTCACCGAGTTCATCATTCACAAAACCCAAAGCTCTTCGTTCTATTCTTTTCTATCTTCCTTTAAGTATTCTAAGTTCCTATCAGTGTAAGATCGGCTCTTATGCTTCGATATCGCCCATCCCAGGATGCAACATGGAAAAAATAAAATTACTGGCCCATTCGACAGCAGAAATTTCTCCAAATGCGCAGATTGGTTTTGGTACGAAAGTCTGGCATCAGGCTCAAGTACGTGAGGGGGCCGTGATCGGTAATAACTGCATCCTTGGCAAAGATGTTTATATTGACCTTGACGTCGTTATTGGGAATAACGTTAAAATCCAGAATGGAGCCCTGATCTATCATGGTGCTACGCTTGAAGATGGCGTATTTATTGGTCCACAAGCATGTCTTACGAACGATCGATTTCCTCGTGCAATTAGATCTGATGGTGATCTTAAGACGGAAAATGACTGGGTTGTACAACCGATCCTGATTCGGTATGGTGCCTCTATCGGTGCCGGAGCTATTGTTATGCCCGGGGTAACCATCGGTCGGTTTGCAATGGTGGCTGCGGGTGCGGTCGTAACACGCGATGTACCTCATCATGGGCTTGTAATGGGTGTTCCTGCTTATCTTGTTGGTTACGCTTGTCACTGTGGACAAAGGCTTGAATTAATCAAAGGAAGCTGGCAATGTCCCCATTGTAATTGGTCTTTACAGCAGGAAAGCGAGTGATCATGATATCCATTGCACAACCCATCATTGAAGAAGAGGAGATTGCCGCTGTGATGGAGGTTCTGAGATCAGGCCAATTAGCTCAGGGACCCCGTGTGAGGGAGCTTGAGATAAGCTTCGCGGAATCATGTGGAGCTCAATTTGCAGTCGCTACCTCCTCCGGAACCAGTGCACTTCATATCGCAATGCTGGCTCATGGAATTGGACCTGGCGATGAAGTCATCACCACGTCCTTTAGCTTCATCGCATCAGCAAATTGCGCCTTGTTTGTGGGTGCTAAGCCCGTGTTCGCGGATATCGAACCAGAATATTTCACCCTATCCCCAGCCGATATCGCAAGACTTATTACTCTGCAAACCCGAGCCATCATCGTTGTCCATCTATTTGGTCAACCGTGTGATATGCAGGCCATCTCAAGGTTAGCCCAAGAGCATAACCTCATCATCATCGAAGATGCCTGTCAAGCCCATGGTGCCATGCTTCACGGTAAACCAATGGGGACATTTGGCACTGCATGTTACTCCTTCTATGCAACGAAAAACATGACCACAATTGAAGGAGGCATGATCACAACAAATAATCCTGAGATTGCCACCCATGCTCGGCTGCTTCGTGATCATGGAAGCCAACACCGCTACTTGCATGAGATTCTTGGCTACAATCTACGCATGACGGACCTCCAGGCTGCCATTGGGCTCGCACAGTTATC
>MGNI01000055.1:8090-9544 GCA_001795115.1 Chloroflexi bacterium RBG_16_48_8 | reverse complement strand
AATGGTTCTGGCGTGGTGACACCAGCCATAAGAGAAGGAGCTGAACATGTCTTCCATCAATATACTGTACGTGTTTCTAAACGTGCCGAATTGATTGATAGACTAACTCAGCATGGAATCGGCTTTGGGATTTATTACCCCACGCCAATTCACCTTCAGCCACTTTATCGGACCTTAGGATATGATTGTCACCTCCCCCATTCTGAAAAAGCATGCCGCGAAGTCATTTCTTTGCCAGTTCATCCTTCTCTCTCCAAACATGATTTGGACCAGATCATCAAGGTAGTAACCGGCATCCGATCACGTAAGGAAGCCTCGCTTGTACCTAATTTAAGTCTATCGCAATCCACTCCTGCCTAGAGTGTCTCCCCTGGTTAGATGTTAGGAGGCATAGATCCAATGGACTTAACGACATTGTTCGAGCTGGGGAAGATAATGGGGTCACTCCCTATCATATAAAGTAGTCTTTTCTTAGTAGGTCGTGTATGAATTTGTCCATCATCATTCCCCTCTACAACGAAGTTGAAAATATCCCCAGGCTGAAGCGAGAACTTTCGCCCATCCTCACTGAATTAGCGCAATCACACATCATTGAAGTGGTGTTCGTTGACGATGGAAGCACCGATAGCACCTACAAAACTTTATTGGATGCCTTTACTGACGTGATCAGCCCTCATTTATCTTTTTGTATCCAAAATCACCCACACAATCATGGCTTGGGTGCAGCCCTCCGGACTGGTTTCAGCTCTGCCAAAGGTGACATTATTGTCACCACCGACAGCGATGGAAGCTATCGCTTCAATGAGATCCCGGACTTGCTGTCTTGTCTTAGACAACAGGTCGATATCGTGACAGCCTCGCCATATCATCCTGATGGAAAAGTCCTGGGCGTTAAAGGATATCGGGTTCTTCTGAGCCGATGTTCATCCATGATCTATCGTCTTCTGGTTGATTGGCGGATTCACACCTACACAAGCCTTTTCCGTGCCTATCGCCGTGAAGTAATCGAAAAGGTTGATTTTCAATGTGATGGTTACCTGGCTGTGGCTGAGATTCTAATCAATAGCATATTGATGGATTACCGGGTAGTGGAATACCCAACGAACTTATATAAGCGCACATTGGGGTTTTCAAAAGTGAAGCTGGCTCGAACCATCATGGATCATCTTGGATATCAAACCCGGGTGCTATTCCATCGTTTAGGTCTAAAATCCGTCATTAAACACGATTACAAAAGAAGAATAGAAAAACATCCATCTACCAGAGAAATTCCCCAATGAGTTTAGATATCATTTACATTTTAGTCAGTGTCGTGGTTGCCACATTGGGACAACTGCTGCTCAAGAAGGGAATGGCTGATTTAGGACCACTTGCCCTATCTCTACCATGGGACCAGCTTTTCAGCACCCTTTGGCAAATTGGAAGAAACCCCTATGTATTCATTGGCTTGTTGA
>MGNI01000055.1:5616-7994 GCA_001795115.1 Chloroflexi bacterium RBG_16_48_8 | reverse complement strand
TGATCGCAGCCTGGTTGTTCTTCAACGAAGACATTACGGCCTACCGTCTCATGGGAACGCTTATCGTCTGTTTGGGTGTCCTCGTCATCTCTCGGGGATAATCCCCAAAGTAAAAAATAACTCCTCCTAAACCATGAAAATCTTATCAGTTGTCGGTGCTCGACCTGAGTTCATTCAAGCCACCATCGTAAGTCGAGCCATTCGAGAAACCCATCAAGAAATCCTGGTTCATACTGGCCAGCATTACGATATCTCCTTATCACAATCCTTCTTTAAGGAGCTTGAGATTCCCTCCCCAGATTACAACCTTGAGGTAGGGTCCAACTCCCATGCCCAACAAACCGGCAAAATCATGATTAGGATGGAGAAAGTTCTCCAAGATGAACAGCCGGATATCGTGATCGTCCGCGGGGACACCAATTCCACGATGGCCAGCGCTCTAGCAGCCAGCAAACTTCAAATATTGATTGCTCACATCGAGGCCGGTGAACGAAGCCATAATCGAAGTATGCCTGAAGAAATCAACAGGCTCGTTACGGATAGGCTGGCCGACCTCCATTTTTGTACGAGTCAGACAGCAATGCAATATTTGGCCTTAGAGGGAATCAAGGACACAGTCTATTGGGTGGGTGATGTTATGTTGGATGCCATGTTCTATTATCGACCCATTGCACAGCGTCGATCCAATATTCTCGAAAGGATGAATTTAGCATCGAAGAACTTCTGCCTCGTTACGATTCATCGAGCAGCCAATACAGATGAACCTGAGCGCCTGAAAAATATCGTGGACATCCTGAACGAAGTCTCCGAAATAATCGTCTTCCCTGTTCACCCCCGGACTTCGAAGGCTCTGGCCAAGATACAAAGTCGGTTTGAAAAGCATGTCAGGTTGATTGGACCAGTGGGGTATTTAGATATGCTCATGCTTGAGGAACACGCCCGGCTGATCGCCACAGATTCTGGCGGTGTTCAACGGGAGGCTTACTTCCTGGGCATTCCATGCTTAACCTTGAGAGATGAAACAGAGTGGATCGAGACTGTGGAAGCGGGTTGGAATAAAGTGGTCGGAACGGACCCCGAGCAAGCCCTCTATGCCTGGAAGCATTTCGCTCCCCCCGAGGATCACCCTCCACTCTTTGGCGAGGGGATTGCCAGTCAACGAATCGCTCACATCCTGGACAGTATGGATATATCTTCTGGATACACCCAAAAAGAAGAAACGGGAGTCAATCGCGATCACAAACTTAAATTAACGCCGGGGGGTCTATGAACATTGCCATTATTGGTGGCGGGATCATGGGAATCAGCCTGGGATATTTTCTTACCAAGGCGGGTGTGAGCGTAGAGGTCTTCGAAGCTTCACCAAACTTGGGAGGCCTTGCTGGACAGATCATCCTGGAAGATGGCACTTCAGTCGATCGTTTTTACCACGCAATTCTCTCAAGTGACAAACACCTGCTACAGCTATGCACCGAATTAGGGATTAACCACAAACTGCGTTTCAAAGAGACTCAAACGGGCTTTTACTACCAGGGTAAGATCCATTCCATGAACAACGTCATGGACTTCCTTTGTTTCCCCCCATTGGGATGGGTGGATCGACTTCGTCTAGGCCTGACCGTTTTGTATGCTCAGTTTATACGGGATTGGCGACATCTGGAGGGTGTGAGCGTTGAAGAGTGGTTATTGCGCTTGAGTGGTCGACGAACCTTTGAAAATATCTGGTCTCCTATGCTTAAAGCGAAATTCGATAAGGGATTTGACTCAACTCCCGCCACGTATATCTGGGCTCGTCTAGTGCGTATGAAGTCAACAAGAAGTGGTGCCAATCAGAAGGAACTCGTAGGCCACCTCATTGGTGGTCATATCGAACTCATTAAAGCCATGGCGGAGCGCATAGAAAAAGCCGGGGGGAGGATAAACTTAAATCATCCCGTCGATGAAATTATGATTGAAAAGGGAAAGGCGTGGGGGATAAGGTTTGGGGACGAAGCCAGGACTTATGATGCGATTGTAGCCACCTTACAGGTTCCGATCTATCGCCGCTTGATCCCCGACGCTGGAGCCTCTTACCTTCATTTTCTCTCCAAAACAATATACTTGGGCATTATCTCACCATTCCTCGTGTTGGATTGTCCATTGTCAGGATTCTGGACACTCAATATCACCGAAGACCGTATCCCTTTCACCGGGGTCATTGAGACCACAACCTACATTGACCCCAACTATGTTGGAGGGCATCACCTCGTATATCTTCCCAAGTACACCGCGCCAGGCAGTAGCTGGCAGAAGATGTCCGATGATGAGATTCGGAAAATATGGCTGCAAGAATTAGAGACGATGTTCCCCCACTTCGATCGAAAATGGATACGTACCTT
>MGNI01000055.1:0-5601 GCA_001795115.1 Chloroflexi bacterium RBG_16_48_8 | reverse complement strand
GCAATTTGTGGAACCCTTGCACCAACTGAACGGCTTAGATCTCATCCCTGCGACAGTAACTCCAATTGAAAACCTCTATCTCGCGACCACGGCTCAAATCTACCCGAACCTTACCAACGCCGAATCGGTCAGTTTACATGCTCATAACGTAGCTCAAAACATCCTTAAGGATAAAAATACATCCCACATGGTAACAACCCGACAAGTTATTAAAGTAAAAATCGATGAGCAGGTCACAATCTAAGCCTCCCGTATTCCAATCGGAAACCAACAGTATCTCGATAAAAAGCATGGTCATGGAAACCCCTAAACACATTGCAAGCCTATCGCTGGATCTCGACAACCAATGGTCCTATATGAAAACACATGGTGACCCTGGGTGGGAGCCTTTTCCCTCCTACCTGGACGTTGTTGTGCCCAGAGTTCTCTCTTTCCTCAAAGAAAGGAACCTGAAGATCACTTTTTTCATTGTTGGGCAGGATGCAATCTTGGAGAAGAATCATGCAGCACTTAGCTCGATTGCATCCGCCGGTCACGAGATTGGTAATCACTCGTTTAATCATGACCCTTGGCTCCACCTGTATTCAGAGCAACAGATAAACCGTGAAATTGCGTTGGCAGAAGAGCATATTGAATGGGTTACTGGGCAGAACCCCATTGGATTTCGTGGCCCTGGATATAGCCTTTCCAGAGCGGTTTTAAAGGTTCTAACATGTCGAGGTTATCAATATGATGCCTCCACTCTCCCAACTTTCATTGGACCTCTGGCCAGGGCTTATTATTTCATGACTGCTAAGTTGAGCTCAGAAGAAAAACGACAACGAGCAAAACTTTTCGGGACTTTGAAAGATGGATTTAGGCCTATCCGTCCATATCGATGGAACCTGGACGATAATGGGAAGCAAGAGGGGATGATTGAGATTCCGGTGACGACCTTACCGATTTTGAAGATCCCTTTTCATCTCAGTTACATCCTGTACCTAAGCCTATTCTCTCAAACTCTAGCGATCATGTACTTCAAGACAGCTCTCTTGTTGTGCCGATTCACAAACACTCGACCCTCATTGCTCCTACATCCACTAGACTTCCTGGATAGCAGAGATGTGCCGGAGTTGTCTTTCTTCCCCGCCATGAAGCTCACGAGCGAGAAAAAATTGCTGTTGGTCAGCGAAGTTCTTCGTCTATTCTCCAACCACTTTACAGTATTACCCTTACAACAGCACGTGCACGATGTTCGTGAAACATCCGGTTTTCTGGTTATTGAGCCGAGCTTTCAACCGGCATAGTCTCTTGAATACAAACGACATGATTAGGTGTACAGTGGTCAAGCAATTCGGAATGTATTGTAAGTTGGTTCGTTTAGATAGGGCGTACTTCTGTTTTCGGGTTTTCAGTAAGTTTATACAACTCTTGAACTTTTTACCCCCTACAAGGTTTAACTTCCGGTAGCTTTTGAAACTCTAAAGCCAGACAGCTACACTCTTAAGGAGGAAGTTGATGGCTCAATCTGTTTTACTCGTTTTTTGCTGGGGCGGGGGCAAAAAGCTTTCCATTAATACTCTTCCTCCACTTGGTATTTTAGGGATAGCTTCATTTCTTGAAGAGAGGGGAAACCATGCCGATGTTTTGGATTTTTCTATCGATCCTCAAGCTCAGATAAAGCCGGAACCATATGATGTTATTGGGTTCAGTATAAATATCTCGAATAGAAAAGCATCAATGCAGGTAATAGCAGACATTAAGAATAGCTTCCCCGATAAACACATTGTTGTCGGTGGGCCCCTATGTATGAGCAATCCTGAACTATTTATGCAATCCCATGATATTGATGCAATTTTTACCTGTGAAGGGGAAGAGGCCCTGCACGAATACATAACGACAGAAAATAAAGAGGATGTGAAGGGGATTTACATAAGAAATGGGTCAGACTACAACTTTACAGGAGAAAGAGATTGGATCAAAGACTTAGACTCATTGCCATTTCCTGCCTTTCATAAAGTTGACATCCGGAAATACAACGGTATTCCAAAAATGAAACGCCCAATATCGTCAATGTTGACATCAAGGGGTTGCCCTTATAGCTGCATTTTCTGCTCTCACTCCATGGGCAGGAAATGGAGGGCGCGGTCACCTGAGAATGTAGTTAATGAGATTGAATGGCAGGTAAGCGAGTTCGGTGTGAAAGAAATCTGTATTTATGATGATAATTTCTCTCTAAATAAAAAACGTGCGGAAACGATCTGTGATCTCCTAATAGGAAACAGAGTGCCAGTGACTTTGCAATTCTCGAATGGTCTTAGAGTGGATAATCTGGATTCATGCTTACTGGAAAAACTAAAACTAGCAGGAACCTGGTTAATTGGATTAGCTCCTGAAACAGGCAATGCTAAGGTGATAGAGAAAATTAAGAAAGGTTTCAATCATTCCCAAGTGACAGAGATCCGAAGAGAGTGTAAAAGGCTTGGGATCAAAACATTTGGTTTCTTTATGATAGGGTTTCCATTTGAAACCAGATCAGAAATCGAAGATACGATAGAGTTTGCTAAGAAGCTTGATTGTGAGATGGTCGAGTTTAACAAAGTCGTTCCATATGCTAAGACAGAGTTATTTGAAATGATCGTAGAGGGCGGAAGTCTTTTAAATCACCCATTTTCAGAGACACAAAGCTATCATGAGGGGCGAATAACTACTCACAAGGTTGGCGACTTATCATCGGATGAAGTAAAGAATTTAATAATAAAAGCGTATCGCGAGTACTACTTGCGGACTCGAAAAATGATTGATCTAATTCAAACATTTTCCGTACAAGATCTCTGGGCTTTATCGACCTATGCGATACGCACCAGGAATATCTAACATATTCTCAATGGAACTTCTTCTCCCGCAAAATTTTTACACTGATCGATAGACATAAGCTCTACTTTTATACGAGCATAATAGCAATTAGATTTTTCCAAGAATTCCTCACATTGTTTTCGATATAACGAGCATTTTGACATCGCCCCCACTATTAGGAGATTTACTCAGTTGACCTACAAATCTTGTGGAATTGTTGATTATAGGTTGAGGGAACATGGGTGTAGCGAACATTCTTGTTGTAGATGATGATCCAGAAACATGTCAGCTGCTATCGATCATGCTTGAGAAAAAGCACTTCCATGTCGAGACAGCCTATTGCGGCATAGAAAGCCTGGAGAAGGTGCATTCCTTAGAACCAGACCTGGTGGTTCTGGATATCATGCTGCCAGACATGGATGGTTGGGAAACCTGTCGGCGTATGAAAGCCATCTCGGATGTGCCCATCCTTTTCCTGTCAGCCCTCACGGACATGGCTAGTGTAGCGCGAGGTTTTAAAGAGGGGGGGAACGACTATATTTGCAAACCATTTCAAACCGTGGATTTAACAACCCGAATCGAAAAAGCGTTGCAGAATGGGACCCATCCTCACCTCGATATGGCTCCTCCACCCGTTGATGAAAATGTGCATTTGCCTGATGGATCATCAATTCAAATACTACGGCCCTTGTTTTTTTTCTTGAAACGGCTGATGGATATTCTTATTGCTGGCATTGCACTTGTTACGCTATCGCCTCTGATGCTTCTGATTGCAGTGTTAATCAAACTAGATTCACCCGGACCAGTGCTTTTCAAGCAGGAACGCATTCGTCCAAAGAAAAATTGCATCGGTTCGGCAAAGCTACCCGAGCTGGAAACGTTCTCGTTTCTTAAATTCCGCACGATGCATCAGAATGTCTCATCTGAACTCCATCGTGCTTACCTTCATGCTTTCATCGAGAATGACCATGAAAATATGGAAAAATTGCAGGATTCTAATAGCCAGATCCGCAAGTTGACGGATGATCCACGTGTGACGCGCTTAGGGAGATTCTTACGCAAGAGTAGTCTGGATGAAATCCCGCAATTGTGGAATGTGCTTAGAGGTGACATGAGCCTCGTAGGACCCAGACCCCCCATCCCATATGAAGTCGAAATGTATGAACCATGGCATCAAAGACGGCTTCAAACAAAACCAGGGATCACTGGATTGTGGCAGGTAACAGCGAGGAGTTCAGCGGACTTCGATGAAATGGTCAGGATGGATATCTGGTATATCGAACACCAGTCACTCTGGCTCGATTTGAGAATAATTCTTAAAACACCGCTATCTGTATTGTCAATGGAAGGGGCCATTTAATAATAAAGAGGAGTGAAAGATGGATCAAATAAAGATCGGAGTTATTGGCTGTGGTTACTGGGGGCCCAATCTGATAAGGAATTTTGTCGAGCTTCCAAATGCTGATTTGGTAGCTGTCGCAGATCTCAGAGAGGAGCGGCTTGAGCATATCAGGAGTCGTTATCCAAAGATCGAGGTGACGAGGGATCATTGGGATCTGTTCTCGATGGGGCTGGAGGCTGTTGTGGTGGCTACCCCGCCTTACACACACTTCAGCATCGCAAAAGAATGTTTGGAACATGACTTAAGCACCTTCGTCGAGAAACCTATGACTCTAAGCAGTCGTGATGCTGAAGAATTGATCATGATTGCACAGGATAAAGATCTAAGGCTTATGGTGGGACATACCTTCGAATATAACGCAGCCATAAAGGCGCTTAAGGAAATCATTCATTCAGGTGAACTTGGGGAGGTTTACTACATTGATGCTGTGCGGGTAAACTTAGGGCTATTTCAACCCCAATCCAATGTACTTTGGGATTTGGCATCGCACGATATCTCGATCCTCCTTTACATTCTCGAAAGCGACCCGATCAGCGTAAGCGCTCAAGGTTTGGATAGTTTGTTCAGAGGTGTGCACGATATCGCCTACCTTCATATGATTTTCCCAGGAAACATCTTGGCAAATGTCCATGTCAGTTGGCTTGATCCATGTAAAGTGCGGCGTATTACAGTCGTTGGCAGTCGAAAGATGATTGTTTTTGATGATGTGGAACCACTCGAGAAGATACGCATCTATGATAAGGGGGTCGATGTCCCGCCTTATACAAATACTTACAACGAATTCCAGCTCAGTTACAGACATGGGGATGTGGTGATACCTTACGTCCCATTTGTTGAACCTCTTCGAGTAGAGTGCAATCATTTCGTGGAATCGGTCAGAAACCGCACGGTGCCACAATCGGATGGGATACAGGGGTTAAAAGTGGTCAAGGTGATTGAAGCAGCCACACGGTCGCTTGAAAATGGGGGGATGCAGGAGATGACCTTTCCTGAGGAGATACGAGTGCATGAGCAAAGCGTACTTTGAATTGACCGACAGAATCACCCTCGGAGATAAGCATGAGGTTGATCAGGATGTCATTCTCGGTTATTTAACGGGTCGTCCTATCGCCGATACTGCATTGAATATTGGTCCTAACGCACGTATTCGTTCAGGTACCGTCATCTACGCTGGCTCAACGATCGGGGCAAGATTGCAAACGGGGCATAACGTTGTGATTCGCGAGGAAAATTCCATTGGTGACGATTTGAACATATGGAACAATGCCACTATCGATTACGGTTGTGTCATTGGGAATAATGTCAAGATCCACTGCAATGTATACGTAGCTCAATTCACAACCTTAGAGGATGATGTATTCCTT
>MGNI01000054.1:14955-15772 GCA_001795115.1 Chloroflexi bacterium RBG_16_48_8 | reverse complement strand
ATTCCTCATCGACTCAATGTACTCCAACGACTGGTGACGGAAGTAGGTGTTATAGAGCTCAGCGTAGTGGCCGCCCGCAGCCATGAGTGATTTGTGCGTACCTTCCGTCAGGATTCGACCCTTTTCCATGACGATGATGCGATCGGCGTTCTGGATGGTCCATAAGCGATGAGCGATGACCACCGAGGTTCGTCCCTGCATTACGGAACGCAGCCCCTCCTGGATCTGGGCTTCGGTGAAGGGATCCACGCTGGCGGTTGCCTCGTCCAGTATCAAAATGCAAGGATCCTTAAGCAGTACGCGAGCTAAAGCTACCAGCTGGCGCTGACCCATAGAGAGATTTGAACCCCGCTCCCCCGCATCGGTTTTCAGCCCTTGCGGCAGCACCTGCAACCATTCCCCTTGGCTGATATGCATGGCTGCCTCCAAAACCTCCTCATCCGAAGCCTCCGGTCTTGCATAGCGGATGTTATCCGCCACGGAGGTGGAGAAAAGGAAGGGTTCCTGGGGAACGAGGCCGATGAAGCGGCGAACTTGAGCCAGATCCAATCGGCGGATATCCATGCCATCGATCAGCAGTTCGCCCTCCTGGAACTCGTAGAAACGCGCGATTAAATTGGCAACACTGCTCTTTCCAGCGCCCGTATGGCCCACCAGTGCCAGGTTTTCTCCGGCCTGTATCTTGAGGGAGAAGTCGGGTAAGACGATCTCCTTATCGGTATAGCTGAAGCGCATATGGCGAAATTCGATCTCTCCTCGAAGTTCCACAACCGGCTCCTTGGCGATCTGAACCACCTTCGGCTCCAGGTCGATCAAG
>MGNI01000054.1:14535-14742 GCA_001795115.1 Chloroflexi bacterium RBG_16_48_8 | reverse complement strand
CCACGGCGTAATCCTACCTGGTAGGCCTGGCGGTTGTTCTGCACGAAAGTCTGGTAGATGGCGCGCTCCTTGCGGAAGCTCTTCGCCACCATGATCCCGCTGATGGATTCCTGAATTTGAGCGTTGATTTTGGCTGTGACGCGTCGGGCATTCTGGGTCACACGCCGGGCGATTCGACGGAAGCTCAGGGCAATACCAATCGCGATG
>MGNI01000054.1:14065-14384 GCA_001795115.1 Chloroflexi bacterium RBG_16_48_8 | reverse complement strand
CAATCTTTCCGGAAGGGTGCTCCTCATAGAAAGAAATATCATGTCGAACGGTCGCCTGGAGGACATCCTGCCTGAATTGCAAAACCACGTCCCCAATCACGCGGGCGGAGAACCACTGTCGGATGAAGTTGGTGATCCAGGCTACGGTACCCAAGAGTAGAACGATGCCGCAAGCCAGCGCCATGCGGTCCACGGCCGGATTGGTCGCCACCGTATCGACGACATTTGAGATCGCAATGGGAACGCCGCTTCCAGCAAGGGAGTTTACGGCTAAGACCAGAGCTACAACGGCTACTCTACGTCCATGGGGCAGGAAGTA
>MGNI01000054.1:12971-14030 GCA_001795115.1 Chloroflexi bacterium RBG_16_48_8 | reverse complement strand
ATTCTCGATCATAGGATTCGGTGTCTAATCCGTCGAGGATAAATCCCATCCCTCACTCCATTTTTTTCAGGGATTGCTCGGGACCTTGACTATCCTGGTTATCCCCTGGTTCGTAACGGGCGAAGATGCGGCGGTAATCAGGGCATCGTGCCAGCAGCTCCTCATGCGATCCCTGATCTACAATCTCACCCCTCTGCAGCACCAAAATCCGATCTGCCCAGCGGATCTGGCTCAACCGATGGGTAATCAGGAAAGTGGTCCGCTGGCTGCTGATGCGTTTCATGGCGCGCTGGATCTGATCTTCGGTCTCACTATCGATGGCGCTGGTGCTGTCATCCAGGATGAGGATGCGCGGATCCGTGAGGAAGGCGCGGGCGATGGCAACTCGCTGCCGTTGCCCACCGGAGAGCGTGAGGCCGCGTTCGCCGATCTCCGTCTGGTAGCCTTCTTTAAAAGAGTGGATGAATTCCTCTGCTTGAGCTTCCTTGGCTGCTGCCTCAATCATCTCCTGTGTGGCGTCCTCTCGTCCAAAGGCGATATTTTCGGCGATGGAGCCAGAGAAGAGGAAAATATCCTGTTCGATGTTTGATATCTGGGATCGTAAGGACTCCATGCTCCACTCACGCACATCGGTCCCGTCCACTTTTACCGCTCCGTGATCCACATCGAAAATACGGTTGATCAATTGCGTCAGGGTGGTTTTGCCCGAGCCCGTCTGGCCGACGATGGCAATGGTCTCACCCGCATCAGCTTTGAAGGTGATATCTTTGAGAACATGTCTCCCGTTGTACCCAAAGCTGACATTTTCAAAAGTGACTTCACCCGTTATGGGTTTTTCTACACCCCCGATGTTTTCGTCCAACTCCGTTTTGGCTGTGATGAGCTCCAGAATCCGGCGAGCGCCGGCGATACCCAATTGCACTAGATCGAAGGAGAACAAGGAAATAAAGGTGGGGAAGCGGAGTCCACCGAACAAGCCCATAAAACCTACGACCTCACCTAAACTAATGCTACCTGCTCTCCACACCATCAGCGCATGGAAGAAACCTGCTGCCCAGC
>MGNI01000054.1:10775-12928 GCA_001795115.1 Chloroflexi bacterium RBG_16_48_8 | reverse complement strand
GAACAGGTCCCGGAATTTTCGCGCGTTGAAGGTGAATTTGGACCACTCATAATGCTCCTGGACATTGGCTTTCACCACTTCGATACCCTGGATAGCCTCCGCCAATCCTGCATTCATCGTGCCAAATTGATCTCGAATGGCGATGCTGACAGGACTCAATCGACGGTTATATTCCAGGATGGTGATCACCAGGAAGAGAAGGAAGATCAATGGAACGAGCAGAAGCTCAGCTCGGATGGTTCCAATGAGCACGATGGGGATGATGAGATTCAACAAAGAATCGAGGATCAGCATCAAACCGGGGTTGAACATCAGATTCAGAGAGCGGACGTCGTTGGTGGCACGTGCCATGATGTCGCCGATGCGCTGGCGACTGTGGAAGGTCTGACTCTTTCCGAGAAGGCTGACATAGAGTTCATGACGAGCATCTCGCTCAACGCGTTGAGCCAGGAACTCGGAAGCATAGTTGCGAATGAGACCTGTTACACCCTGGCTGGTGGCGGCTGCCAGAACAAAGAGTGCGGATCGGATCAAGTCTGTTTGTGTCCAGGCCGAGCTTGTAACCACATCAAACGCTCGTCCCACGAAAATCTGCACGTAACTAAAGGCGTAGTTATTGCCTGCAGCAGCAAGGATCATGAGCAAAGGGAATAAGGGATAGCGCAGGGCGTGGGAGACGATCCAACGCAAGGGGCCGAACCGGTTATAGGGGAATTCATCCTTGATTGAAAATTCGCGAAAGGTCACGGTGGTCGCCTTTTACAAAGTGAAGCTATTATACCTTTGTGATACCTCGTGATGGTACCTATCCGTAAGTGCCGTGGTTCACCCATGAACGCCATTCAGAGGAGCGAAAACGACGAGGAATCTCGTTGTCCGGACAATTCGGTACAAAATCATGGAAAAACGTCCACACATATTGACTTTGAAAAGCAATTGAGGATTTTTCATTACAAGCCTTCAGGGCAGTACCAATCTTAGATCCTCTGAATGGCGATGATAGGTAGAACTCAGCTAATTGAGGCTCTTCATAAAGACTCTGAGAGCGGTAGCGATCCTGATAAGCTTTCCGACATCAACCAGATCTGGCGTATCTTCAAGTGTATGCGTAATGGTAGTTGAAAGTTCTATGAAGTGTTCTGAAGCATGGCAAACATTTCCCACATGTGTTCAAAGTAACCAGTGGAGGCAGGCAGGACACCGCGATTTGCGAAGACACGTCCTATTTGTCGAGGATTAAAAATTGCCTTTGGAACTCCAGAGGGTTTAATCTTATTAACGACAAAACTGCTCCACAGCGATATTTAGAGCAGTTTGTCGCATGGTGCCCCCAGGGGGATTCGAACCCCCGTTTTGGGCTTGAAAGGCCCGCGTCCTGGTCCCCTAGACGATGGGGGCGCAGGGCAAATTCTACCATGTGCACTTAACAGAGGTCAACGTTTTCCTCGTCGACGTGGATGACCACCTTTGTAAGATGGAGCCGTGATGGGTTTGATCAAGCACAAGCTTTGATCGCGCATTCGAGAGCGCAACCGTGGATCGATGTCATCGAATTCGTCGGAGGAAGTGATCACTGTGGGAAGTTCGGCATTGTAGCGATAATTGAAGAGCTGGTAGAGCTTTTCTCGCACCCAGGGCGTCATGGCCTGTGTTCCCAGGTCATCCAGAATCAGGAGGGGAGTGGTTCGGATTTCTTCGAAGCGTCGGTCATAGGATATGGAGCTGGCAGGGTTGAAAGTGGCGCGGAGATGATCAAGCAGGTCTGGCACGACTACAAACATGATGGGGTAGCCCTGACTGGCGCGGTAGTTTGCGATAGCAGCAGCCAAATGTGTCTTTCCGCATCCGTAGGTCCCGGTGAAGATGATCCACCCCTCAGGATCTTGAGCAAAAGCTTGTGCGCTCTTAAAGGCTTCTTCTACTGTTCGTTGGCTGGTTGCAGGAAGGTTCTCCTGTTTGCGAAGATTGAAATTCCCAAAGGTTTGACTGACATGCAGGCTCAGCGATGAAAGTTCGTGCTGGCCGCTGTCGTCCATCGGGCGGCGATAATCAGGTGCTTGTATGAAAATATGGGCGACGGTATCAGGATCAGAGAGGCGGGAACGAATTCTGCCCTCGATCTCCTCCAGATCGAGATTGGTCGTAACAACCAG
>MGNI01000054.1:5519-10768 GCA_001795115.1 Chloroflexi bacterium RBG_16_48_8 | reverse complement strand
TAGCGGAAATTTAAAATCTGGAAAAGTTTCTCACGCGCCCATTCGGTGGCACTCTGGGTTCCGAAATCATCCAGGATAAGCAGGGGCGCCCGACGAATTTCATCAAAGCGCTCCTCAAATGAGACGTCACTGGAGTCAAAAGTAAATCTTAAGGTATCTAACAGATCTGGAACGGTGAGAAAGAGGGTGGGGATTCCTTTATCCACGCACTCGTTCGCAATTGCCGCCGCCAGATGGGTTTTTCCACAACCGTAGCGACCTTGAATTAGGAGCCAACCTTGTACAGAGTTGGCATATGTTCTTGCTTGGTTGAAGGCACGCTCAATGGATTCCTGCTGCTGCTCGCCCAGCCCCATCCGACCGCGAGGTCTGAAGGTATCGAAAGTAAAATGCTTCAATTCATCCAGGTTGCTGAATCGGAAGAGGCGATCACGGATTTTCTTATGGATGGCTTCATCTCGGCATGAGCAGATTTCGAGCTTACCGAAGTCGGGATGATCGATGGGCAGATCGCGCCGTAAATAACCCACACCATGGCAAAGTGGGCAATTAGGGTCGCCAAGTTGGTTGCTTCTTCGACCAGGGCTGGCTTCAGTCGTCGAACCATCCTTTGAGGTATTTTCGGCGAGCTTTTTCAGTGTCTCCTCGATCTTCTCGGGCATCCTTCCCTCGGGTTTGCCACCCATCAAGGATGGCGTTTATGTACGTCCACTTACGAACATTATTCTCAACTGCGATAGTAATAGCTTCTTCGATCCAACTATAAGGGAAACTTCTCTCCGCATCCCGAAGAGTCTCCGCGATCATGGGTGTCAAGGCACCGATGTTCTGCTCGTACAAAGTAAAAATATTAGGAAGCTCAACCTCCAAATGAATGGGTGATTCCTTCTCTCCACTGGGTTTCCATTTACCCGCTTCAATGGCTTCGATCGCTGCCCTTCCCTTCGGAGTATTGAGGAAGATAAAGACCTCCACTCCCCGGGAAAAGGTTATTGAAGCTTTCAGAAGTGTACCCCGCGCAAAGGCGCGCTCCAAGGCGTCCTCTAAAGATTCTTCAGCGGGTAAATCTGCTTCCTGAAGTGCAGAGAGGAGACGTTGGTCTTCCGCCATCTCGGTTTTTCGGAGGTATCTGAAAGGACCTTCCTTTTTGTATAGAGCCCAGAAGGCGTAAAGTGTGACCTTAAGCTCGCCGAGATGCTCAATGACAGGTAATAATTCGCTAAAGAAAGGGTTTGGGATGGGAGTGGTCCCTATCTTCCCTGGTGTGAATCCGGAAAAAATTTGCGACGGTTTCATCTAGGATTTGCTTTGATTGTGCTTCATGAATTACTTACGCAGTTTCACTGAAGGAGACATGGCGCGTCTCCGCATTTTCAAATTTCGCCAAATCTTTCCTGAATACGAGTTCCACACTTCCCGCAGGACCGTTGCGATGCTTGGATACAATAATTTCTGCAAGGTTTTCCTTTAAAGTATCTGTCTCGTACTGATCTGGTCGGTAGATGAATAACACCACATCCGAATCTTGTTCCAAACTGCCGGATTCTCTTAGATCGGAGAGCACGGGTCTTTTATCAGCACGTTGTTCAACTGCGCGTGATAGCTGAGCTGCTGCCAATACAGGAACATGCAACTCCCTGGCGAGCACCTTTAAATTACGCGAAATGTAGGAGACTTCCTGGACACGATTCTCCATCCTCGTGTCGCCTGTCATCAACTGAAGGTAGTCCACAATAATGAGATCGAGCCGAAGCTCCATGTGCAGCCGACGGCACTTTGTCCTTAATTGAAGTGGGGTAATGGCAGGGGTGTCGTCAAGAAAGATGTTGGTTTCACTCAGGGCACTGACAGCTTGCGTGAAAAGGGGCCATTCATCATCCCGAACATCACCCAGGCGCAACCTTTGAGAATTGATGGACGTTTCCTGAGCAACAATGCGTTGTGCCACCTGCTCGTTGGACATCTCCAATGAAAATACAGCCACGTGTTTTTTATAGAGTTGGCTTGCATTTTTGGCCACCGAAAGACAAAAGCCAGATTTACCTTGGCCGGGTCGCCCAGCAATGATCAGCAAATCGCTGGGTTGCATCCCTCCCAATAGGCGATCCAAATCGATAAAGCCTGTTGGGACACCCAGGGATTCATCCCGGTGCCGCGCCAGGTAATCGATGCGATCATAATACTCGCTCAGAACTTGTTTGATGGGCTGAAGTTCGTGGGTTAGTCTGCGCTCGCTAACCCCAAAGACAGCTTTCTCGGCATCGTTTACTACATCTTGGATTTGCATTTCCCCTTGGTAAGCCAAACGAGCAATCTGGTTGGCGGCATCAAGAAGCCGTCTTCGAGTAGCAGTTTCCTCCACAAGATGACCATAGGCTTCTGCGTGAAGGGATGTGGGGACGTTCGCGATCAGGGAAGCGAGGTAGGCGGTACCGCCACATTCTTCCAGGCGGGATCTGCTTTCCAGTTCTTCAGAAACAGTTAAGACATCAATGGGAAGTCTTTTCTCTGTAAGGGAATCATAGGTTTCCCAAATCCAACGGTTGCGGTGAAGGAAGAAGTCATCCGCAGAAA
Organism: Chloroflexi bacterium RBG_16_48_8; assembly: GCA_001795115.1. GTDB lineage: Bacteria > Chloroflexota > Anaerolineae > Anaerolineales > E44-bin32 > MGNI01. Next base: position 8,194 of record MGNI01000054.1, on the reverse strand, counting down.
GAAATTGGGAAACATCATAGTAGACTTCTGGGTTAACTAACACGGCTCCAAGAACAGCTTCCTCTGCCTCGCGAAGATGCGGGATCGTTTGAAGATGACGACTCTCAGGAGAGGTTTCTGCAGGGAAGGGGGGCGAGAAATTTAAATCACTCATTCCAAGCTTGGATACTCTTTATGGGATGGCTGTTCTACTTGCGAAAGGGTTGACCGTTCTCTGGTAGGTGACATCTTAGGCGTGGGCTTGAGCACGTGGGATTATTCTTCATCTCCCTCGGATGGGTCGATGTCTTCCAGGTCAAGTGTCTCAACAAAATCTTTGAATACTTCTAAACGTTCTTGGGTGCTTTCGTCCACAACATCTCCAACTTCAACATTGACTTCTGGTAGCGATGCAGCTTCTTCCATAACAGCTTCATCGACGAAAATGGGTACGTGGACACGAACGGCGAGAGCTAATGCATCTGAAGGGCGAGAATCGATTTCTATCTCACGCCCATTAACACTTACGATAATGTTCGCGTGAAAAACATCATCTTTTAATTCGGTGATATTCACCTGCTTAACCTCAGCACCGAGGGCAAGTAGCAAATTGCGGAGCAGGTCGTGCGTTAGAGGGCGTGAAACCTCCAACTCCTGAAGGCTGACAGTGATAGCCTCTGCTTCGTAGGGTCCAATCCATATCGATAGAAATCTTTCAGAATGGATTTCCTTCAATATAACAACCCTATGTTGAGACATCAGACTAACACGAATACTGTCGATTTCAACCTCGACCATCCACTGGCCTCCAACCGTTTTTCATTTTCTACTTTAATAGGTCACGAGATTTTCATTCTTTCCGGGTATTCACATTTTTCGAAACTTAATGACCCAGTCAATTCCTTGGTAATTGATCTGCATTTCTTGGAGGCATTCTAACACACGGGCCAAGGGCATGCAACCAAAAGTCCTTTTCAGGGTGTAATCCATTTTGTATGCCACACCGCTCACCTTGGGTGTACTTAAGGGAATCGTTTTGAGATGCACCCCATTCACATTGGTGTGAAAGGGATTTACTATTATGATTGCTCTTGATTAAAAAATAGCGGCAGCTCCATCTCAATGGGCGCATTCCAGATACGGGGGCAACTGCTTCCAGTGAGGAGGAGAAACCCAGCCAACCTTGCTCCCCACCAGATGATGGTTATGTTGCCCTCTCTCTTGAAATACTTCCCAATTTCCGAGGGAGTTCGCCAAATTCACAAGGGATCCTAAGGCTTTTGTACGCGTTGAGTCGTGGAAGGATCCTGTTGCATAAGGAGAATAAAATATGCTCTTTGAAAGGCTTTTCTCCCCAAGGGGAGTGGCCATTGTGGGCGCCTCTCAAAATCCTTCCAAATTAGGGTATGGAGTTGCACGTAATTTGGTGGTGTCTAATTACCGGGGTGAGTTGTATTTTGTGAACCCTCGCATGGGTCGTCTCTTTGATCGTCAGATCTATCCCAATTTAGCCAGCGTCCCTGACCCCGTCGATCTTGTGGTGATCGTGATACCTGCAGAAGCCGTGCCAGGAGTTTTGGAGGAGTGTGGTCAACGAGGCATTCCCTTCGCCATTATCGCTTCTGGGGGCTTCAAGGAGACCGGTCATGAAGGTGAGGTTTTGGAGTTGAAGTGCTTAGAGATCGTGCAGCGGGCAGGGATTCGCGTCCTCGGACCCAATTGCATCGGTTTTTTAGATACTCATCTGCCCATTGATACGACCTTTCTGCCTCTGCCCGGTCCAATACCTGGGGATATCGCTTTCCTATCCCATTCCGGAGCTGTTTGTGAGGCTGTTATCGACTGGGCCAGGGGACAAGGATTCGGATTGTCTCGGTTGGTGAGTCTGGGAAATCAGATGGATTTGAATGAAACCGATCTGTTGACCCCAACAGCGGAGGATGAGAATACGCATGTGGTCACGATGTATCTGGAAGGTGTTGGGGATGGGCGAGCATTCATCGAGCAAGCCCAAAAGGTTTCAGCCAAGAAGCCAATTATTGCGATCAAGGTGGGTCGTTCACAACGCGGTCGCGATGCGGTGGCTTCCCACACGGGAGTTCTCGCAGGACAGGATGCAGCTTTTACCGCGGCTTTTAATCGCGCGGGTGTGATCCGGGCGGAAACCAGTGAGGAGTTATTTGATTGGGCACGGGCATTGGCCTGGTGTCCTTTACCTCATGGAAGAAGGATGGCTATCTTGACGAATGCTGGTGGTCCCGGTGCAATAGCAGTGGATGCGCTTGACTCGCAAGGTCTCCTCCTAGCTGAATTAGCCCCAGCCACTCTGGATCGATTAAAAGACATCCTGCCTCCTGCTGCAAGTCTCCGAAATCCCATTGATATGCTGGCCTCAGCTGGACCGCTAGAATATGCAAACTGTCTGTGTACCCTACTGGCCGATGACGACGTGGATGGGGTGATGGTGATCCTGCCTCCACCTCCCATGACCACAGCGGCAGAGGTCGCAGGTGCAATTATTCCTGTGGTGCGTTCCACTTCCAAACCGGTTGTCATCGCCTTGATGGGGGAGGAACTGATTTATCATGCTGCCAAGCTCTTTCGAAAGGCGCGTGTTCCAGATTATCGTTTCCCGGAAAGGGCTGCTTCGGCGTTAGGGGTTCTCGTGAAACGTGCCGAGCAATTATCCGCACCCC
>MGNI01000054.1:5214-5468 GCA_001795115.1 Chloroflexi bacterium RBG_16_48_8 | reverse complement strand
TTCTTGAAAATCAGAAGCTTGGAAAGAATGGGTTTATCAATGCCTCGATTGCGTTGGAAATCCTCACTGCATATGGCATCGCCGTTCCAGAGGGGATGGTAGCAACCTCACCCGAAGAGGCGAGTCGAATAGCTGAAAAAATCGGGTGCCCTGTTGTTTTGAAAGTTCAATCATGCGATCTGCTCCACAAATCGGATGTTGGTGGGGTGATCCTGGGATTGGAGCATGGACATGCGGTTTCAGAAGCTTATCAG
>MGNI01000054.1:4839-5170 GCA_001795115.1 Chloroflexi bacterium RBG_16_48_8 | reverse complement strand
TGAAGGGGTTTTGGTTCAAAAGATGGTGCAAGAAGGTCAGGAAGTTATCATTGGTGTCGTTAGGGACCTCCAATTTGGTCCTTTAGTGATGTTCGGATCGGGGGGAATAGAGGTTGAAGGAATGAGGGATGTGGCTTTCGCCTTAGCCCCGTTGAACCGTGTCGAAGCGGAGGGTCTTCTTAAAAGGACATGGGCGGGTCGGCGGTTATCCGGTTATAGAAATCTTAAACCTGCTGACAAAGAAGCAGTATTGGAAACATTGTTTCGTTTAGGACAACTTGTGATGGATTTCCAGCAGATTGCTGAAGTAGAAATAAACCCTTTACGCGTT
>MGNI01000054.1:4316-4803 GCA_001795115.1 Chloroflexi bacterium RBG_16_48_8 | reverse complement strand
ATCCAATGAACTAATGCTTCAAGTGTCCACCTCTCACTTGATGCTGCAAACTCGGTTTGGTGTTGAATTAGAGGTTGGTTTGGGGCGAGAGCGTTGCTCAAAACCACCTTAGCTCTCACCATGGATGAGAAACATCCGTATTTTGAAAGTACTCCTCCGAGTCAATCCATGGATAAAGGTTCTACATGGATTGCTCATAATTCCAAAGTTTTTTGATAGGTTGATATCAATAAAGCACCCCCATAGATTTCAGGCATGTGGAGGGTGCCTTATCATGAGGAAAGCAATTTTCTGATCGACTACAGTGCTTGTGCAATTTGTGTTGCGATGAATGCGTTCTCTAAAAGGAGTGCAAGATTGGCATGCAGGGTGGCGCCATGGGTAAGCTCGGATAGGCGGTTCAATAGAAAGGGTGTGAGATCCTTACCGGATATTTTTAGCCGTGCAGCTTCTCTTTCTGCTTGATCAAAGGCAGTTTCAAAGGTCT
>MGNI01000054.1:3797-4198 GCA_001795115.1 Chloroflexi bacterium RBG_16_48_8 | reverse complement strand
GAGACCGCTGCTGCGAATCAGGAAAGCTGGAAATTCGTCCGTTTGCCAACCAATGACAGGGACTCCAATTGTCTCCAACCATTCCAGGGTTTTAGGAAGGTCGAGAATGGCTTTTGCTCCTGAGCACACAACTGCCAGAGGTGTCCTGGCAAGCTCTGTTAGATCAGTAGATACATCTCCTGCGTCACCTCGATGAACGCCACCAATTCCACCCGTAGCGAAAAGTTGAATGCCTACTGCATGTGCTACCAACATGGTTCCAGCTACTGTGGTCCCTCCTGTCCACCTTCTCGCCATGGCAGAACCGAAATCACGTCGACTGATTTTGTGTACCTCATCCGCAAGAGCCAATTCCTCCAATTCCTCGGTTGACAACCCCAAACGAACTTGGCCCTTCAGCA
>MGNI01000054.1:1502-3769 GCA_001795115.1 Chloroflexi bacterium RBG_16_48_8 | reverse complement strand
TAATCTTAGCCTGCATTTGTAAGGCGATTTCCAGATTAATAGGTTTAGGGAGCCCGTTTGTGATTAAGCTTGATTCGAGAGCAATGATGGGTGTGCCTGATTCTAAGGCGTGTTGGATACAGGATGATGCCTGAATCCAGGAGGGTATTTCAGTCATCATGTTCCTTCTACGATCCATTTATGGGGTGCATTCCATTTCATGTTGTAGCATTCCTTTAGTGTTGCATTAGAGACACCAGCCAACTCTGACCCCGGGAAAATGGGATGCGACCTATCCTGAAACGCAACCTTATTTTGGGATACATTGCAGCGCGGGAAGGGAAAGAATGGGTTGATTCATCCTTCCCGTTCCTATTGAAACTGATCATAAAGAAGTTCAAGGGATAGATTTGGAACGACAGTTCCCCCTGTTCGTAATGTTAGTGCAGCGGCAGATAATCCCAGGCGAACAGATTCATCGATAGGGATTTCGTTTAAGAGTGCAAAAATGACTGCCGCGGTCAAAGCGTCACCAGCTCCAGTTGGATCTAAAATTTCTGTCTGAATGGCGCGCAAATGACCGCTTTCCGAAGAGGTTGCATACCCTAATCCAAATTCAGCCATCGTGATGATCACAATGTCAACACCTTCGGAAACTAAGTGTCTGGCTGCTGCGATGGCTTCTGTGGGAGATCCATGGGGAACGGGATGAGGGCATAATGCACTAGCTTCTGCTTCGTTTGGGGTAATCAACCATAAATCTCGAAGATGCTCGCATAATACTGGAGCCAGGCTTAAAGAGGTGGGGTCAGCTGCGATAGGCACGTTGGTCTGTTTTGCCAGTTGTACGGTTGCAGCTAGTGTTTTCGGAGAAAGATTAGAATCGACAAATACGACCTGGGCTTGCTTGAATAGGTTTCTCCGTTGGCGAAGATGGGTGGATGTGATTGCACTGGTAACCCGCATATCATCTAAAGCCAAATGCAAATTGCCTCTCTCATCTAACACGGCCAAGTAGGCGCCCGTTTCCCCATCTGGAACGATGATGGAGTGATCGATGTTGATCCGAACTTGGGTCGCTTGTTCCAGGAGCCGGTGACCAGGTTCATCATCACCAACCGCGGTAATCAAGAACACCTCCATGCCCAAACGGGCAAGATTTTCTGCTACATTCCGGGCAACCCCTCCAAAAGACATACGAACGTAGCCAGGATTAGACGTGCCATGCAGTATTTCCTCGCTGGCACGACCGACCAGGTCGATACCTGAAGATCCAATGACGAGAACGGGGCCAACTACTAAGGGAGATGTCATTTTACAAAGGTTCCTAAAAATTCGATATGATTAAAAATATACAAGCCGACATCCTTTTTGAGATTGTAACTTAAAGATAAACTTCAGCCAAACAACCTGCGCGAAATGTTCGTATCTCATCGAGTGTTGCACTTTATGCTCCCCAGGTAAGAGTTGAGGACACCACCCCTCTAACACAAACCAAAAAAATGCTCCAATATAGAATGGAATGCTCCTCGCGAGAATCGATCGGAGTGGATGAGGAAAATTCTCGGAAGTGATTTGACCAATGGAATGAGTACAAGGTAACCAATTTCTAAGTTTGTTCATATCCTGGCAAACCGCCGAAAGTATTTTGATAAAACGAGTTGCCTGAATGGCGGTTTGCTTAAGTGATTGGCTAGGTTTTACGTTCGCTGTTTGTCAAATTACTTCCGGCCAATCACCCTGATCAATTATTATCCGAAGATATTAGGATATATTTACTCTAATCCTTAAGGATGAATGCGTTCTGAATGAAATCGCATACTATCATTGGTGTTGAGTTTAGGTGTGGGTAGATGCGACATTACCATCCTAAATTGCACAATGATCACCTAGGGTGTTAATCATGCAATATAAAATGGAATACACCCCTTGGGCTCATCCCCTTGCCTTGTAAGCCTGGACAGGATACCCTTGTAGGAAAATACAACCAACCGCGAAGGTCTTGATGATTGCACAAAACACAACTCGACAAGATGAACTCATTCGGATCCTAAGTTCGCTTTCTGACAGCCTGGCCAAGGTTTATTGGGTTGCCCTGGTTGATCATGATGGACTGGTGATGGCTTGCGTGCCCCCAAACCCTGAGGTCAGTCCTGAAAGCATCGCTGCGATGACAGCCGCAATGGCTTCAACCGTTGAGCGAATCTTAGGAGAGATCGATGGGGGCCAGTTGCGTTACTCGAGTGTAGTGGGATCACGACGTCATCATGTGACTGTATTACTTCCTG
>MGNI01000054.1:0-1354 GCA_001795115.1 Chloroflexi bacterium RBG_16_48_8 | reverse complement strand
CGTCCGAATCTGTATGACCAATACATTTGGTCGTTGAGTAAGGTTCTGAATGTCGGTTCTTCTCCTCTGAATATTGTTCGATACTATCCGTATCCAGACAAAGCGAGGTTTGTGTCGTTTGATGATGGAAGAGAAGAACCCCTTAGTAAGCTGTGGGGCATCTTGTCAGGTGTGCAAGATCGGCATGAAAAGGCGATATTGGGAGCTGCCCCCCAAATCCCTATTTGCCATTCATCACAGTTTTCACTGCGCTCAGCTATATGGAGATAGTGCCTGAGGGCTCAATCTCCTGTAAGCAAGCATTGGCTTGCGACGGGTATCGTGACCTTTTACCGTGAAAATAGATCTATTCCCTTTTATGATAATTGGGGACTTGATCTGGGGAGGAAGGATATGCATCACCAAGCCTACACCTATGGAATGAATCATTGGGAGGTAGAACCAGACCTCAAGGCTATCCTGGCAAGGTATTGGACGGATTACAAAAGGGTTGAAGAGGATTTGCACGCTTATTGTCACCAATCAAACAGCCTATGCAATTTACAAATATGCACCAGATCAACAGCCTTGGTTGGAGGGTTTGCTGTCAGGTGGTGCTTGGGGAGCAACATGGATGACAGAGACTCAGGGAGGAAGTGATCTTGGTGCGAACACCACTCTTGCAATAAAAGGAGAGGATGGCTGGAAGCTGCATGGGAAGGAAAAATACTTCGCCAGCAATGCAGGCATAGCCGATGTGGCATTGGTTACAGCGCGACCGGAAGACGCACCGCCTGGTCCTAAAGGTCTGGCGTTGTATGTCGTTCCAAGGGTCAAGCGTGATGGGGGGTTAAATTTCTGGGTTCGCCGCTATAAAAGGAAAAGTGCAACGCGGGCTGTTCCCACAGGTGAGGTGGAGTTCGAGGGTACCGAGGCCTACCTGGTAGGCGAGCAAGATAAAGGTATTTACTATACACTCGAGACCTTGACAGTATCCAGATTGGCGAATGCGATTGGTGCCATGGGGTTGGCACGGAAGGCACACCTGGAAGCCCTATTCCGAGTAAAAGCCCGATATGCCTTCGGTGAGATGTTGTTGAAGCATCCCCTGGTGCGTTGGGATTTGACGGATATGGCAGTTCGGACCGCTGGTGGAACAGCCTTGATCTTTCATGCTGTTGAGGCTTTTGATCAATCCTGGCGAATCCATCCACCCTACAATGCATCCTACCACTACGCTCGATTTCTCTCCCATCTTGCGAAAAATCGAACAGCTGATCATTCTGCCGCTGTCACCCAACTTGCCATGGAATTATTCGGTGGACTTGGATTCCTGGATGAGTATGCAATCGCCAGGTTTCACCGAGAAGCATTG
>MGNI01000053.1:19450-37302 GCA_001795115.1 Chloroflexi bacterium RBG_16_48_8 | reverse complement strand
CAGGATCGGCTTTTACATATCGCCCAATACGCTCTATGAACTAGCACCAAAGGTTAGTAATTAAGGGGCACATACCCCTGGGTGGAATTCTTGAGTTCAAACTAGTTCATCCGAGGTCCGCAAAGGCCTCAACATACTTTATTCGATATGCATCAAGCAGCAGGGGCAACCATGCTGATTCACGAGGTCGTCAAACGCCTCAAGTAGGAAAACCGGTATCCCCTGAGGCCCAGCCACAAACTTCAAAGAAGTATCCAAGTAGACTGCCTGCCAGGTGTAGTGGCCGAAAATAGACATCCAATCTAGAAAACGTGCTTGAATGTACCCTGAGCGATACAATCACAGTCTTAAGGCCCTGACCAGAAAGGCAGAGTGTGATTTCATCCCTGGAGGACCCAAGTTTGGGTTTGTAGGACATTCTCACTATATTTGACACGAAAGTAGGATGGTCTCACATAATTTGACAATCAGTCTCACTAACTGTGACAATAAGCGCTGTTTTTGGCTTTTCCAGTCTCAATAACTATGAAATCCTACATGCGTTTTACCTTCATAGAAAGAAGCCTGGAACATCTGCGGCTTGCCGTGGGATCTTCATTTGAGAGTTGATCTTCGACTATGCAGAAGATCTTGAAAGTCTTTTCAAACGAATCGGTTAGAATTGCATTCGTACCTAATCCCGAGTATCCTTTGATAAGACCAAATCAAACGCCTTAATCACACGAGAAGAAAAATGTATATCGCAATCGAGGGTGTCATTGGCGTAGGTAAGACGACCTTGGCTCGTCTCCTTCAACCCCATTTTGAAGCTCAACTTATTCTGGAAGCCTTTGAGGAGAACCCATTCCTTTCCGACTTTTATTCTGATCGTGATCGATACGCTTTTCAGACTCAAATCTTCTTCCTTCTGAGCCGCTATCGACAACAAATTGAAAATGTCAATCCGTTATTGGGATCGGGGGATTTGATTGCTGATTACACCTTCGAAAAAGATGCGTTATTTGCCCGCCTCAACTTAAAGGGGGATGAACTTAACACCTATCATTCTGTCTACCATGCCCTCTCCGAGCAAATTCAACCTCCCGACTTGATTGTGTTCCTCAAGGCTGATACACAAGTTGCCATGCAGCGCATCGCCATGCGTGATCGGTCGTTTGAACGCAATATGGATTACAACTACATCGATGATTTGAATCGGGCTTATGACGATTTTTTCAGAGATAGAAAAGCACAGCGCGTTCTCACCATTGACACCAATCTGTTGGACTTCGTCGCCCAGGTTGACCATCTTGAAAATATCAGCACTCGAATACGGGCTGCTCTCGGTATTCCACCCTTCCAAACCGAATTGCCATTCCAAGAAGGTTAGCAATGGTTCGTGTAACCCGGGAGAAACTGATCGACCTTGCATGCGAAGAAGCAAAAAAGCGCGGTCAGACCGAGGATGTGATTTCCGGCTACTTGATCGGTTCCGTGGCAAGTGGGGATCCAATGATCAATGGCAGCGCTGACATTGATCTAGTCCTCATCCACCAATATGTGCCTGTACGCAACCGAGAATTTGTCCCTCTTTCCGAGAACATCCATTTCGATATCACTCATCACCATGGTGAACTTTATGGCTACCCTCCAGACCTGCGCATACACCCTTGGCTTGGACCCTCCATGTGTGAGCCCATCTTCCTCTACGATCCTGATCATTTCTTTGAGCGAGCTCAGGCCGGTGTTCGTGGTCAGTTCTTTCAGATAGACTATGTGCATGCACGTTCTAAAGCCTTGCTTGAGAGAGCATGTCATCTCAAGGCAAAATTATCTTCCAACAGTTCCTGGATCAGTGCTTATGCCCGTTCTATCATGGAATCTGTCAATGCACTGACCACATTAGGCGGTTTTCCTGTGGCGGGACGAAGAATGGGTTTACTCCTTCGTGATCGATTGAAGGAGTTGGGTTTCGAGGAGCATTTCATCGCTTTCCAAAATCTGCTTGGTGGAGATCTCCTTCCAGAAGAAACCATCCAAGATTGGCTCGATGCCTGGGAAGGAGCTTTCGATGCTGCTGGATATCTCAATCCTGCATTCAATCCGGCTCGCAAGAATTATTTCCAACTTGCATTTCGAAACCTGATAGATTCCAAAAATGCAGAAACCATCTTATGGAATCTTATAACAACCTGGGACCAAGCTCTAGAAATCCTCGAGAATGCAGGAGAAACAACTCGATATGATACCATTTGGGAAGATGTACTCTTACAACTTGAACTATCAAATGAATTCAGGTATAGGCGAGAGGCCGAACTTGAACATCATCTCGACACGATTGAGGAAATTCTAGAGAATTGGGCATGATTTCAGGGATAGGGTTGGCTGATCTGGAGGCGACTCAATGAAGAAGCGATTCGTAACAGTTGCTGGCAATATTGGCGTGGGAAAATCAACTCTTGTTGAGCTATTATCGAAACGACTAGGTTGGGAACCCTTCTATGAACCTGTAGGCGAAAATCCTTACCTGGCCGAATTCTATCGAGATATGCGCTCGTGGGCTTTCCATTCACAAATGTTCTTCCTCACTCGGCGTCTCCGTGCGCATCGTCAATTATTAGATCATCCCACCTCCGCCATTCAGGATCGAAGCGTGTATGAAGATGCCGAAATTTTCGCCCAGAATCTCTATCTCCAACGGCATATGACAGAACGAGATTATCAAACCTATCGGGAGCTTTATCAAATCCTCACAGATTTTTTGCCACCCCCCGATCTCGTGATTTATTTACGCGCCTCCATACCCACCCTTGAACGACGGATCGCACTACGAGGCAGGGACTATGAAAGACAGATAAAATCCGAATATCTGCATCGGCTAAATGCCCTCTATGAAGCTTGGACGATTAATTTTAAGTTGTGCCCAGTGCTTACCGTTCCTGCGGATGATCTGGATTATGTGGCATACGACAGCCACCTGGATTTGATTGTCTCTAAAATCAATGAGAAACTAGCCGGGAAGGAGGAAGTTGTCTTTGAAGCTTCAGAGATGGCCAAGGTTAATGATCAATCCATGTGAATATTTTCCTTGCTTCGGTAGTGCAATTCCAGTACAATCGAATTACGGCCGCATTTATATTCGGGTGACCGATTAGTTCTCGCCAAAGGAGTATTACCCGATGGACGTCATCAAGGTCTCGGCCTCCTCGCGGACATCCGCTGTCGCAGGAGCTATTGCCGGAGTCGTGCGCGAGCATAAAAGAGCTGAAGCACAAGCCATTGGTGCAGGCGCAGTGAACCAGGCCATAAAAGCCGTCGCCATCGCGCGAGGATACCTCCAAGAAGATGGTCTCGATATTGTTTGCATACCTGAATTCACTACGGTAGATATTGAGGGCAAAGAACGGACCGCCGTTCGGCTTGTAATTGAAGTTCGTTAAATCGCCCACTGTTCACCGTCAGATAGTGTTATATTCCCTTGTCTTTTGGCTCCTATGTCGATTCTTCCTCAATCGGAACTGAAGAGAATGTATTCCCTTGTGCTGCCCATCTGTATTGACACAACATAATGCATCCAACAGTTTGAAAATAACTCGCTGGATGTTCTAAGCGACATTCTCTTATCTTCAACGGGAATGGAAATCCATAAGACAGCACAACAAGTAAACCTAAGTCTAAAGAACAAATTCTGGAGAGAGATCCAATAAGTATGCTTCTTAGGATTGTATCAATGGAAAATCCGCTCTGGGGAAATCAAGCATCAAGGTCTCCAATGCCAAGCGAAGGTTGGCATTGTTATCTATCGCAGTGATCGTTTCCTGGAAGGCATTAACAGCTCTTACGATCTGGTCTTCAGGGATATGATCTGAAAGGTTCCTTATTTCGCTTCTTCGATCGGGATTACTAATACTCTGATGAACATCATACGCAGTCAGCATGACATCGCGCCAATCCCCAAGCCATAACTCCAGGACATCAATACACTCCTTCCGCTGATCCTCTGGAGATGGAAATTTCCGCTTCAATCTTTCACTCCAAGCTTCCACATACGCAAAGCGTTCTAACCGTCCAACGCCTATGAGTTCTTGCATTTCATCTAAAAATCTCGTTCTGCGTTCGAGCCGCTCAGGGTTCTTTGAAAAATCCAACGCATATCCAGGCCTTCCCCCCGCAAGGACAGCCAACATCTGGGCACGTCCTTCATCCTCCCCTTGGGAGAGAAGATGGTCAACCAACTTTGTCACTGGCAGTGAACGCAAAGAAATGACTTCGCAGCGAGAGACAATCGTCGGGAGCAAGGATTCGGTCGATAAGGCTGTCAGTATCAGTACAACTTGTGAGGGTGGTTCTTCAAGGGTTTTTAAGAGCGCATTGGCCGCTTGATCCGTGGCTTGGTGAAATCCAATGATGAGAGCCATTCGTCTTTCGCCTTCATAAGGTGACAGGGATAGCTTTGCCCGAAGGGCTCGAATTTGATCAACCCTGATAGATCGTTCATTCTCCTCCGCAGTAACTACATGGACATCGGGATGAATATTCATGGAAATGGCTTTACAAGCACGGCAATTTCCACAGAACTCTCCGTCTCGCGGAGGATCTATGCAGGCTACCGCCTGAAGAAAACGCAGAGCCAAGGTCCGTTTTCCAACGCCTGGAGGACCTGTGAACAGGTAAGCATGCTTGACCTGGTTTCCAGTTATATGGCTTCGCAGCAGATTCACAGCCCACTCGTGACCGATCATATCCCAATTCATACACCCATTGTAGCCCAGCCTGATCCAAGGTCACAAGAGAATAACCTTTACCGGATGGATTTTATGAAAAGTTGCATAAAGTACCCCCGTTGTTGGCTTGATACTGGGGGAATTTTGCTACCCCTTATCCTTATCTAACTTAATAGCAGAGGAAATCAGCAAAATAAAATGTAACTATCCGGATTCTCGTATCCCGATGGGCCTTTATGCAGTATAAATGCTGATCATAAGCAACATGAACCCTAGATTTTTCGTTGGCTCCCTTCCTATCGAAGGTGACTTGATCCTTGCACCCATGCGAGGCTATTCAGATCTGCCCTACCGATCCATCTGCCGAACCATGGGTTCTGCGATGAGTTACGCCCCTTTTATTGGAGCTACGGAGATCTTAACCAAGGATCATGAGGCCTGTCTTGCCCTGGGCTATCTACCAGAGGAACGCCCTGTGGTATTTCAAATCTATGATGATAATGAGGAACGTCTTCTCGCTGCAGCCAGACAGATACAAAGATACAACCCGGATGTGATCGATATCAATATGGGATGCTCCATACGGGGGATTTCCGGACGAGGGGCTGGGGCAGGATTACTTCGAGATGTAGATAAGGTAGGAAAGATCATTAAGCGCCTCACCTCTCGACTCAATGTACCCATCAGTGCCAAGATCCGCCTTGGCTGGACTCTTCAAAGTAAGAATTATCGAGACATAGCTCGAATGATCGAAGATCAAGGTGGTGCTTTCATCGCAGTACACGCCCGAACAAGAGACCAGGGTTACCAGGGAGATGCGGATTGGGATGCTATTGCTGAAATCAAAGCAACTGTAAGGTTCCCTGTCATTGGGAATGGGGACGTGAAATGCGTCGAAGATATCGATCAGATATCAACTTATACAGGCTGTGACGCTATCATGATCGGTCGCGCAGCGATAGGAAACCCTTGGATTTTTGAGCGCCGCAATCGCAAAGACGTGCCTCTTGAAGAAGTGGCATCCATCCTACACCTTCACTTGGATCGAATGATAGACTTCTACGGCCTAAATTGGGGAATGCTGCGTTTCAGGAAACATCTCGCAGCCTATCTTAAGCCTATGAAACTGCCAAAATGTACCCGGGATGCCTTACTCACATGCTCGAACAGATCTCACCTTAATGCACTTCTACAAAATATCGGCCTCAAGACACCAGAGGGAATCACAGCATCTTGACTTATCCCTCCTATGCAAGATAGTGAACACCCCTGGTCCCGATGGTAGGTCTCCCTCTCTTTGACCAAATAATCCTTAGCTATAGATATTCTCCCTCATGTATAATCTCTTCAAAGATTGATAAAGGTTGAATATGCCCTCTTCCAATGGCAATCGTAATCTTAAACAATTAATCACTCGTATCCGTCGAAATCATGCACTGGAACATGCCACCATTCACATGCTCAGTGCACACAATCCGAAATCAACCATAGTCGGTCGTTCCGATAGCCATGGGTTCTTTCTCTATACCAACTTACCCAAGCTCGCCATTGAAGAGGGAGCTCAATTAGCCTTAGATCGTCTACGGGCAGGAGAACATCGCCTCGCCATACATCCAAATTGTGGGACAAACCTGCTCACTGCAGGTGTGCTTTCGGGTTTGGCTGCCTACTTTTCCATACAAGGTTCAGGTGACCAAAATCAGCAGGATAAATTAAAACATCTTCCCCTGGCCATAATGAGTGCTATCTTGGGCTTGATTATTGCTCAACCATTGGGCACCCGGGTGCAGCAATATCTCACAACAAAGGCAGAACCAGGCACACTCGAAATTGTATCCGTTAATAGGATCCGGAGCGGGAAGGGAAGTTTATACCGCATCCTAACACGTTAATAATATGGCAGAAGCACCACCGACAGTTTATCTTCTCTACGGAGATCACGAACTTGCTTTCTCGGAGTTTGTCAGCCGTCTGCGTGAAAAAATGGGGGATCCTTCCACAGCAGACATGAATATCGAAACCTTCACCCCGATCAAATTTACCCTAGGGAAGTTCGAAGAAGTCTGCACCTCCTTACCGTTCCTGGCCCCACGACGGCTTGTCATCCTCGAAGAACCGACACGTTATATAGCCGACACTCGCGTTAAAGAAGCCTTTTATCAAGTGATCGATTCTCTTCCAAGGACGACTGCGCTTCTGCTTATTGAGAATGTCGACTTCAAATCTTCCAAGGGTAAAACACCCAAAAAGCTTTCTGAACTCATTCAATGGCTTGAAATACATCAACCTTCAGCCTACATCAAACGCTTTGAGCTTCCACACGGTTCTCAGTTTGTACATTGGATCCAACAGCGCACCCTCGAGCTCGGCGGCGAGATCGAGCTACAGGCTGCCCAGCTGCTGGCTGAATTTGTCAATGAAGATCCATACCTTACGCTTCAAGAACTATCCAAACTTCTCGATTACGTCAATCGTGAGCGATCCATAGAGATCGAAGATATCGAAAAATTAACACCCTTGCAAAGACAAAGCGATGTTTTCGCTATGGTGGATGCGATCGGTCTTCGCAATGGTTCGCAGGCTCTTCAATGGCTGCGCCAGCTTCTAGAGGATGACACTCCCCTCTATGCCTTTGCCATGATTGTCCGCCAATTTCGACTCCTACTGCTCGCCAAGGAAGCTGATTTAAATCACCAAGATCCTAAGGACGCACTTCATCTCCATCCCTACGTCGCCGGAAAGATCATCGCTCAGACAAATAATTTCAGCCTGGATGATCTTGAGAGGATTTATCATCAACTGAATGAAATGGATATCGCTTCAAAAATCGGCCAGGACAATCTGGAGGTTTCTTTGGAGAGATTTGTAGCAACCCTTACCTGCTCATAGAGCCTATTACCCTTCGTTCACAATTATTTTTGAATCTAACAAAAAAGCTCTTCATAATAGAAGATAGGAAATGCGGGGGCCCCTCTTAGTTGAGCAGCCTTTTTTCAGGTGGCTCATATCTAATAAGAATAACCTCAAGACCGCTGATAAGGTTAAAAGGATGGAATCCTTGATGAGATGGTATGCTTCATTAGATTTACCCACAGAGTAACTTAACATTTAAGGATTCCTATTTAATTTCAAATAAATGTGATCCAGCTTATCCATAAGCTGCTATCAGCAAGAGACGGCTCCTGGCAGCAGATCTTCCTTGATGGGATGGATCAACATCTTGCGGATTTCCAAGAATATAATCCTTCAAGGGAAACTATGAGGAACTCGCAGATAGGATTTCATCCAAAAAAACATTTCATGCAGCGACTTTCGAATGAACTTTCGATGCCTCAGCCTTTTCTATTCCTAACCAGAAGTGATTGGGTAATACAGTTTGACTCATCAGCACCTTCAAACCGTCGACTTCTTTGGGTATTTCCCCACACAAAGTGCTCGGATGTACATAACAGAGATCCGGCTTTCGTCCGTACTTAGACCTGTAATACGTTGAAGCTTTTTTTATCCTTGCACTTACATCCTGTTGCTGATTCGAGTCAAACCAAAGCATTCCGATATCCATGCTGCCCTCCGGAGCTTAGATAGAATAATGTGTTCGATCCATATGGGAAGAATGCCTGTACATGATCACTTGCCACTGCCATGCTTCCGATGCACCTCCATAATCTTAGAGGCATGTTTCGTGCCAAAATCGGATCCCATGACACTCTTCCCTTTTTTGCTACAACCCATTCTTTCTCACCCATGTGAAAAGTTTCATTGAGATAGCTTTTTCTTTTCACCCTTGAAAATGTCATCGATAGCCAACAACAATTAGAAGAGATATTCAACCCTCCTAAATTTAATGGAATGGATCCACTCTGTCCTCCATTCAAGTCACCCTATCATCCCCTGTAGTTAAACAACCCTGCCATACAGATTGGCTCACTATTTCCATCAGGCTTTAAGATTAACCGCTGTACTTTTCGAACGCCATCCCGTATGAACCATCGTTATCGCCTGTTGAAGATCCTGTGCAGGAAGCCAGGCAACCTGCGCAACTGTCCTCTCACCAGCAACGTTAAATTCAAACTGACCTCTTCCGGTCTCGGCAATTTCAGCTTGAGTCACATCATGACCGGCTTTAGCAACAACGGTCCCCGATTTCCGCCAATTGGGCATGATAGAACCAGGTCGAATTTCTTTACTTGTTGCTACTAGATGCACACCTATTTTCGAACCCTCATGTAAGATTAGAGGAAGTTCCCTCAGCAGCATTTCAGAGTGATGCATCACACCTTCAAGCTCATCGATGAGAAGTATGACATCCGGATACATCCCTTGAGCTTGTTTTCGTCTTTCAATCTCATCCCCCAACCAACCCATTAACTCCTCAGCATAATGTGGATCAACCGCTACCTCTGCCAGGACATGCGGAAGAGCCTCTATCACAGACAGTTCTTTTCCACTGAGATCAATACCCAGAAACTGAACTTGTGATGGCCGATTTTTCAATGCCAGGGAGAGGATAACGGTGCGAAGTAATTCAGACTTCCCAGTGCTGGCAGGACCATAGGCAAATAAATGCCATGTCTCCTTCCGTCGCAGGTTAAGAAGCAATGGCTTCCCGCTCGCAGTAATTCCTAATACCGCTGTCAATGGTAGGAGATTACCCAGATCTTCAATAAGAGGAAGCAACCGCAGAGAGAACTCTCCTTCTAACGGCAGATCCAGTACCCATCCCTCCTCCACTTCATTGACATGGACTTTATAGACACCCATGGCTTCCGCCACCTTTGAGACGATCTCGTTAACCTGATAGGCGGAACCATCCGGAAGCGGCGCAAGATGATAACGTACACACTCCTTGCTTACCTCGCCTCCTTGAACACGTGTGGGAAGCGCAAGGGAAAAGAGGGCTTTTTCAATTCTATCCGCCTGACGATTGTAGATTCCTCGCCGAAGTGGAGAAATTGGCATGAGATCCTCCACACAAAAATTAGAACTTTTGTTCGTAAATAATCATACAGAACATTTGTTCTTTTGTCAAGCATTTGGGTGTGTGTATTCCCTGAAATGTTGCATCACGCACTCATCGGTGAGCGTTGTGGTGCTGAGGCACGGTGTTGACGACCCGTGCCGCCTTGAACTCAACACCAGAAGAAATTAACAATTAAAGCAAACTGCACCCATCCGAGATAATGTGGCCTTGCAGAGCATTTCCCCACATGGCAATTTCCTAGCCTCGATGCCAGATGAGATCCAATTTCCATAGATTACCCAAGCGCTTCTTTTGTTCTATGCTAAAATCAAGGTGTGCGGGTGGTTAAATGAATATGACCGATATACGTCCCTCTCCCATTGCTGGGACATGGTACCCAAGAAATCCTGACATTTTACGACAATCCATCGATGCACAATTGCTGGCTGCGGAAATACCCCCACTACAGGGCGAGGTGCTTGGCGTTGTCGCTCCCCATGCTGGTCATCGCTATTCCGGAGATGTTGCAGCTCACGCGTTCAAATGCTTTGAGGGATTAGAACCAGAGATTGTTGTCGTTGTATCTCCCCTTCATTCTCATTATCCGGGTGATGTTTTCACTACAGAACACGATGCATACTCTACTCCTTTGGGAGAAATTCCTGTCGACCTTGAGCTGCTAGATCTTTTGAACGAAAGGATTCGGGGTCATATCGTCTTTAAAAAAATACGACAAGATTCTGAGCATTCCTTGGAGATCGAGCTTCCTTTTCTGCAGCGAGTACTCCCCCATCCTTTCCGCTTGCTTCCGTTAATGATCCTGAATCAAACTTCATCGATTGCAGAAACCTTGGGGCAGGTCATCGCTCAATTGCTCAAAGGAAAATCATCCTTATTCGTTGCCAGTTCTGATCTCTCGCACTTTTATCCTGCGGTTGTCGCACGCGAGTATGACGAAGCGTTTCTATCCCGTATTGAAGCTTTTGATCCAGAAGGTGTAGTTAATGCCGAAAGAGAGGGAGTAGGCTTTGCCTGCGGTCGAGGTGCAATCGCGACAGTTCTCTGGGCTGCCCGCCAACTCGGCGCTGATCAAGTTAAGCTGCTCCGATATGCTCATTCTGGCGATGTCACCGGTGATCATCATTCAGTGGTAGGATATGGTTCAGCCTTAATTTATAAAGCCAAAATTTCATGATACGCCGTAAAGGTCAAATCCCGGCATCATGAACTTCAGCAGGGTATATTCCAAGAGATGTTACGTCATCTACGTCCAGGGTCAGTCTTGTGGCGCTGCGGGGTCGGGCGACCTCACATCCTTTACATTTGGAGACCAATGGAAGTGGGAAACATCCAATAGAATCCGCCCCTTTCATGCACTGCATTGATCGGATAATAAAGGCGCGATGGATAGTACATTAAGTGTAGATTTATTAAGGCTTGTAGCTGTCTTCCTTCTTGTCTTGGCAAATGGGTTTTTCGTTGCGGCCGAGTTCGCTCTTGTGAGTGTACGTCACACACGAATTGCGGAACTTATCAGTCAGGGGAATCGAACCGCCCGCTGGGTAAAAAGAGCCATAGATGATCCGGATCGGTTCATCGCTGCTACCCAATTGGGCATCACCCTGGCCAGCCTGGGATTGGGTTGGATCGGCGAACCAGCATTAGGGCATTTACTGCAGCCCATCATCAATCTGTTCCCAGTCGAGATTGAAGAGGAAGTCTCCCATAGCCTTTCTTTAGGTTTTGCTTTTGCCATCATCACCTTCTTGCATGTCGTTGTCGGTGAATTAGCACCAAAATCCATCGCATTACAAAATCCTGAGCGCACATCTCTCATTGTCGCTCAACCCACAGTCTGGACAGAATGGATCTTTAAACCTGCCATTTGGTTGTTGAATGGCACAGGGAATTTTCTGCTTCGCATCCTGGGGATAAAGCCAGCCTCAGCTTATGAAACCGTCCACTCCCCCACCGAACTGAAAATGCTGACCACTGCTAGTGCAGAAAGTGGTATGGTCAAAAATAGTGAGGAGGAGATGGTCCATGCCGTTTTTGAATTTGGGGATATGCTTGTCCGTCATGTCATGGTTCCGCGCACAGAGATGATTGCACTCTCCGCGGAATCAACCATAGAAGAAATGATACAGATCGTCATCGAACATCCCTATACAAAATTCCCTGTTTACGAGGACAGTCTCGATCATGTGGTGGGTGTTGTTCATCTGAAAGACCTCGTTCGTGCATGTTATGACCAAGAGCAGAAAGCCTGCATTGCACGAGATTTAATGAGAGAAGCCATCTTTACCCCTGACACAGCAAGGTTAGATGATTTGTTGAGTCGGTTTCGCCTTAGAAGACGACATATCGCCATCGTTCTCGATGAATATGGGGGAACCGCAGGGGTCGTTACTCTTGAAGATCTGCTGGAGGAGATTGTGGGTGAGGTCAGCGATCCATTCGATACCGAGCCAGAGATCCAATCGCTCCCTGATGGATCCTCCTCCATTGATGGCCTCACCCTCATTGACGAAGTGAATGAACACTTCAACTTGAAGTTATCAGATCCGTACTACGACACTCTGGCTGGTTATATCCTGGGTCGTCTTGGTCGATTGGCTCAGGTTGGAGATGCTATTCAAACAGATGGGGTGGAGCTTCGCGTCACAGCAATGGACGGGCTCCGTATCGCCCGCGTCTCCCTTTCTCCGATCGAAACGGTCGAAGACAGCCAACCCGTCCAAAACACGGACGAGTAGCGTTGATGTTCGTCGAAATTGCTGTCAATTTACCTCCCGTTCGTGGAACCTTTCATTATCATATTCCACCTGAGTTGGAAGGCATTATCAGACCTGGTCACCTCATCACTGCCACTTTTGGACGAAGAAAGGTGCAAGGAGTTGTACTGGCGCTCTCCGACACAGCTCCTATTGAAATGACTCGTCCTATTGAACTCCTTGTAGACCCAATTCCTGTTCTCACTCCTCCCCAATTAGAATTAGCCAGATGGATGCATTTGGAGACCAAAGCCCCCTTGATTGAATGCATCACACTCATGATACCACCAGGATTAAGTCAACAAGCCGATTCAATCTACCAATTGCTTTCTTCTGAAACCAGTGGGGGCACCCTTACAGAACGGCGCTTGATGGACCTGCTCTCCCGACGTGGACCTTTACGGGGACGTCAAATCCAGCATGCCTTACCCCATATGGATTGGCGGCGTGCTGCCAACAAGCTCCTCAACAGAGGCATCCTTTCTCGGACTTCCATCCTTGATCCCGCACAAGTTCATCCTCACCATGTGCGCATTGCACGGCTGGCAATACCCCCGAATCATGCCCGTGTACGAGTACATGAGATCGGCCGAAGCAGCAGCCAAGCAGCGGTCCGCCGAAATGCCATTGTCGAGTTATTGATCAAGGAAGGAGAACCAATTGAAGTCACATGGGTTTATGCCGAAACCGGAGCCAATCTTTCCGATCTGAAAAAACTTGAGGAAGAAGGTATTGTTCTGCTGAGCCAAGCAGAGGTCTGGCGAGACCCACTAGAACAGATGGATTTTATTCCTTCTTTACAACCTGAATTAACCTCCGACCAAGCTTCGGCATGGGAAAAAATAAAAAATCACGTTCATCACACTCCATTTACTTCAGATAAACCGTTCCTACTGCATGGTGTGACAGGTTCGGGCAAGACGGAGATCTACCTCCGAGCCGTGGCTGAAACGCTCTCTCTTGGGCGAGGTGCAATTATTCTCGTCCCAGAAATATCATTAACCCCGCAGACAGTACGTCGCTTTGTGGCACGTTTTCCAGGACAAGTCGGGCTTATTCACTCCCAACTCTCCAGAGGGGAGAGGTATGACACTTGGCGGCGCTGTCGATCTGGAATCTTGAAAGTTGTAGTTGGACCACGAAGCGCGCTGTTTACACCCATGCCTGATATTGGGCTAATCGTCCTAGATGAAGCGCACGATGAAACTTACAAAGAAGAAGGGCAAGCCCCCCGATATCATGCCCGCCATGCAGCATTGATGTATGCAAAGATCCTCAACGCCACTTGCATCCTTGGCAGCGCTACCCCCGACGTTACAACCATGTATCAGTCAGAAGAAGGGGAAATGGATTACCTATCTCTGCCTCAGCGAATCCTGGGGCATCGTACACGCATCCAGGGTCAAGCCGCGCGACTGGGGATAAAAACAACGTATAAGCCTATCGAGGCCGAGGCTGATTTTATCGATTTACCCAAGGTTCGAGTTGTCGATATGCGGCAGGAGTTGAAAGCAGGGAACCGTTCCATCTTCAGTAGACCCTTACAGAAAGCCTTGAATGAGACACTCTTGGCAGGTCATCAAGCCATCCTCTTTCTAAATCGACGGGGTACTTCAACCTACATCTTCTGCAGAGATTGTGGGGAGGTTTTGAAATGCCCTCGCTGTGGAACAGCTCTCACTTACCATCACAATGATGAACAACTCCGTTGTCACCACTGCGGGTACCGCAGAGGTATCCCAAAGGGTTGTTCTCATTGCCACAGCACACGCATTAAATATTTCGGTACCGGCACACAAAGCATAGAAAATGCAGTGGAAGAGCTTCTCCCAAATGCACGCACCATTCGATGGGATTGGGATACCACACGCAGCAAAGGCTCCCACGACATCATCCTGGCGAATTTCGCATCTCACCGAGCCGATATCCTCATCGGGACACAGATGATCGCCAAAGGCTTGGATTTACCTCTAGTGACATTGGTAGGCATCATCTCGGCCGATACAGGTTTGAATCTGCCCGACTACCGTGCGTCCGAACGGACTTTCCAAATCCTCACGCAAGTTGCTGGCCGAGCGGGTAGAGGGCTGCTTGGTGGTCACGTGATCCTCCAAACCTATCAGCCGGATCATTATGTCATCCAGGCTGCCTCTCAACATGATTACCTATCCTTCTACCGACAAGAGCTTCAGCACCGTCTCCAATTAAGCTACCCACCCTTCCGTCGATTGGCACGTCTCCTATATAAACATCACTCCCCTGAGATGGCTGAACGGGAAGCCCATTGGATGGCAAAGCAGATCCGTGCCCGAATCGCTTCTCTGGATGGGCAGGCGGATCTCATCGGTCCCGTTCCTTGTTTCTTCATGAGGATACGAGGGGAATATCGCTGGCATCTCATCCTCCGGGCCCTGGATCCTGGCCTAATCATCCCGGAAGAGATGCCTGAGGGATGGATCGTGGACATCGATCCTGTCTCCCTTTTATGAGATCCAATTCCAGAACAGGATCCCTCTTTAACCACTTGCTTCAGCGCTAAGTCGAATCACGAACCTTCTTCTAAAAACGGTAGGTCCATATGGAAAGGGTTATCCCGAGTTATAGACTCTGCCGCGCGGGCGTCCTTACAAAGAACTCCGGTCTATCATCCAGGGCTGATAGACCGGAGAAATCCATACCATTAGAGCTGAGCCTCAGATTTAAACGTAGATTTGAGCTTCGTTATACAGTGTTTCTTTGATGGAGAAGACTTGCCGTCTAAGACCATCATCGATCTCCAGTTGATCGGAAATCTTGTCATAACCATAGAGAATGGTTGTATGGTCACGTCCACCCAGAAATGCACCGATCTGAGGGAGAGAGGCGCCTGTCTCTTCGCGTATCAGGTACATGGCAATCTGTCGAGGGAGAGCGATATCACGGGAACGTTGTTTGCCAAGCAAGCGATCTTCATCTATGCCAAAATACCTAGCCACAGCTTTAAGAATATCGTCAGAGGTAAGCGATCCGCCCTTTGGGAGTAAATCGGCAAGCGCCGAATTGACCAGATCGGTCGTGAGGGGCAACCCGCTGAGATCAGAATAAGCAAGGACCCGATTTAATGCCCCTTCAAGTTCACGGATGTTGCTCTGAATACGCCGTGCAATCGTTTCAAGGAATTCAAAAGGAAGCTTCCTTCCCAGACGTTCTGCTTTTGTACGCAGGATAGCCAAGCGAGTCTCATAATCTGGAGGCTGAATATCCGCTGTTAAGCCCCACTCGAAGCGTGAACGAAGTCGCTCTTCCAGTGTTACCAATGCTTTGGGCGGTCGGTCAGAGGAGATCACCAATTGCTTATCCTGACCGTGTAATGTGTTAAAGGTGTGGAAAAACTCCTCTTGAGTCGACTCTTTTCCTGCAATGAATTGGATATCGTCAATCAGGAGGACATCGATATTTCGATAACGGCCGCGGAACGCGTCTGTCGTGTGGTTGCGAATAGCGTTGATCAAGTCGTTGGTAAATTCCTCAGAGGAGACATAAAGGACCTGGAGACCCGATGAGGCAGTGGCATTGCCGACAGCTTGAAGGAGATGGGTTTTGCCGAGACCCACTCCCCCGTATAAAAACAATGGGTTGTAGGATCGAGCTGGACTCTCGGCGACAGCTTGACATGCAGCCTCAGCCAGTCGGTTGCTTGGACCAACTACAAAGCTCTCAAAGGTGTAGCGAGTTTGTAAGGTTTTTGAAGCGTTGCCATTCGCTGCAATTGGGACAGGCATCGCTGCAGGTGTCTCAAGACCAAGATGAACCTCCTCCACCTCCCCATGCCATACAACAAATCGCACAGTTGAGCTCCGTCCCGTGACGCTTGTGAGCACACGGCTGACGGTTGAGCGCAGTCGATCTTCTAGCCAATCGCGCGCATAGGCATTTTGCACACCAATAATGAATGTCCCATCCTCGTAAGCCAGCAATTCCGCATCCCGAACCCAGGTATCAAATATCGCCCGAGGCATTTCCAACTGCAATTGACCTAGCGCTGCATCCCAGACTCGTTCTGCGTTCATCATCTCCTCCGTCAGCCTCAGGCAGAAAGGGTGTCGCCCATATTGTTTTATTGCATTATCACATCATCTATAAGAAACTCACTAAGAATAGGTATTGCACATCGTCACTTTTACCAATGTTGTGGATCGAGCAATTTCTACTGACCATTACGTTTTGCCCTTAAACCCCGCTGTGGGCATTGTACTGGTGGTTGATGAATTCTAGCAAAACGGAGAGCCTTGTTCAATGGCATAAGCTTACGAAAGTCTAAAAAGAATCAAAGTTTTAAGATCATGAAATGTTAAAAGTTTGAGTGATTCTATAAGTTCCACCTTTCCCATTCTCGCTATCCAAATATTCAAAGATCCCTAATACTTGGGGGAAGCTCAACGGGAGAACCCATATCTTGGGTCAGGCGAAGCAGTTTTGGCAAAAACTGATAAGGGATGAATTACCTTAAATTTTTTTATGATTAGAGCACCTATTTAGAAATCCGTTTGAATCACATTTTTGGGGCTTCCTCCTCTTGAAAGGGCTCAGAAAACCTACCCAAATGAGGTCAATTGATCTGAAGCGTGCAATGAATGGACATTTTTTAACAAGGAACCCGATAAGAATCGCTGGTAATAATAAAGTGAAGACCCCCATAGCATGCTGTCGTGCATTTTCAATGTAGGTTGCTCATACGCCGATTGGGTAACACCTGCAGGAAAAAGCCAATAGGGGGTTTAATACCTCCAGGTCCGCAAATACCACTCATCCCTGCAAGATACTACGGGTATCCTGGCATCTTCCAATGAAGACCCTGGCAGGTAGAAGAAGGAAATTCTTAATTAGTGAAAGACGCTATCCAAAGCTGCACGCACAGTTCTAACCTGGACAACGTCTAATTCCCTTGGCTCTATTTCTCCCTTGCGAATCCCGCCTGGTATAAGCACTCGCTTGAAACCTAATTTAGCCGCCTCTCTCAATCGGGCAGGAAGTTGTGGGATTCTCCTGACTTCCCCAGAAAGCCCAATTTCCCCAATAAAAGCCAAGCCTGGATCGACAGGTCGATCGCGCACAGAAGACACAATGGCTATTGCCATTGCCAGATCAATTGCAGGTTCACTTACTCGAAGACCTCCAACAATATTTACAAAGACATCTTGATCCGCAAGACGAATCCCGGTTCTGCGAGTGAGCACAGCAACCATAAGCAGCAATCGATTGAAATCCACTCCATTTGCCGTTCTCCTCGGATTGCCAAAGGCAGTTGTACTTGTCAATCCCTGTACTTCGACCAGGAGGGGTCGAGTCCCCTCCATGGTCACGGCGATAGCGGAACCAGGTGCATTCAAAACCCGTTCCGCCAGGAAGGCTTCGGAGGGATTGGGAACTTCGACC
>MGNI01000053.1:13459-19436 GCA_001795115.1 Chloroflexi bacterium RBG_16_48_8 | reverse complement strand
TCTCGAAGACCCCCACCTCGGATGTTGCTCCAAATCGATTTTTCACCGACCGTAGCAGACGAAAGGCATGGAAGGCATCCCCTTCCAGATAGAGAACAGTATCAACGATGTGTTCCAATACTTTGGGACCGGCGATAGCGCCCTCCTTGGTTACATGCCCGACGATGAAAATGGAACTGCCGGATGATTTCGCGACTGTCTGCAGTCGTGAAGCTGACTCTCGAACCTGTGAGATAGAACCTGCTCCAGACTCAATCTCTGGAACTCGTGTAGTTTGAATGGAATCGAGGACTACAAGAGAGGGCATAAATTGCTCTATATGACCTATGATCCGATCAAGATCGGTCTCCGTAAGCAGATATAAACGCTCACATTTCCCCTCCTCCGACATCAATCGAAGGGCGCGAGCTTTGAGTTGCTGTTCGGATTCCTCACCCGAAACATAAAGAACGTCTTCGACCTCAGCCAGAGAAAGGGCCAGCTGCAAAAGCAAGGTCGATTTACCAATTCCTGGATCGCCCCCGATTAAAACCACTGATCCAGGTACGATCCCCCCACCGAGGACTCGGGAGAACTCACCCAGTGCAATGGGAATGCGCTTCTCGACGTCCCCCTCGATCTCTGACAAGCGGCGCGGAACAGCTTTAACCATCGAACCTTTGGATGGACTTCCTTTTCTCGGAGCAATTGTCTCCGCTACCATGGAATTCCAACTACCACACTGAGGGCATCGCCCTAAAGGCCTCACAGCCCTTCGACCGCACTGCTGACAGACATACTCGATCTTTGATTTCGTCAATGGACCTCCAGCTAAGATCGATTCTACAGAACCAGCACAAAGAAACAAGTCCCTTGGATGCTTTCCATAAAGTATTGCATCTTGTATTGCATGGCTGAGAGTTGGAGTGTTACCACCTCAACACGAATGGACTACCCAGTAACTTGATAAAAAACGGGATCGCCGGTGATTCGCGACCCCGAAGAATTTTGTGGATAAGAATATGTACCCTCTCACCACGGGGCACCTTCAAAAGGGGCAATCGAACTTATACGCATTTAGAAATAATCGTAAACAATCCTAATGCTTATCCCGCAGTCAAAACCTCAGGTGCTTCGCCCTCTTCCTTAGCCTCATCTAAGCGCAGGATGATTTCCCCCTCCTCAACATCGATGAGGATCCTATCTCCATTTGAGAACTTCCCTGCAAGCAGGGAATCGGATAGATAGTCTTCTACTCTATTCTGAATCACCCGGCGCAGAGGCCGAGCTCCCATCTCCGGATCATACCCCAAATCGGTAAGTTGCAGCCGTGCTTCTTCAGTCGTTCGAAGTTGGATCTCATAATCCGAAAGTCTTGTTGCCACTTTAGCAAGTTCAAGGTCAACGATCTGAGAAATTTGATCCTTGGACAAAGCATGGAAAACAATGACCGTATCCACCCGGTTGATGAATTCGGGGCGAAATTGTTTATTGAGGGCATCGGTAAGCTTCTTGCGCATATCCTCGTAAGCAAATTTCTCTTGAACTTCTTCATCATGCTTCAAAGCGAAACCTAATTGCGTCTGACGGCGGATGAGCTCTGCACCGACATTGGATGTCATCACAATAATGGCATTGCGGAAATCCACTTTCCGCCCCCTTGCGTCAGAGAGATGTCCTTCCTCCATGATTTGAAGGAGTATGTTGTGAGCTTCCGGATGTGCTTTCTCAATCTCATCAAAAACAACGATGGAATAGGGGCGTCGGCGAATGGCTTCCGTCAATTGACCCGCATCCTCATAACCGACATATCCGGGAGGAGCACCCACCAAACGACTGACGCTATGGCGTTCCATAAGTTCAGACATATCAATTTGTACCAAAGCATCCTCTGAACCAAACAGGAATTCAGCTAGGGCTTTGGTGAGTTCCGTTTTTCCAACTCCCGTGGGTCCAAGGAAGATAAAAGAGCCGATGGGACGTTTCGGGTCTTTCAACCCTGACCTTGATCTCCGTACGGATTTTGAGATAGCCACAATGGCTTCATCTTGCCCGATAATCCGTTTATGGAGCTCATCTTCCATTTGAAGGAGTCGTTCCGATTCTTCTTGAGCAATTTGCATCACAGGGACGCCAGTCCACATAGAAACCACTTCTGCAATATCATTGGCAGTGACCTTAGGCCCATCTGCGGAGCGGTCCCAACCAGCTCGTAAAGTACTGAGCTTCTCCTCTAGTTCACTTTCGCGTTCCATAAGCTCCTGGGCATCATCGTAGCGAGCATCATCCAGGGCTTGTGCATGAGCTTGGCGGGCTGCACGCAATTCATTGACAGTTTCCTTGAGAAATACCGCTTCTGGACTTTTATACATTCTCACTCGAGATGCCGTTTCATCGATCAGATCAATGGCTTTATCCGGCAGATAACGATCAGTCACATATCGAGCGGATAGGTGCACCGCTGCTTCCAAAGCATCCTGTGTGATCTCAAGTTTATGATGTTCCTCATAGGGACCCTTAACACCTTTGAGGATGTCGATCGCTTCATCCACCGAGGGTTCTTCAATCATGACAGGTTGAAAGCGTCGTTCTAGTGCTGCATCGCTTTCAATATGTTTGCGATACTCATCCAAGGTCGTTGCGCCTATAACCTGCAATTCCCCTCGGGAGAGAGCTGGCTTGAGGATATTAGCGGCATCCACAGAAGATCCAGCGGAACCAGCACCGACCAACATGTGCACCTCGTCAATAAACAAGATAGCACCTGAGGCTTTAAGCTCATCGATAACCCTTTTTAGCCGTTCCTCGAATTGGCCTCGATACATCGTCCCGGCCACCAAGGATCCGACATCCAATTGAAGGACACGCTTCTCTAAGAGGGGTTCAGGTGTTTCGGCTGCGATGATCCTCTGCGCAAGACCTTCAACGATGGCTGTCTTACCAACCCCTGGTTCACCGATGAGGGCTGGATTATTCTTCGTTCGACGGGCAAGGATTTGAATGACACGTTCAATTTCCATCTGACGGCCAATCACAGGATCCAGCTTACCTTCTTCAGCCAAGGCGGTTAAATCCGTCGCTAACTGATCCACCAAAGGTGTTTTGGGTGTCTGTGATTGCCGGGCAGTTTTTTCTCGATCCGGAGCTTTCGGTGTTGGGGATTCCTGAAGGATTCGTCTGGTTTGGCGCCGGATTTGCTCTGGGGTTAAACCCAATCGCTTTAATACATCAATGCCTACACCCTCTCCTTGACGAATCAAACCCAGGAGCAAGTGCTCAGTTCCAATATAATGGTGACCCAT
Organism: Chloroflexi bacterium RBG_16_48_8; assembly: GCA_001795115.1. Taxonomy (GTDB): domain Bacteria; phylum Chloroflexota; class Anaerolineae; order Anaerolineales; family E44-bin32; genus MGNI01. Next base: position 16,155 of record MGNI01000053.1, on the reverse strand, counting down.
CCGACGAGCTTCCTCGACGGCCATCTGCAGGACATGCTCCGTTCCCGGAGCCAATTCGATTCGACCTCCGGCGTGCCGACCGACTCCCGTTAAGCGTTCTACCATCTCCTTTACGCGAGTGGGTTCTAACCCTAACTCACGCAACACTCGACCAGCAACACCCCCTTCCTCTCGAATTAATCCAAGCAAGAGGTGTTCCGTGCCGATGTAATTATGATGTAGCCGCTCCGCTTCTTCATGCGCTAAGCTAAGTACTCTACGAGCTCGCTGTGTAAAGCGTTCCATTTTGTCGGCCACGGTTTCTCCCTCCAAGTACACCTTCGAAATTTACTCGACTCAGTTTTTATTCTACCAGAGTTTGCGAGGTACACTCTAAAAACTAGGTTAATCGCGCGTTAACACTTCCTAAGAGGTTGATGAGACTTATCATCAGGCCGGGCTCCTAACTTCAGCCCGGCCCTGTTTTCTGCTTCTCCTACCCGCTGCTCCCAGGATCGCCTTCTAGATCTGCCTCCTCAGGGATATTTTGGGCTTCTTCAAGGTCGGACTCCTCGATGATATTCTCCTCCCCAGGAAGAGCAGACCCTGGTTGTTCCAGCAAATTCTCAGGATCAGTCTTTGGATCTAAGGAAACTTTGGATGGGTCCTCTCTAACCCCTAACTCCTTCTCAACCGCATGGCTTTCGGATAAGGGTTCGATCTTTTCGAATGCACTCTCTTCAGGCTGCTCTTCTTCAGGTGCGAGGGTGTCTTCTGCTTGTTTCTGCTCTGAGAGAACAATTTGATCAGCTTCTGCCTCAACCTGCGCATCCGCTTCCATATCGATCTCGGGAGAGGAAGCCTGCTCGCTCCCATCCACAATGACTGATTCGGTCTTACCTTCAACGACCTCCTCACCAGTCGCAGATTTTACAACGATCCCATCGCCCTCTGGACTTTCACCTTCTTCAGCTTCGGATTGTAGCTCCTGCATTGCTGCTTGCCAGTCTAGTTCTGCATATTCTGGAGAGTCAACCTTCTTTAAACTTAAGCCAATTCGTCGTCTCTTCCGGTCGACTTTGATTACGCGCAGAGGTAATGTTTCATTCTCGCTGACGACCTCTCGCGGGTGGACAACATGACGATCAGAAAGTTCAGAAATATGGACTAAACCCTCAAGCTCGTAGTCACCCACTCCTTTTAGACTTGCAAAAGCACCGAACTTGGTTAATTTCGTTATGGTCCCTTCAACCAGTTGGCCTTCCTTATACTGGGAAATAATGGTTTCCCAAGGGTCTTCCTCCAATTCGCGGATAGAAAGACTAATTCGTTTTTGATCGGAATCTACCCCAAGGACTTTGACCTTGACTTCCTGACCCACCTTGAGCAGTTCACGAGGGTGGCCTATCCGTTTCCAGCTTATTTCGGAGGTATGGACCAAACCATCCGCACCACCGATATCTACAAAAACCCCAAAATCAGCCAAACTGATCACATGCCCAGTTCGAATTTCACCCGGTTGAAGTTCCTCGATGAGACGTTCCTTAAGCACGTCACGAGCTTCACGGGCGGCTGCGCGCTCAGAGAGGATAAGCCGATTCCGCCTTCGTTCAACCTCGATGACTTTTGAGACGATGGGTTCACCCACCATCTTACCCCAGCGTTGTTCAGCAGAATCGCTATCCGATCGCCACCGCCGTGCCATGCTCACCTGAGAGGCAGGAATGAACCCTCTGAGACGACCAAGCTTGACTATCAGGCCTCCTTTGTTATAACCAGAAATGGTGCCTTCAAATATCTCTTTGGTCTTCAAGAGCTTCTCAGCTTCTAGCCAATCCCGCTCTTCCTCTGCACGAGTGATTGAAAGCAGGATTGTCCCATCCGTCCCACCAGCGTGCAGGACATAAACCATGATTTCCTTTCCAACTACAAGTTCATCACGCTTCTCTTGGGGCAATCGCTCCAGTTCTCTAGCTTGAATCAATCCTTCTGACTTATAGCCGATATCAACAAGAATATCCGTATCTGTGATCCGTGCGATCGTCCCTGTACGGACTTCTCCCCTACGAGGGGAATCTAATCCGTACGCTTCCTCTTCGAGGAACGCGTCCATCGGATGGGCAGATGTGTCCTCCAATTTTTCATTTTGTGGTACTTCGTTTCCGATGATCTCCTCACTACGATTCATATACAATCTATATCTCCGGCTAAAATTGTGGAGGCATTATAAATGTGTTCGCGAGCTTTGACAACCTTGATCTCTCCCTATAGGGTATAATCCGATCAGAGGAAATGTTTCGTGGCAATTGTCTATCCCTTCACCGCAATCGTTGGTCAAGAGCGTATGCGTCGTGCATTGATCCTAAATGCCGTAAACCCACGCATCGGCGGCGTGCTGATCCGTGGAGAGCGCGGAACGGCGAAATCAACCGCTGCACGTGCCTTAGCAGCCTTACTTCCAGACGTTGAAGTTGTGGCTGATTGTCGATTCGGCTGTGACCCCAATTATCCGACCACATGGTGTACGGAATGCAAGCAGCGACATAGCCGAGGCGAAAAATTACCCGTTGAAAAACGCCGCACCCCATTCATCGACCTGCCTGTTTCAGCAACCGAAGATCGTGTTGTAGGTACCCTGGATATTGAACGGGCTATCAAGGAAGGGGAGAGGCATTTTGAGCCCGGCGTTCTCGCTGCAGCCAACCGCGGCCTCTTAT
>MGNI01000053.1:12856-13422 GCA_001795115.1 Chloroflexi bacterium RBG_16_48_8 | reverse complement strand
GATTCGGCTGCCCTTGGGATGAACATTGTTGAACGTGAGGGGATCTCCTTCACCCACCCTGCACGGTATATATTGGTAGGTACCATGAATCCCGAGGAAGGGGATCTACGACCTCAGTTACTGGATCGATTTGCTCTCTCGGTGGATATTCGGGGATTACGCGATGCTCATGATCGCGTGCTGATCATGGAAAGGAACCTGGATTTCGAATCTGATCCCAGCACCTTCCGTAAGCACTGGCAGGAAAGTGAAGAATCCCTTTCACATCAAATTGAAGCCGCCAGGGGATTGGTAGAGAGCGTTTGCTACACCCGTTCAGATCTACATTCCATTGCTGCACTGACATCCTCCTTCCAGGTAGATGGTCACCGAGCTGATTTGGTCATCCTCAAAGCCTCCTGTGCCCACGCAGCCTTTGAAGGTCGGAACTCTATCACCCAGATTGATATTGCCCTGGCAGCTGAGTTAACCCTCCCCCATCGCCTACGTAGGGGTCCTTTCCAACGGGTCGAAGTCAATATCGATGATCTTCAATCCAGGATTGAACAGATTCAAGCTGAAACGGA
>MGNI01000053.1:12528-12802 GCA_001795115.1 Chloroflexi bacterium RBG_16_48_8 | reverse complement strand
AAAAGACAAGATAGAGCTGTAGACCACGAAAGCGCGGAAGAAACACCGGAGTTAGGTCAAGCAGAACCCTCCAAACAACGAGTTACAGACAGCCTTCAGGCTCGATGGTGGGAAGGGGGAGACAAGGTTAAAGTTGGAGAGTCCTTTACCCCTCGAACCATTTCCGGCCCCCTGGATCGCATAAGCCGACAACATGGCGGACGTCGAACGCAATCTCGAACGGATCGTAAGCGCGGGCGTTATATCATGTCTCGACCTGCCAGAAACAAGCGAG
>MGNI01000053.1:12133-12463 GCA_001795115.1 Chloroflexi bacterium RBG_16_48_8 | reverse complement strand
TCGCTTTTGCCATTGAGTCATCCGATCTGCAGCGCAAGGTCCGCGTTCGAAAAGCTGCCAACCTGATACTCTTTCTGGTGGATGCATCCTGGTCGATGGCCGTCGCGGAGCGAATGTCCGCTACCAAAGGAGCCATCCTCAGCTTACTGACAGATGCTTATCAGCGCCGGGATCGCGTCGGTCTGGTTGTCTTTCAGAAAGATCGCGCCTTGACCATCTTGCCGCCAACCAATTCGATCGAGCTGGCGCAACGTGCGCTGGCAGATATTCCAGTGGGCGGTAAAACCCCTTTATCCGCCGGTCTGCAAATGGTCTTTGATATTTTTGAGC
>MGNI01000053.1:10940-12048 GCA_001795115.1 Chloroflexi bacterium RBG_16_48_8 | reverse complement strand
GCTCATATGATCGCAGATCAAATTAGACAAGCCAGCATCCGCTCCGTGGTGATCAATATGGAGCATGCTGCCTTCGATCAAGGCCTGGCCAACGCGCTGGCGGAAAGACTCGGCGGACTATGCTATACCTTACATCAACTCAAAGCAGAACATCTCTACCGAGCCGTTCGCCAAGAAATGAAATCCTGAACCCTCCATATCATCCCTTCAAGGTCATTGGCCGGAAGGAATTTGACAAACAGCGAACGTAAAACCTGGCCAATCACTTAAGCAAACCGCCATTCAGGCAACTCATTTTATCAAAATATTTTCAGCGGTTTGCCTAGATCTTATTCGGCAGTCTCGCTACTGGAAATGTAGGGCAACATTTTTCACATCAATACCAACATCGAGAGGTTCTACGTCCCAATCCCTGGCTTTTACAGTAAATCTTGGGGTTCCCTTTGATACCGCGTTGGAGAAGGTCAACGCTACGTTAAAGGATGAAGGCGTTGGTGTACTGACGAAGATCGATGTCAGGGAAACGATAGAGCAGAAGTTCGGAGAGGATTTTCGTCCCTATGTCATTTTGAGTGCCAGCAATACCCCCCTATCCCATCGCGCCCTCTCAAACCTGCCTGAGGTGGGAATCATCCTTCCCTGCAATGTATCCGTTGAGAAGCGAGACGCCGATGTATTCATCTCCTCGGCAAATCCTGAGACCATGATAATGTTGGGTGAGCATGAAGAAGATGCTGCTCTACGTGAAGTTGCTGCGGAGGCACGAGCTCGCTTAGACTGCGTCGCCCAAAGCATGAAACCATAAACGGCTTATAGGATCCTAACAGACCAGTGAGCATCATAAAAGAACGTTTTCGAAGCTACGGTTATCGATGGGAACTAGGAGCCGTCGCTTAAGGATAAGATTTAATCTAGGATTGGGGTATCCAGTCCAAGCTTCCGAGTCAAACGCTTCAAGCGATTCTCAATTTCCTTCCAAACCTTATCCCGTTGCCAGTCTGCAGGCCAATGCGTGAGACACTGAAGGGAATGTTGAGACCATTCAAAGGCTTCTTTAAGATCCTTCAATTCCCACTCAAAATATTTCGCAAGCTCGATACAAGGACGA
>MGNI01000053.1:345-10884 GCA_001795115.1 Chloroflexi bacterium RBG_16_48_8 | reverse complement strand
CTTCCCGCTTTAAATGATCTGTATACCATCGAAGCGCATCCAGCCTCAAATCCAGTCTCGACGAAGAGATCGCTCGTCGAAAGGCTTGCTCAGCTGTTGTGCCTCTCCCAGAATCCTGGTGCCAGCGTGCCACAGCTAAGGCTTCCGATGCGGAGAGAGAGATCACGTCCTCCTTTTTATAGCGATTCAGAACCTCACCGGTAAGAGACACCAAAGATAGAATATCAATCAGATTATGGTAAATAATCCGGCTCATTTGTGAAGCATCACCCGTGCGCAGATAATCCAGATACATACCTGGTATCCAAGAGCCTGGCACATCAGCCTCTGAACGCTTCACACTAAGCATATGGCTTTCAACCGTTGTAAGTGAACAATCCGGGAGGGTTCGGCTCCACAGGCGTCTCGCCAGATGGAGCAGATCCAAGTTCGGAATGGAGTGGAGCGGTATTTGGCGCTTTAGAGCAATGATATATCGATTTTCCAAAATGGGCAGGTCAAACGCTTGACCATTATACGTAACAAAGCCAGCTGCCTTCTCAATGTCTTCCTGCAGCAATTCCAGCATCCCCATCTCTTCACTCGGATCGCGCAAAAAGTATTGACGCAGATGGAACTTGCTCTCCTGAAAATTCCCCACTCCGACCAAGAACATCAGAGTCCCCGCTCCACCTGCCAAGCCAGTCGTTTCTGCATCCAAAAACAATAACCGATCGAACGAGACATCCTTTAGCTCAGGTTTTCGAGCCACTTCCGCTACCAGGGCGGTGGGAATGGATAGAGCATATGAAAGGGGATTGTTCCCATGCAGGTGATCGAGAGCGTATTGAGATTCAATACGATAGGCTTGTCCAAAAGAGGTCTCAAGGACCTCTCCATCTGGCAAACCTTTCAAGGGATATGCTGCAGAGAAAGGATGTTTCGTTGAACGGGATTGGGCTCGCCCCAATCGCTTGAGTCTGCGACGGAGTTCCACTTCATCTTTTTTCATCACTTGCTACATGCCCCACACAATGATCTCTCTCTTTTAAGGATATCATTTCCCGTTTCATTCCTACAGTTAATCTTGGTGCATTTTCACAATTATCCCATCGATATTCCCGGCGCATGGATTGTGGTAATAAAGGTCAGCTGAGGCGCCATCTTTCACTTAACTCTCACTCCATAGGGAAACCTTGCGAATGATCGGAATACACCTATTCAGTGAATGGTGCCAACCCTTTTTTCGGGTCTCCGGTTGTGATTTTAGTCACTAATCCACGATGACCTTCGACAATACCGACACTCACCACGAGCAAGTATCATACGCTCGGAGACGGAACACACCTACACTCATTGCTGTCTCCTCCTTTGGTGAAAGCCTCCGCCGGGTAAACCCCCCTCACCGCCCCGGCGGAGGCACAATTAAACGATAAACGCGGTCGATGCCGCGTTTTTCTTTTTTAACAAGCCCTTCTTATCCCTCGGTTTTTAGCAAAACCACAGTGAATGTGGTGCCCTCTCCGACCTTGGATTCAACCCAAATACGACCGTTGTGATTATCCAAGATGGATTTAACAATGGATAGCCCTAATCCAGTGCCGGGAACATTATCAGGGACATTGCTGGCACGGAAGAAGCGTTCAAATAGGAAAGGCTGCTCATCACGCGGGATACCTGGTCCATCGTCATGGATCCTCAGAATGACTTGTTCGTCTTCCGACTGTGCTTCAAACTCCACTCTTCCACCAGGCTTTGAATATTTGATGGCATTGTCCAAAAGGTTTCCGATCATCTGGCGCAAGCGTATTGGATCACCAAAAACACGCCCCATATCTGCCTTGATGGATCCTACAAAATTTACCTTGGCCTTCTGGGCAGAGCCCTCAACACAGACCATAGCTTCACGGCTGAGCTCAGCAATATCGATGATTTCCTTGGTTGTATCCAAACCCGCTTCAATTCGCCCCAGATCAAGGAGATTGCTGATCAAGCTGGAAATCTGCTGGACACTGCTCTGGACTCGATGGATAAATTCCTGCTGCAACTCATTAACCGCGCCTGCCCGTTCGATGAGTTCAATATATCCAAGGATGGCGGTCAATGGAGATCTCAAATCGTGAGAAACAGTGGTGACAAAATCAGATTTTATGCGAGCTAACTCCTTCAAATGTGTTATATCCTGTGTGACGACGGCCTGACCTAAACCCTCAATCGGTGTCCGCTGAGCACTGAAAACACGACCATCACTAAGTTCAAGTTCCTCCCGCTTCGATTGATTACCATCCGCTTTTAATAAAGCAATAAGTATCGGATCCTGAAAAACCTCCTCCACTGGAAGTCCGAGACAATCCTCTTTGACCCCAAGCCCCTCCATAGCCGTTTGATTAATGAGGAGGAGCCGATGATTCTTATCAACCACAATGACCCCATTCTCAATCTCCCTAAGGATGGTTTCGAGCTGAATACGCTCCTGTTCCGAACGAAGATAGAGTTGTGCATTTTCGATTGCTAACGCAGCATAATCAGCCATGGTTTTCAGGATAACAATATCATGATCTGTTAATTTCTTTCCGGGCGTGCGGTTATCTACACCAAGGACACCCAAAGCCCTTCCCCGGACCTGCAACGGCACATAACATAATGAGTGGACAAGGTAGGAAGTTTTAATTTTCTGCGGAGTAGTTTCGTCAATCCTCACGATTTCACCAGAAGAAATAGCTTGTCCCGCCAGGGAATCCTTCACCTGGACGCGAAATGCGCGGGCAAAATCGTCATCGAAGTTCTTAGAAGCCCGCATATAAAGCTCACCTGTCTCCTCCTGGAGAAGCAAGATGCTGCCTTCTTCCGCTCCAGTGAGACGGACAGCGGTATCAACAGCGGTCCGAAGGACTTCATCTAATTCAGTCCGCGCAGAGGTTGTCTCTCCTTCCATGCCAAGGGCTTCCAACTGCAAGGCTCGATCGATAGGTAGTAATTCTTCAGACAGCTTGTCGGTAGATTCTTGGATAGAAGTACCTTGCAATACCTGAGCTTTATTCAGGCACCCCTGAACGATCTCCAGTAAGTGCTCCGGATCAAAGGGTTTGGTGAGGTAATCCGTTGCACCAGCTCGTAAAGCGCTCACTGCCAAGGCTTCTGAGCTTTCTCCAGTCATAAGGATTACAGGGAGGTAGGGGTAATCCCTTCTCAACCGACGTATGAGATCCACCCCACTGAGGTTGGGCATTTGTTGATCAGTGATGATCAAGTTGGGATGTAGTTCTTGCACTAGGCTAAGGGCAGATAATCCATCTCCAACAGATTTCACCCTGTAATTCCCAAGCTTGGTGAGAGCCTCCTCAAGGAAGTCCCGAATCTCATGGTTGTCATCCGCCACAAGAATGATTGGTTCGTTCATGGTTCTCCGCTGGCACCAGTGCATCCTCCCACAATCGGCGCCAAATCTTTCGTTATCCTCATCGGATAACGCATGCATGCTCAGAAGATGGTTCTAATTGGGTTCCCCGTTTACCCAGACCCAACCCCATTGGAGACGCTCAACTGTTCAACGAGAGTCTCTAGCTTGGCAGAGATCTCTTCTAATCCAGGGTATATTTCTGGATCGTTCGTCTTTTCCATAAGTCGGGAGACTTGCACTCTCATTGCCTTCGTGATTTGCTGTGCATGAGCCCACTTCTGTGGGTCAATTTGGCCAGCGGTCTGGGATTGATCGACAACTTGTTGGAGCTTCTTTGCCCTTGCCTCCAAGGCTTGGAAAAGCCTTGTGTTCACAAGGGATATTGAAGCGTAATCTGCCACAGCTTCCAACATGGCCTGATCCCGCTCGGAGAAAGGTTTTGCCTCTTTCCTGGCAACACAGAGCACACCAATCGGTTGATCTCTGACTTTCGTTGGTGCGATCAACGCTGCCTGACAGAATTGGGAGAGTTCAAACTGGGAAAGCCCTTCTCCATGAATGCTTAACGCCTGCCCGGAAAGCATCACTAATGAACTCACGCCATCATTCCATGGTTTATGCATCCTTGCCGAGAAATGAGCCGGCAGATTTCGATGTGTCCGCAAGAACAATTGCTTTGTTTTCTCATCCTGAAGCAGCATCCATCCCATATCGGCTTCGGTTACATACAAGCTACCTTCCATCAACTTGGTGAACAACTGCCCTTGATCTTTGGTGGAAGTGACAACCTTCCCAATGCCATAAAGGGTGGTCAATTCTCGAACTCTGCGCTCAAGCTGTCGATTGCTCTCGCCTAATTGACCTGCTAACTCATGGCGATCCCGTCGAAGTCTTAGTTCATTCAACGCCCGTTCCAATGCGGCTACAACCTCCGCTTCGCGCAGCGGCTTGACAAGGTAATCGACTGCGCCCAGACGAAAGGCCTGGATCGCGTCTTCTTCCCTACCTTCTGGGGCAGTGACCAGCACAGGAACTTCAGAACCTTGAAATCGTAATGCGACCAACAAGTCTTTCCCTGATAACCCTGGAACGGTCAGGCTCACAATGATTAAATCGGGTGTATACGCCAATGCGCGCTCTACCGCTCGACTACCTTCAGATTCAACTTCCACCTGGTAACCAAGCGGCTTAAGCACTTGATTGGCGAGAAGATCCAGGACTTGCCGATCTTCATCAACAACGAGTATCCGATCACCTGGACGCTTTGATATCATGTGAGTATGATAGCACGGAAGAAGATTCCGGGGGAGTCAAGTACGATCAAGGAGTTCCAATCCAGAGCACATTTTTAGATTTTTTACGTTTAATTCCTCCACAAGCTTCCCAGGTGCGCTGAGACTTGCATGAAAGCAAATCGCCACCATCAAAATCCCTCCCAGGCTTTCTTATGCTAATATAAACAACAATCGGGGGATCTTTCCCGATCAGACGAAATCCTGTTTTTATTCCCAACGTTCTAATCATGTGAGAATCCTCTCCACGATCTTGACTCGATTTCCTTGGGAACCTTAAAATTGAACCGGGGTAACAAGCTTATGGAATATAAGGATTACTATAAGATCCTTGGGGTCGACAGGAATACAGACGAAAAGGATATCAAACGGAGCTACCGACAGCTGGCGTTGAAATACCACCCAGATAAGAATCCAGGGGATAAACAAGCCGAGGAACGTTTTAAAGAAATTAACGAAGCTTACGAAGTTCTGGGGGATCCTGAGAAAAGACGGAAATACAACCAATTGGGAGAATCCTATCGGGCCTGGGAGCGGACGGGAGGTAGACCAGGTGGTTTCGATTGGTCTCAATGGACTCAAGGCGCGCCGGGAGGGGTTCACGTTGAATTTGGGGACCTGGGCGATCTATTTGGATCTGGCTTCTCTGATTTTTTTAATAACATATTCAGGGGTGTACCTGGGCAACAACGTGGAGGGTTCGGCAGGGCACAAACACGAGGACGAGATATTGAACAACCGGTCTCCATCAGTCTCATCGAGGCCTATCATGGTACCCTAAGGAACCTCCAACACGATGGACGCCGGTTAGAAATCAAGATACCCCCTGGCGCTAAAACCGGCACAAAAGTACGGATCAGCGGTAAGGGTCATCCAGGCTCTGCAGGACCCGGAGATCTCTTTCTAAATGTTATGGTTGAAACGGATCCTCGTTTCGAACGGAAAGAGGATAACCTTTACACAGAAGTGGAGGTTGATCTTTACACAGCCGTGCTTGGTGGCGAGGAAATTATTCCTACACTCACCGGTCCAGTGATATTAACCATTCCTCCAGGAAGCCAGACCGGTCAAACCTTTCGATTGAAAAATCGAGGAATGCCAAAGATGCACCATTCAAAATCCTACGGCGATCTTTACGCAAAAATTAAAGTAATGATCCCCGAAAATTTGTCCTCGGAGGAAAAAGAACTCTTTAAACGACTTGCAGCATTACGTCCTACCTAGGTAGAATTTAAGCAATGCAACCGGAATGGATATTCATGAGAATAAATAAGAACCATGTTGCTTTTACCTTCATTGCGCTGGCCACTGTGGCTTGCGCTGTTTCTTTACCAGGACCTAAAACTCCCACTCAAGGACCCTCCTCAACGAGTCCTGTTTTTACCCCGACTGTCTTTAGTTCACCTTCGTTTCAAGATGGTGGAAACAGCGCGGTTCTACTTGAGGATGTCGACCTAGTTCAGCTTTATCACTTCGCCAATCCGGGCATCGTTACCATATGGACTTTTGTGGATCTGGGTCCACCCCATAGCGAGAGCACACCCAGCGGACAAGGCTCAGGATTTGTATTCGATCTAGAAGGCCATATCGTCACAAATCAGCATGTCATTGCAGATGCAGAAAAGATTGAGGTCGATTTTCCCTCTGGCCATCGTGCTTGGGCATTTGTGGTAGGTACAGACCCCGACTCCGACTTGGCAGTCCTGAAGGTGGAACTCCCCGTTGAAGAGCTTCATCCCCTCCCGCTGGGAGATTCGGATACAGTTCAAGTAGGGGAATTTGTTGTAGCCATTGGAAATCCATTTGGTCTATCAGGGACCATGACGGTGGGAATCGTTTCTGCTGTAGGACGCACCCTGGAATCCGAACGACAGGCTCCGACAGGAGGTCAATTCACTGCTGGAGCAATCATCCAAACAGATGCTGCTATCAATCCCGGGAACTCAGGTGGGCCGTTGCTTAACCTGAGGGGGCAGGTTATAGGAGTCAACAGGGCGATTCGCACGGAGAATTTCACTGCAACCGGAGACCCAACATCGTCGGGAGTTGGATTCGCCGTACCTGTTAACATCGTCAAACGGGTTGTTCCATCCATCATCGAGAAAGGTTCATACGAGTACCCCTACTTGGGTATCTCCAGTATCAGTGGAGATTCAGTGAACCTGATCATCCTGGAAGATCTTGGGCTCCCAGCCAATGCCAGAGGGGCATATGTCACCTGTGTCACCCCGGGAGGCCCCGCTGAGGAGGCAGGGATTATTGGCGCATCCGAATGCATTGAAACTGTCTTGCAACCCGGAGGTGACCTGATCATAGCGATCGAAGGTGTCCGCGTGATCGAATTCAATGATCTCCTCACATACCTCATTCTTCAAACTGAACCTGGTATAGAGGTGACACTCACCATCTTACGAGATGGAGAGGAGGTGGAGATACCCGTAACAATCGGCGCACGCCCATAATCCATGCGCGTACCCCCAACAATACATCTGAAGAGCTAAAGGAGGCTACTATGCTGACCGAGTTGGATCTGCAGGAATTGATCGATTACCGCTCAACTGACCCGGTGCTGAGTGTATACCTTAACGTGGATCCAAAAGATGGTTCGGCGGATGTATACAAATTACACCTTCGACAAATGTTAAAAGACTTCGAGGCTGACTCTCCCCAAGATACGGATACTATTCGAAGATTCATTGAGCATCAATACGATTGGAGCGGTCGCGGATTGGCCATCTTCTCATGTGCTCCACAAGATTTTTTCCGTCATTTTTCCTTATCCATCCCTATTCGAAGCAGGGCACGTTTGCTAAGCCACCCCTACGTAAAACCATTGGTTGATGTCCTAAACAACTATGGGCATTACGGGGTAGCACTCGTAGACCGACAGGGAGCCAGATTGTTCTACTTCCATATGGGTCAGCTACAAGAACAGGAAGGGACTTTGGGAGAATCTGTTCGTCATACCAAACGAGGTGGAGGTTCACAAGCCCCGGGTAGAAGGGGTGGGACAGCCGGGTTGACGCGGTACTCCGAAGAAGTAGCCGAGCGAAATCTCAAAGAAGCAGCTCGATTCGCTGCTCGATTTTTCCGGGATAACCATGTTCGCCGAATTCTTGTCGGTGGCACTGAGGCGAGTGTTGCTTACTTTTTGAGCCAGCTCCCAAAATCCTGGCGAAGTTTGGTGATGGGGACCTTCCCAATAGAGATGACCGCTGGGCACACCCAGGTGCTGGAGAAAGCGCTTGAAGTCGCTCAGCTTTCTGAGGAGGAGATAAAATCTCGTCTGGTCAATGCAGTCATAACTGCTGCTGCAAAAGGTCGAGAGGGAATCATAGGGTTAGACGAAACCCTGGGAGCAGTACATGCTGGCCGCGTTCAAATATTGCTCATCAACGAGGGATTTCGTGCACTTGGTTTTCGCTGCATGGGATGTGGTTATGTCAGCGCGCATGCCCCGGAGAAATGCCCGTTCTGTCACAATGAATTTGAACAGATTGAAGACGCTGTCGAACTCGTAGTCAGGAAGGTCCTTGAGGATGGCGGGGAAGTCGAAGTCATCTATGAAAACCCTGACCTTGAGAGAGCTGGAAATATTGGTGGGCTGCTCCGATATTAAACGCCAAAGGATGTGATCAAAGCAAGGATACAAATGGAGAGTAGCCCCTTCCGTTTTTGCCCTTTATGCGGTCAGGCGCTCACGAATTATAAAGATGGTGAGCGCCTTCGTCGTCGTTGTGAGCATTGTGGCTGGATCCACTACCACAATCCAACCGTGGGTGTTGCTGTGATATTTGACTATATTTTTTCAATTCTCGAAAAGCGAACGCTCCAAGGCCACAAGGTTGCTTATCAAGACATCCAGATCGCTTATCGCGGCAAATGTGTTTGTCTCCAACTCTTCTAAGGCTAAGGCCAGTCGAGTGCGCATGCCTTCGATGGTCTGCTGATCCTCTCCCTGCAGCTTTTCCTGAAGAATCGCCAATCTCGTATCGGTACCCGTGAGGGAAGCTTTGGCGGTGACGGCATCACCATTCGCCAGTGCTAATTCTGCCGCGGTCACATCAACCAAAATTCTCATAACATCCACATGCAGCTGCGTTTCCAAAAGCTGTGTCTTCAAGCTTGCGTTTTCGCTTACCAAAGGCGTGAAATCCGCAATTCGGGCCTCCAATTCAGTAACGGTAATTTCTGCCGCTTGAAGCTGATTCTTGAGATCACCCATCTTGGTATTCATTGGTTGAACCCGTACGAACCAGGTTGTCCCCACCCCTAAAGCAAAAACCACAAACAATCCGGTTATCCAACGGAGTGCTCTACGGAAGAACCTTCCCAAGCGACTAGGTGGTTTGGGTTTATCAGCTTGGGGCTCAACAGGCCTCAATGAATCCCAAGGAGCCGACATTTTTCTCGCATCCCCTGGGATTCCTTCTTTCCCCTCCTTATTTGTCTTATTTGAAGATGGTCCGGCTTCCTGACCTGACCCCAAAGAAAAGTCCTTGTAGCTCATGTGTATCCTCCGGAGAGTCGCCTAATGCAGTTATTCTGATCTATTATCCAGTGTTATGGCGCAGTTGCAAGTATCAAGTATTGCCAAACGATCTCAAGATCATCGGCTGCAATAACAGGGCTTAAAGGAATTTCAAAAAGGATTTGATCCAAACGTTCGATGATCGGCATGATCACTTCATCTTCCTGGGCATCTGCATTAAGGTTTTCCAAGATTTCTTTTGCGATTGCAAGATCATCCACGGCTTTGCCGAGATTATCCTGGATCAACCACAACCTGGCACGAGTGACCAACTCCATAACACGAAGCAACTCAATCTGCCTTTGAATTTGCTCAATAGGTGGATCCTCTTCTTCTAGCGCTGCTTCAAGTGCACCCAAGCGTTTCCCCAGATCTTCAAGGCTCTCTTCCGTTTCCCGAAGACGATCCGACAAGGATTGTACTCCCTCCAACTCGGATTGGACTTCATCCATGCGGGTTTCCAATCCCTGCCCTTGAGCCTGTAAGACTGCCAAGTCCTCATGCTGCCCTGCCACTTCGCCTTCCACCTTAGCAAAACTCGTTGATAGGCTTGACTGCTTTTCGAGAAAATCCACTTGCAGTTGTGCCAAGCTTTCTTCCAGCTCAGCCACCCGCTGGGTATTTATTTGTACGGGTTGTATGAAATCCTTGTAAAGCGCAGGTATCCCATAGTAAGCCCCCACACCAATGGCAATTCCCACCAAGGTAACGAAGAAAAATCTCAAGAATAATCCAAGTATTCGGCTTCCCGCACTTCTCTCAATTCTCGGCGACCTCTCCACAAATACCTGACCTTGCTCTTCCATTCCCCTCTCCTATGATTCCGGCAGCGTTTCACTAGATGGCTCCGCGAATAGCTCATTGATCAAGCGGCGTAGTCCATCCAGGAAAGTATCAAATCGAGACACACGTCCAGAGAGACGCGCTGTCTCATTTGATAAATTCTCAAGTTCGGACTGCATCCTTTCCACAGTTGCCAGCGCATCCTCAACATCCCCTTGGAGCGTTTCTGTCAAATCTTCAACTGTTGTCATCCGGCCGGTTAATCCCTCCAGAGGTGTAAGTCGCGCTTCGAATGCGTCTAAACCCGAAGTGAGATTTTGCAGGCTTTGCTCAAGAACACCCACATCGTTTTCCAGTTGTTGCAACCCTTGAAGTCGATTGAA
Source organism: Chloroflexi bacterium RBG_16_48_8 (assembly GCA_001795115.1). Taxonomy (GTDB): domain Bacteria; phylum Chloroflexota; class Anaerolineae; order Anaerolineales; family E44-bin32; genus MGNI01. The sequence continues at coordinate 516 of MGNI01000053.1, read as the reverse complement.
ATCCAATGTTCCGTTGATGCCTCCCAAAATAACCATGTTCAACAGCACGGAAAGGATCAGAGACAGCACTCCCACTGCCACAATGAGCCAGAGTGTTTCTGCTCGGCTAAAAGCCCTCACCAACCGTGGTGCTTTAACCGTTTCTGGAGGGGTTTTCCGCTCTGACTTCTT
>MGNI01000053.1:0-316 GCA_001795115.1 Chloroflexi bacterium RBG_16_48_8 | reverse complement strand
TCCTCCGTTATCTCAACCGATGACTGCGAGAGTTTGAGGTCATCCTCGCTCTTTCCATCCGGTGATAGGAGCGTTGGTTCAACTTGCACAGCCGACACCTTACCCACAGGCACCCCTATCTCCGGGACCACCTTTTCCCTGCTGGCATCTGCCTGGTTTCCAGGTCCTTCAAATACCAACATGGGAGTAATTCGCTCAAGCACCGACTTTCCTATACCGCGGATGTTTCCTAAGTCTTCCGCCCCGGAAAACGGTCGGGAATCTACAATCTTCTTTGCCAGGGAAGGACCTATACCTGGCAATTGCTGTAATGTTT
>MGNI01000052.1:6195-6349 GCA_001795115.1 Chloroflexi bacterium RBG_16_48_8 | reverse complement strand
TGATGAGGGCAGAATAATATAATGTTCCACCCATATCAGGGGCGAGTAAAGATGGATTATCAACACCAAGTAATTCTGAATATTCCTCAAATTTTCCTACATACATCGATTTGACAATTAGGAACGGCGTTGGCGGATCACTCGCGAATCGAAC
>MGNI01000052.1:3130-6017 GCA_001795115.1 Chloroflexi bacterium RBG_16_48_8 | reverse complement strand
CTTTGGTAAAAGGGTATATATCAGTGCTGCCGGTAAAAATAGTATTAAACCGGACCATTGACGGACTGTAAATCTAAACGATGTTAGAAAATGAGTAACCGATATAATCATTATCAAGAATCCAAGCAGTGCCAATCGACCCAGAACGACTTCCCAAAGCTCCACTATTTCATCAAAGTAGTCAGGATGAAGAGTGACCATCATTTCCAGAACATCAGCGTTAATGATTCCACCCCCCTTGGCGTAATAGGTGTTCGGGAAGAAATCACCAAAGTAAATCAATCGAAGGATTTCATAGATACCAAGCAAGAAAAAGAAAGGCAGGAAGAATTTCATCAGATCAATAGAAATAATCTTGATCTTACGTGCTTGTTTATTCTCTGAGTAGAGTAGACTCAACATCAAGAAAAGCGGAAAGAGAAGACCATAGATCACACCATCTGGTCTGGTAAGGGATGCAAGGCCAGCCAGCACACCAAGAACGATAGGTAACCGTTCCCTGTTCTTATAAAAAACAAGGACATAGAACATGACTACTGCCAAAAAAACATATAAAGGATTTTCTAAGCCAGAGATCGTCCAAACCACAAATGAAGTGCTTGCAACAACAAAAGCAGATACAACAAATGCGAGAGCTCTTGAATTAAAGATTTGCCGAGATCCTAAATAAAAAAGCACAAGCGTGACAGAGATCAGGATAACAGAGACAATTTTTGGCGTGATGATGGGATCGAAGAGATTTAACCAGAAAAAAGGTGTAAATAAGAATACCCAGAGAGGATTTGAATAACCTTCAACAGGCATACGACCTGGCTGGGACACGAGCCCATATCCATTTGCCAGGTTTCGTGAGTAAGCAAAGGAGATCCCAGCATCATCCATAATCCAATCCCCCAACCTTGATGCATGGACGATATATCCCGCAATTAACGCAATCATCATGAATAAATCGATCCAGGAAAAACTTACGACAGTGGATGATAAGCTTCTGTGATTTAGGCTTAGAACGCTTTGCTTGAACCTGATAATTTTTTCCTTCATGTTTTTTCATAAGCTGTGTTTTTAAAAGACTGTCACAGCGAGACCTCCATTTTCCAACCGAGCTGCAATCGAAGCCTGCATTCTAATTCTTCGGAAAGATTTGGATTGCCTCGAGTTATTTTCTGATACATGTCTAGTGATTTTTAATCCGTCGCAGCTTCTTAAGGGCACCATATTCGCTCTCGTAAACCTTCTTAATCCCATCCCCCATCGCCTCCTCGGTGACACGGATGTACTTCATTAAACGCGTGAAACCTCCTGGTTCCACGGAAGCCGCCTGATCACTTCCCCACATGGCACGATCCAGTGTGATGTGCCTTTCTACCAGGCAGGCTCCTAACACTACCGCTGCCACTGAAAGCACCAGACCCACCTCATGCCCGGAGTAACCAACCGGGCATGGAAAACGACCTTTCAAAGTCTGGATCATGCGTAAATTGAGTTCATACGGCTCACATGGATAGGTGCTGGTTGCGTGCATGATAATGAGTTTTTCCATATCCAACATATCCACAGCAGCTTCGATTTCTTCCATCGTGGACATCCCTGTGGAGAGGATGAGAAGCCTGCCAGTACTACGAAGATATCGAAGCAGGTCGTGATCCGTCAGTGCGGCGGAGGGGATCTTATGGCAAGGTGGGTCGAATTTTTCCATGAAAGCTGCTGAGGGTTCGTCCCACACAGACGCGAACCAAAGAATGTTCCGCTCCTTACAGTAGGCTTCAATCTGCTTATACTCGTCTTCACCCAATTCCACTCGGTGCCTATAATCCAAATAGGAGATGTAACCCCAGGGCGTATCCCTCATTCGGCTTCGCTCCTCTGGGGGGACACAAAGCTCAGGCGTACGCTTCTGGAACTTGACAGCATCAACACCCGCTAACAAGGCAGCGTCAATTAATCTTTTTGCAAGTTCGACACTTCCATTGTGATTAATGCCGATCTCAGCGACGATAAAGATTGGATGATGATCACCAATTAACCGGTCTGCAATGCAAATTTCTCTTGCCATGGGTCTCTTTCCTCTCATCTTGAGGTTGTTGTAAAGTCTGATCCCACACCACGAAAATGATCCCTATTCGTCCCTCCCTGATCGTCGTTCGATCAGCAAATCGCTCAGCTCGCGCAGAGCGCCGTGGCCGCCTTTCTCCCGCAATACTAAATCAGCTTGCGCCTTGGCCTGGGGAAATGCATCTGCGACCACCAGGGCGCACCCCACCAAGGAGAAGCAAGGAAGATCATTGACATCATTGCCCAAATAGATGGTTCGACTTGGATTGACCTTACGATCTTTGATCAAACGCTTCAGCACAACATCTTTCTGTTCAACCCCATGAATCGCCTCGATACCCAACTTATCGCAGCGTGCTGCCACAACCGGATTAACCTCTGTGGAGAGTACCACGATTTGAAATCCAGCCTCTTTCAATCTGGCAATCCCCCAGCCATCTCCTCGATGGGCGGCTACCATCTCATTCCCCTGCGCATTTGTCCAAACCCGATTATCGGTAAACACACCATCGAAATCGAGCACAATTAATTCGACCTGCTCAGGGAGCGGTCGTGGTGTGTGCCCAGGCCGTACAACCTCTAAATCCCCATGGATTAAATTCCACTCAGCCCGCTCCCAATCGAGGGGGTTATCAATATCGACCATGTAGCCTGGATCAAGGATCAAGGGCAGGACGACATTGCCTGTCATGGATTGCTTCTCGGAAATAATTTCCCTGCGAAAGACATCCAGATGTCCCGTTTGCCAATAAGTGGCTGGCAACTCCTGGCGCGGCATATTGTAGGGCTCGTGGAACCCTTCATCCAGAAGGGGCAGCATATACCCTTCAGCATT
>MGNI01000052.1:0-3124 GCA_001795115.1 Chloroflexi bacterium RBG_16_48_8 | reverse complement strand
CCACATCTTGTAGGGATTTTGACCAGAGGGAATCACAGCACGAACCGAATCCGCCTGCGAATGATCGATAAGAATGGAAATCCCTCGGTCGACACAATCCAGGGGTCTTACCGGGGTAGTCGGACGAAGTTGAACAACGATCTCAGGAACATACGCCTCTTCTCTCTCCAACCATGAAAGGAGGTGCTTGAAGACGGGAAGATCTGGGGTGGTATCAAGGGCAAGTTCAGGAGGACGCAGGAAGGGGACCTCCGACCCGTATCGACGGGCGATCTCCGCAGTTTCTTCATCATCTGTAGAAACAAGGACACGATCTACCAATGAAGCTTGAAGACCAGCGGCGATGCTATAGGCCAGAAGAGGATGCCCTGCAAAGGATCTGATGTTCTTTTTTGGGATCGATTTCGAGCCGCCTCTTGCAGGGATGACAGCTAAGACTTCCCTCTTGTCTACCATGCTGTCCAACCTCCATCAACGACCAGATTTGCGCCGGTCATGTAAGAAGAAGCATCGGAGGCCAGGAAAAGCAGAGCACTGCTCATCTCATCCGCTTCTGCCATCCGTCCCAGAACGGTCTTGGCCGAATACCTTCGAACGAATTCCTCGTCGTGATCCGCAAAGACCCCCCCTGGAGTGAGTGTATTAACCCGTATCCCAGTATTGGCAAAATAGGTCGCCAGATAACGGGTGAGGCCAAGCACAGCTGCTTTTGCAACGGTGTAGGTGACAGGTTTATACTGCCCGGGTTGCCCTTCCCTCTGGTAGAGCCGCTGATCGGGTCCAACCAGGCCATAGGTGGAAGATACATTGATGATAACGCCGCGATTTGCTTCCAGCATTGGAACCGAGCATGCCTGCGCACATAGAAACATCCCGGTTACGTTTACACCCAGTGCTTTTTGCCAAGCATCGAAGGGAAAAGTTTCAAACCGATTCGTGTGTTCTCCGGTGTGACCAGCATCGAATTTCGGGTCAAGGGCAGCGTTGTTCACCAAGATATCCACTCTGTTGAACCTTCTCATGACTTCATCGATCATACGACGAACAGATTCCGGACTGGAGACGTCTGTCTGGATTCCCACGACATCTATTCCAGTTTCTAGCGAAATTTTCTCCGCCAATTCTTCCGCAACCCTTGCTGCTACATCAGCGATAACGACATTAGCCCCAGCAGCGGCTAGGGTCTGGCAGTAACCTTTCCCTAGAAGACCTGCGCCACCAGTTACGATCGCAACACGCCCCTTGAGATTATATTTGCGCAAATGTGCAGGTAGATCCACGTTCTCGCTCCTTAATGGTTCTCCAATCTGCTCTCGGATATAGGTAAAGGTATTCGATGCCCTTTTAAGGATGATTGCTGTGCCGCAAGGACAATTTGCAGTGTCCTAATACCATCTTTCAAGGTGCAAATCGGACTTTCTTCGCCAGCCATCACTCCAAGGAAATGTCGCATCTCGTCTAAGAATAAATGATTGCGCTCAAAACCAACCGGGGCAGTGATGGTCAGCCATGCATCCGTTGAAGTTGACCACCATCGAACCCCACCATCTTCATTACCCCAATGAAGCGTACCTTGTGTCCCGACTATTTCAAGACAATGATTTGGGGGACGAGTCAGATAATCCAGGTGAACATTTCCCAGTACACCGGACTCAAATCGCAAGATGATCTCGGCTGAGTCCTCAACATCCAATTCCAAGGCTGCAGACGTATTCAATTCTGCTGTAACCTCAATGATATCTCCTACCAACCATCGGAGATAATCGAAAGGATGGCAGAGGGTAAGCACTACCCCACCCCCAAGATCGCGCCGGGCGCTATAAGAAAGCCGATAGTCTTCCCAGGGATGCCAATCGGGTAAATATTCGCCCCAATTGACGCGTACACCTATTACATCTCCAATCGCACCTTCTTGAATCAACCGCTTGACCTGCTTAAGCCCGGGGTGATAGCGAAATTGAAACCCAACAAGGGCTTGTTTTCCGGTGTGCAATAAAGTCTCTTCTAGGACATCCAATCCTTCCATCGAATGCGAAACCGGCTTTTCAAGGAAAATATGACAGCCATCTTCGGCAGCGGGTAAGGCTACCTCCATATGAAGCGATGTCGGGTTGGAGATGATCACAGCATCTGGCTCCCAACGCTCTAAGGCTTTTTCCAAGTCTCTCTCTTGAGGAAAATCGGATATTCCTTCATCTGGCAAGGTGCTTTTACCACTCCGCAGAAGGAAGAGGTCCTCCACACCAAGCAAAACCAGGTTGCGAAGATGGCGACGTCCGATTGAGCCCAGACCACAGATCAAGATACGCATCGGTAGTTTCTCTCCAAAGCCAGGAACCGCCAAAGGGGATAAGAATATACCCAGAAAGGATCAGTCATGATCTCTCATTCCACATCCGGCCAGGGAAGCCATGCCCATCTTGTAGCATATCGTGTTGCCACTTTATTCCAAAACATACCGAGCTTTCTTCTTAACTTCACCCATCTACTTTTGGATGGTATGGAGTGATCCTGGTTCTTATCATCCCACGCCATAGCGAGAGCAGTTAGGTAGAGAGGAATGAGAAGGGACCTCGGTCTACCATGCGTTCGATGATGGACCATCTTAAACCCTGCTTTTTGTAAAACGCTTTTTAACGTACTGGGTGTAAAAGCTGTGAGATGTGCAAGTTCTAGAGTTTCATGTCCAAATAGATTAGGGACCTCTACGAGAAGAACTCCTTCAGGCGAGAGCCAGCGCTCTCTCAAATCCTTCAAGGTTGAAACAGGATCTGGGAGATGTTCAAGCGTATGGGACATGGTGATAAGGTCGAATGTTCTATTCCATTCTTTCTCGAGAGCGTCTAGACTCTCTACGGCTGGAACACCAAGGCTCTGACTAAACTCCCGGTAGGCGACTCCTGGCTCGATCCCCAATACCTCACATCCAAAGGCTTCTTTGAATTTTTTCAATAGGACACCTGTTGAGCTTCCAATATCTAAACAACGAGAGACGTTTATGATTTTTTCTTTACTAAAATTGACAAGATGCTGAGCACGGGCACGTTGAATTCTCAGATCTTTTTCAATAGGCTCTTCAGATCCTTGGACCACAAAGCGATACTGAGAAGCGTAGAAGGCATCC
>MGNI01000051.1:16035-19405 GCA_001795115.1 Chloroflexi bacterium RBG_16_48_8 | reverse complement strand
GATAAGTGCCTCAGGCACCCAGTTAGCTTGCTCACCACGCATCAAGGGCGACATGCCCTGGAACTCCCCGGCGATGAAAACCGAGAGGGCCGTGATTCCCATGACTCGGTTGAACATTTCACCCGATGGTACCGGATCCCATAGGATCGAATGGACGATGACGCCCAATATTGCAATGGCCGTTAAGGGTACACTCTTCGCCAAACCATCCCTTCCCGGCAGCCACGGTATCATCATGGCATAGAAATAGGAAAGCGCAATCATCGCAATTGCGATGGGTAGAAGGAGTGAACGCCAGAATATCGCGATAGGTACAAGGAGTAAGAGACCATAAAACCCAAGGGTGCCGCTCACCATCTCCAATCGGTCCAAGATCGGAAACCTTACTAAACGCATGGCATCCGTCTTCTGGAAACCGGATTCCACATACTCTGGAATATCTTCAGCTCGCACCGGCCCCCAATGGTAACTCCAACCCGTCCTTTCCCTTAACTCCACTCCAACCACACCAACTGCGCTGAGTTGAGGCAGTACAAGTTCTCGATGCTGGACAACTTCCTCAAGACGACTGGTGTGAAGCGCAGACTGAATCTTATCGATAGTTAGAAATCCCCCACCTGCCGCACACCAAACATTGATCCCGGCAGAATCCACCACCAACAACCATACATTGAGTTTCTCATCAAGGGCTTTAACAACACGACGCACGGAAAGATCGAAATTGCCCGTAACCAATACCGGTGAATCTGGCATCGGACGACCGATAGAATAAAGACCCTGTTTTACCTTCGGATAGGGCGGGATAATGCGGAAGAAAAGCGCCCACAGATCGATGAGCAGGGTCTTTAGGGTTACTTTATGCCTCCGTCTCTCATGCTGGATGGGTAGCCTGGCTTGAAGTGAGGAGGAGGGTGGAGTTGCGCTAAAGAGACACAAGCTTCCACCGAGGTAGGATGTCGTTTTCTCTAGTTTATACCCATGTTGCTCAAGAAAGGCTTGAGCCTCCCGCAGCGGTCGGGTAGTGGTCCGAGTCAACAACCAGGTCGCGATTTTCAAGGGCACTCGAACGAGGTAGTACCTCCAACGATTAAGAATCCCTGTTGGCACTACTTCATCCAGAAGCACCAATCTTCCATCCGCAGCGAGCAATGTAGCGCAGGCTCTAAGGACCAAGGCCCGCTCTTCAACCGTCAGCTCGCTCAGCATCAGGCTCGTCACAATAAGATCAAAGGATCCCTCCTGGAAGTGGTCCCTAATTTGGGTGGCATCCAGGCGTTTGAATTGGATTCTGTCTGTGATTCCAGCCTCTCTGGCTGCATTCATTGCACTCGCCAGCATTCCCGGCGCAACATCAATGGCTGAAACTTCTGCACCGGCCGTGGCCATACGACACGCAAGCCCACCCGTTCCACATCCAAGTTCCAGAACCCTTATCCCAGGTCGGATGAAATCCGTTGTGACCTGATCCCACAATGGACTTAAACGCCCCAATGTAAGCAGGCCAATGCCGCGGTTATACATCTGCGGATTTCTCTCCAACCACTTCATAAAGACGGTCGCCACAGATCAGACCTCCAAGATCAGACCTTCAAGCATGAAATTCATGCTCGATATAAAGAGCTTTTCTAGATCTACTTCAGGATGGTCAAATACTCCCAAAATCCAGATAAGCTTACACCCTTCCATCTGTGCAACCAGTGAAAGCGCCGCTTCATGAGGCGGAACATCCCGAAGCTCTCCGCGTTCAATACCGGTTTGGATGAGTTCTTGAAGCAGTGTTGTATACTTCCCAAAATATCTATGGATCGTTTTACGGATCGCTTCTTCCCGAGCAGCGATCGCATAGAATTCGTAAATGATGGGCATCCGATCCGATATCTCTTCGATCTCCTTAGCCAACGTCTTCATCATTTTCATCAATCGAACTGGAATAGGCCCATCGCCTTGACTGATCCGCTGGATGTTCTCAAGCTCCCGATCCATGAAGCGATCGAGAATGGTAGTGATGATCTCGTCCTTGCTTTTGAAATACCAATAAACAGCCCCTTTGCTCAGACCGGCTTCCTGCGCAATATCGTCCATGCGTGCTTTATGAAATCCAAGACGAGCAAAAACCGCCGTCGCGGCTTGTAGGATTTGATCTTTTCGGAATTCACTCAGATCTTGCTTTTCCACCCTATAGACCGACCAGTCGGTTTGCAAGGACTTTAGAATGACAAGGCACGTTTGTCAAGGCATGCTATAATTCCCGCCATGTTAAAGGAGCAGTTGAAATGAATGACACGGATCAAGGTAATCAGGTTGTGGATCATGATGTGATGGTATTTAAACGCAGTTATGTTTATGCCATCTTACTACCATTGACCTTTCTTCTGGGATTATCAAGCGGGTATCTCCTTTGGGGCAGAGAGAGCGTCATTCCAACCAACGAGCCGACCCCTATGACAGATTCACTGGTTCAAACAACCCCTCAAAGGTTCGATGTTTCTGTTGATGATGATCCCTATCTTGGACCTGAGGATGCCCCAGTGGTGATCATCGAATTCAGTGATTTCAACTGTGGCTATTGTAGTAAATGGTACCGGGAGAGTCTTCAACCCATCCTGGATCAATATCCGGAGCAAATCCGCTTCGTTTACCGGGATTTCCCCATGCTCTCAGAAAGCTCTGTCACCGCTGCCCAGGCAGCCCAATGTGCCCATGAGCAGAATGCTTTCTGGGACTTTCACAACGCTTTCTTCACCAGGGACGAACCCAGGAGCATGGATACCTATCTGCTGCTTGCAAAAGAATTCAACCTCAATGTCGAAGATTTTCAGGAATGTTACGAGAGTGATCGGACCATGGAAGAGATCGAGAACGACGCGCGTTTTGCAGCGAGTGTGGGCATTAGAGTTACACCGACATTTTTTATCAAGGGTATCCAGCTCGTTGAAGCCCAACGTTAGCGAACTTTGCAATGGTTATCGAGAAGGAACTCAACGACTGAAGCTATCCACCTAAAATTGGAATCCCACGATGGAAATGCAATTCATTGGGATTGACAAAAAAAGGTCAACCCAAGCGATCTCAATCTGACAGATTTAATAACCCCGGAAAATCCCCATCAACCTAGATAGCTGCTTTAAAACACACCTGCCTAGCCAATTCCCATTGCAGCCATCCATCAGATCGGACACCCTCTTCATTGGATCAACATACAAGATCATATGCGGAAGGCCAGTTTCATGGCCTATCGATTGAAACAAAGAGACAAACCATCAAGCAGAGTTGATGTTCAGAGTCTTCGATTGGGACTCGCAAAAATCATCCCCCCTCCCGCGTTGAATTGATGCCTCTGCCCTCCGGAACACGTATCAGCACAAGAAGG
>MGNI01000051.1:15149-16021 GCA_001795115.1 Chloroflexi bacterium RBG_16_48_8 | reverse complement strand
GAACGCTGTTCCAAGGAATAAACCGTCATATCCAAGGTGCGAACCGGGGCGAAGCGCGTTGAGAGCATCAATGCCCGGACCCGCCAGACGGCTGATAGCCGCCGCACCAGCTGTGGCAATATTTGTAAGACCCAGGAACTTCCCCGCTTGTCCTTCCGGTGCCAGATCATTTGCCAGAGCCCAATTGGCACTGATGAACAGACCGATTCCAGCGCCGATCACACTTCCAAAGACCAAGATCAAATCTGGACGATCAGCCGTTGTCATGAGCACACTACCGATACTGATCAGTATTGCAGCTATTGCATGTAAAGATTTACGCCCGAAGCGATCGCAAAGGTAGCCAGCGATCATCGAAAAACCTATCAGAGTCAGGACGATGGTTGCGAGTAAATCCCCGGTCAGCTTCACTGGATCGGGCACATTTAAAACATCACGGATATAGTATTGGGAGAAGGTCTGTACGCCATAGACGCCTATGAGGAAAAGCAGGCGAGCCAGAATAAGAAATCCGTAATCACGCTGGGCGCGGGAATCGATCGGATTCAATTGGCTGGCCGCATTTTCTTCTCTAGCCTCACTCTTGATCAAAGGGCTTTCACGAACTCCAAATATCGTAAATACAGCACCAAGAAGGAGGAAACCAGCGATGATGGCCATCGTGGGCGCCAGATCCTCGGTGGAGAGCAAACGACCGATGAGCAAAGAGGATATCACCAGCCCAGCCATATCGAAGAGATTTTTCACTCCACTGGCTATACCCATCTGGTCCAGTGGAACCCGGTCATGCATCAAGCCCTGGGCAGGACCGTGGGCCAGGTTCGAAGTGAATTGCAAACCGATGTACGCCAGGGCTAGTAAGGGCAAGCCTC
>MGNI01000051.1:9825-15088 GCA_001795115.1 Chloroflexi bacterium RBG_16_48_8 | reverse complement strand
TCGCCGACGACCAAGCCGCGTCGTAAAACGATCACTCAGGGCACCCGCAACTGGCTGCACGATCATGGCAACAATCAGCCCACTGAATGTCAGGAGTCCCAGGACCGTATTCTTCCGCTCGTCTTGGACAAAATTCAGGAGGACAGCCGGTAATACAAGTACATGGAGACTGTTCCACATAAAAGATAGACCCAGCCAATAAGCGTTCAGGTTAATCAATCCCAATATTGGTACACGCGGTTTCATATCAGCACCTCAAGCGAATGTGCCTCGTAATCTTTCGGGAAGGCAAGCAGCGATAGCTCTCATGGTGAACGAGACGAGCGATTGTTCCCGCTCTTGGCGTCGTAGGCCCTCAATAGAGGGTGTCAGAGTTTCCCCAAAGTGGAGATGAAGCTGACCATCCTCTTCGAATATCCCACATGGGAGCAGACTCATGCCGCGTTCTATGAAGAGGTAGAGCAAACGTCCGATGCCTTTTGGGGGAGGTGTTAAGCAACCACCTTCTGTATCAGCCCCTTCGGGGGCGATTACAACGATGGGTTGCAGGACCGACTGCGTATAGTGTAAGAGCGAACGCACTGCGCTGGCGCGCGCCCAGACATCCTGGGGACGAGACGGCATGGGAGGCATTAATGTGAAGCCATAACACGTAGCAATTCTCTTCAAAAACCAACGGGAGAGAGGCGTGATGGTCAATGATCGAAGAGGATCTGGGTATATCCACGCAGAAGTCATAGCCCAATGAACAGGATGTGGCACAATCGCTGAGATTGCTATCCCAATCCACCAAGCCTTGAAACCCATTCGCCAATAATGGTTGACGGTGATGACACAACCCTGTTCGACTGAATCAGGGAAAGCGCCCATAACAATCAGTGGCGGGTTGATGGCTGAGATGAGCGACAGCGCGTCAGAGCGGAAATCACGCCTCTTCCCCAAAAGATAAGCCCCCGCCATGGTCAGCGTTGTTGGGTTGAGCAGGGGATAAGAGGGATAGGCGACATCCATTAAGCCCAGTATAGATCAGGTGGTTCGATAAGACACAAGAATCAGGGCAAAGGGAGTTGGTTGAAAAGTAAGCCAATAAGGCACTTTTTCCAAGTTTCGATGTACACTCCTCTCACGCCCCTGATGTCCCGCCAACGCTGGGAGATGCGGGGGCGTGAGTACATGCCCGCTGATGGAGTCCAAATGCTTGCTTTTGGGCATAAGCGAAGCTTACGGGATTAGGTTGATCTTCCGCTAAAGCAATAACCTATCCTTGACACCTGGCATCAGCAAGCTGATGCACTCCACGCTTAATGTCATGCCGACCGAAGTGGAGGGATCTCGTTTTTCCTGTAAACGGAGGGATCTGATCCTCATGACCAACCCAACAACATCTACCAGACTTTGGAGTTTAGCAAAAGCCATCTTCCCGTCCCACGAGGCCGTTTTTTTACGGCAGATACTCAACTTCCACCACAACCATGCGATGATCAGAAGCCAAGGATTCCGCCACCCAGGCCTTCTTGGGAGTCAAATCCCTGATCCACACAAAATCAATCCTTTCCTGTGGCTGGATCGCTGAAGATGTGTTAGGAACAGGATCCATCCCAAGCAAGGTGAAGGGATCCATAAAATCTGCATCCCTAACAGCTACTGCCACCGGATCCTCGTAGCGAGCATTGAAATCGCCTCCGAAAGCTGCTGGTGTTCTTTCACCGATAAAAGCCAGCGCTTCCGTGATTTGCCGTTGTGTATCTTCAGTTCCAAGCCCCATCCAGACGCCAAAGGCGTGGACAGGATTGTCTGGTTCACCCAGGGTAACCCCAATAATTCCCGTTTGTTCTTGGAGACTTGTCAAAAGTGCTGTCTCTTCCGGCGCTTTTAGACCACGATAGAGCACACTTATGCCTGTCAGGTGCTCAACCGTTGGCAGGTACACAGCATTCATTTTAAGACGGTGCGCAAGATAGAACACATCATCCACCCCATAACTCGTCATTCGACCCGTATCTACTTCTTGCATCGCGACAACATCACAATCACTTTCCATAATGGTTTCTGCTATTTGTTCAAGTGTGAAATGCCAGTCGTCATCATAACCATAATGAATGTTGTACGTAGCAATCCGTAAGACCCCCTCATCCGATAAGTCCGCTATACGACTTGGCCAAACAAAGACCACTGTCACAATGATCACAAGACCCATCGCTAGCAGGGCTCTCCTGGGCAATCTTACAGGTTCTGCACCCTTCCCCATGACCCTGTTTAAAGTGCCCACACAGGTGAAGAAGCCTGCAGCCAGGTAGACTGCCCACCCCATTTCACGTAATGCGGGTAAGGTATAAGGATAGGTAAAGGCAAAGGCATTGAGGAAATTCAAGACAAGCAGCATGACAAAGGCAGATGCAATAGAGAAGCCTGTCCTGTGTCCCGCAGCTGTCATACCGTCAAGGACATAAAACAGCAGGGCGATGCTTGCAGCATGGGCAACCAGCAATCCCACCACAGCCAGAATGCCTATCAGGAAGTATCCAACCATCAAACCCAGGATGAGGAGAAAGATCACAGACCATCGCAGAATCCTGTTCGAGCCCAATGAAGTTGACACCCGATTAGAGATAAAAGGCATCAAGAAGCTTAAGGTGATCAGGAGCAGTAAGGGTGCAATCACTTCGTACCTTGTCTCACTCCACCTGGCAAGTGCATTTGGCAAGGAGAGCAGGGAAGTTTGCAGGAACAGAAAACATCCTAAAGCCAATCCTGCCACCATACTCATTCCGGCGTTCGTCTTTTCTTCTTCCTCACCCTTCCTCAATCGTGCACCTCCCCCCACAATAAGAAGCACCCACAATAGCATCACAGGGATCCACCATGCTCTCAGACCGATATCATAGGTATGCCCCAACACACGGAAGAATTGATCCAGGCAAAGCGCTGACACAAGACTGAGGGCCGCAAAATGACGCAGATAGCGCAAGGCTGCTGTCAGATAAAGACCCCCAAAAAGCAAAGTGATCAGTGCTCCCCAATAACGAATCTCGGCCACATTGATACTAAGCATCAACCGAGCTAAGGTAGTCAATATAGCCAGCGTAGAGAGATGATTGAGTCGTAAACGGTTAGAGACCAACTTGGGAGATAGAAATGCGAGCAATAGGAGGAGTACGCTAATCACGAGCCAGGATGTGAACGGACCTTCGAAGACGCCATTATAAATAATGCCAAAAAGGACCGAGAAGATCACTCTCAATGCCTGAATGAAAAAAAGAAAGACAGATGTCCATTCTGCGAAGCGGAAATACGGATTTTTTATCATCGGATCCCCTTCCTTTCAGCGGATTGGATACGCCAATCTAAAATAGGAAATGGCGGAAGACATCCATGAAGGCACCGCTCAGATTCGGTTCCATCTTGGAAGTGAAGAAGTACTTTTCCCCCAATGAGCATCGCTGTCCCAGCCAATCAAATATAAAAATCTCGCAGATCTGATGTGGGCAGGAAGACCCAACCCTCCTCCCGATGGCCCACATGGCTCAGACGTTCAGGGGTTGTCATCCCCAAGAAAGCGGTGTAAGCCGAGACCAGTGCATCCAACTCCTCTGGAGTATAAAGTCCTTCCAGCGGGAGTTGGCCGCTGAGAAGATGATGACGGGTGATCTCCTCCAATGTTCGGATGGGATTGGGAAGAGCAATCCCCTCAAGATAGAGAACAAGCTGCCTCTGCAATCTTCCTTCCAGGGTGTTCTTCAGAAAGGGGCGTCGTTCAAGCAAGACGGAATAACAGGCGTGTGGAAGAACTTCGAGCATTGCCGGAGGTCGAACAGGTTCATTGGGCTGTAGATGACGGAAGCCCATTTTAGTGAGGCGGCGATAAAGATCATATCCTTTTTGAATCCACCTGGGAGCATCTTCCCTCCGATCCGGCGTGCTGTACATGCGAATATTCCGCCTTCGGAGTTCATACTCAGATACTCGCCACTTAGCCCAGGTTCTCCCATCGGGACGTAGGTTGTATCGTCGTCTCACCTCAGCCTTAGCCATCAACCCCTGGTTGGGCCCTTGTGGTGATCCAATTGCCACTAAGGGCGAATCCAATCCTGCTACAATGGCAAGCACTCCTTCAAAGTCGGTTGAATCGAGCACCTGCACTTTCAAATCGCTATCTAAAACAGCGTACTGTATCGGTCGTTTCCCGGCTGTTGGACCGATTCCTACAAACATCGCCTGGGTGAACAGCATTCTCTCCTCCTCGGTGACCTGCCCTGCTCTATGTAGATAGATTCTCCCCAACTCGAGGCGTTTTTACAAACTGCCTGAAATCCTCCCAGATCCTTTCATCGGTATGATACGGAGCCAACCATGGTTTTTCCTCTACTTCCCTTAGGGAAGCACGTACACTTCGTCCCATCCATATCAAATAGGAGACATAGGCCCAGCGCACACGATGTCGACGAAGACTGCTATGAAGCAATATACGCCGCCCTTTTTCAAGGTTTTCTCCGATAAATGAGGCTGCTAACCAACGTTCCTCAAGTCCCGCTTGACTTTCATCCGCTAGATCCATCCATAGGAAACCCCTCGGAAGAGGTCCATGAAAGGAAGCCGGTGAAACCGGGCGAAGATGGAGCACGGCCGTCACACCTGTCTGGTTGACAAAACTCGCCCAGGTTGACGGAAGGTGCTCCCCTCCGGCCGCATAGATTTGATCATGAACCCAAGTCAAAGAACTCCCTCCAACACGAGTATACACTCAGTTTGTATGTATTCCATTTTCTATTGCAAACTTCCGCTCATTCATAGGTTGAGGCAGGTACCCGTTCTCAATATCTCAGTATAAGATGCACACTTCTGGGGATGATCAGCTCAATTTTTTGACCGAAGGGAGAGAGGCGGTTATACTTCCATTTGGAACCTATCAGAATTTTCCAGGAGGTATCTCCATGGCAAAAACCAAATCAAAGCAAGTAGCCTCGTCTTTTAAATTAACCTATGCCACGATGTTCGATCCACCCCAGGAACTCCACGAACAATATGAAAAAACCTTGAGCAAGGTTAAAAATAAGCTTGGACAAGACCATCCCATGATGATCGGCGGAAAAGATGTGACGGTCCAAAATAAAATCGAAGATCGATCCCCCATTAACCAAGAATGGCTCCTAGGGACCTTTCAAAGGGGCGACTCCTCCCATGCCCAGGAAGCACAAGCAGCTGCCCGTAAAGCTTTTCCCACCTGGTCAGGGACACCTTGGAAAGAGCGGGTAAAGCTCCTTCG
>MGNI01000051.1:6379-9815 GCA_001795115.1 Chloroflexi bacterium RBG_16_48_8 | reverse complement strand
GAAACCATCGATGAACGGGTCTATGAAATTGCAGCCGTGATATCCCTTGAAGTAGGCAAGAATCGCATGGAAGCATTAGGAGATATCGCTGAAACCGCTGATCTGATTCGCTACGCTTGCGATCGCATGGAAGAGAACAATGGATACATTATCCGCATGGGGAAAGATCCCTTGAAAGGCTATAAAGCCAGAAACACCTCTGTACTCCGACCCTATGGGGTTTGGTTGGTGATCAGCCCCTTCAATTTTCCAGCCGCTTTAACAGGTGGACCCGCAGGCGCAGCTCTTCTCACCGGCAACACATTGATCGTTAAACCCGCCAGTGACACTCCGTGGACTGTGCGTCTTCTAGCTGAATGTTTCAGGGACGCTGGTCTTCCGGATGGTGTCATGAATTATGTCACAGGCCCAGGAAGCACCCTTGGAAATGAATTACTCATCCATCCCGATGTGGATGGTGTTACCTTCACAGGCTCCTACGATGTCGGGATGCATGTGTACCGAAGCTTTGCCCAGGGTCCCTACCCTCGTCCGACCATCTTAGAAATGGGCGGAAAGAATGCCTCCATTGTCTCTCGTAAAGCCGATCTTGAGAGAGCGGCCTCTGGGATCCTGCGGTCCGCTTTCGGTCTGCAAGGTCAGAAGTGCTCAGCCAATTCTCGCATCTTTGTTGAGAAGTCCGTTTATCAGGATCTGCTTGACTTGCTGGTTTCAAAGACAGAAACACTGGAGGTCGGTGATCCAACAGAAAAGTCTGTCTTTATGGGTCCAGTAATCAACCAAAATGCGTATAAAGAATTCCAGAGCTGTGTCAGCGAACTGGCAGATGCGGGAGAAATCCTCACGGGCGGGAAGGTTATCGCAGAAGGCGAGCTGTCCAAAGGTTTCTTCTGCAAACCCACCATCGTGGCTGATGTCCCCCTGAACCACCGATTATGGAAGCACGAGATGTTCCTGCCCATCACAATGGCTCACGCGGTGAATGATATGGAGGAAGCCATCCAATTAGCCAATGATAGCCAGTACGGCCTGTGCGCAGGCTTTTACGGCTCAATGAAGGAAGTAGCGACCTTTTTCGAGAACATCCAGGCTGGCGTTTGCTTCGCCAACCGCCCGCAAGGTGCCACCACGGGCGCGTGGCCCGGCTTCCAACCCTTTGGTGGCTGGAAAGGATCGGGGTCCACAGGAAAGAATGCAGGGGGGCATCACTACCTACCCCTTTATATGCACGAACAGACTCAAGCGGTCATTCGATAAAACCAATGGTGAAAACCCCTTTGGATTGGACATTCAAGGGGGTTTTTTTATTCCAGTTGGGAATCTTAATCTTGCTAATCTCAATGTTTCCCCAATGAATGTCATTTTGAGGAGCCTGGAGTGAAGCGGGGGATAAAGAAACTCCTATTCTGAATGGGATCATTTTCTGCATGGCAACTGGACCCCCACTTTCATCCGGATGATGTAAATGGGCGGTCGGGCTTCCATGCCCGACCTGCTACTTTGGAGAAGAAGCAATCCCCTTAATGTCATTCCGACCAGCAGAGCAACGAGGAATCTTGTTGTCAGACAACTTGATACAACCTAAAGGGAAGAAGTCCACGAATGCGAACTTTAAAGCAAACCCAGTTTGCCCGAGATCACATTGTTGTAGTATGCTACTGATCTGAACCGTATCAGGCTTAATAAAAATAGGAGAAGGAATTATGGCAGATGTGATTGACTACAAAATTTTCGGAGATGATATCCAATTGATTGAAATCGAATTGGATCCAGGTGAAGGTGTCCGGGCAGAGGTTGGTACCATGACCTATATGGACAGCACCATCGAGATGCAGACGGGGACAGGAGGGGGGTTACTGAAGGGATTGAAGCGCGCTGTAACCGGAGAAAGCTTTTTTATCACCTCCTTCATTAACCAAGGTCGGGGCAAATCCAAGGTCGCCTTTGCAGCTCCATATCCAGGCAAAATCATCCCTCTCGATCTAAGTCGATTAGGGGGGCGCTTCTTGTGTCAAAAGGACTCCTTCCTTTGTGCTGCACAAGGGACGGAAATCGAGGTTGCATTCACCAAGAGATTGGGCGCAGGACTCTTCGGTGGAGAGGGTTTCATTCTCCAGAGGTTGGAAGGAGATGGTTTGACCTTTGTGCATGCTGGCGGAACCATCATCGAAAGAAACTTATCAGCTGGTGAAACCCTGCGCGTCGATACGGGTTGCCTTGTTGCCTTTGCCCCCTCCGTAGACTATGACATACAAATGGTTAGTGGGTTTAAAAACGTCCTCTTTGGAGGGGAAGGGCTCTTCTTGGCCAAGCTTACTGGTCCAGGTCTTGTATATCTACAGAGCCTGCCTCTTTCGAGACTCGCGGGTCGTATTTTGGCCGCAGCCAGATTCCACCAAGTTGGAGAGAAGAAGGGTGTAGCCGGGATTGGTGGTGACATTCTTGGCAACATTATCAGTGGAGGCTAGAACCACTCCACTCCCCATGAAACCTGCATAACTTCAGGGGGTGCTTTCCCCGGTTGCCTCCCCACTGAGGGAACGAATGATTGTGCATCACACACTTATCATAAGCTCTCGGACGGGAAAGGGAGAGTTCCCCCTGAAGAATTCTATTCTCAGAAGATTAATCATTCGATCCAAATAAAGTCATCAACGCGGAGTTGATAAATGGCGGGGTTACTCGACCAATCCGATGGGAATGATAGAGTAAAAACAGGTTCTCCGGAGAGGACAACGCGAACCTGGGAAGAGAGTATGCTTAATGCTCTTGACCGGCTGCGGGAAGATCTCCGTGAAAAGGACCCTCGTATTATTGCCACTCACTGTGGAGCGACCTTCAAAGAAAACCAAATGAGCCTAACCTATTGGGGAGAAGGGCGATCGATTCATTGGCCAGAATTAGAAATAACCAATGCGCATGGGGATCCAATCTCAACATTCGACGCTGCCATGATCATCTATTATCTGCATTCCTCAGATGGGACGCCCATGGCGGATCGGTGGATTGGATTTCGCGAACTGCCTAGTGGGGCCTTCTACAATCAAGCATTCCAAGGCTATAGTGGCAATCGCTTAGCAAAGACCTTTGGAGAGATACCGGATAAGTTCGTGGAAGCAGCTCAAGCACTTGGCGGATGGAAACTCCCTGTCCTTGCGGATTATGCTTACGCTTTCCAACCCCTTCCCCGAATTCGGCTGGCAGCGACCCTCTGGCCCGGCGATGAGGATTTTCCGGCCAAAGCCTCCATCTTGTTTGATGCCTCTGCTAGTCATTATATGGTCACCGATGGTCTTGCCCTGCTCGGATCAGGATTAACCGGCAGATTGATCAAGAAGTTAATATGATCTGGGGTGAGGCACACTCCCTTTTCCTCGGCCAATGCAGCAAGGCTTTGAAAGACGATGACTCCACCTGATCATTGGGGCCCACAGTC
>MGNI01000051.1:0-6308 GCA_001795115.1 Chloroflexi bacterium RBG_16_48_8 | reverse complement strand
CTGGCTGTATTCGATTTTATCTTCCCTCTCTCATTGGGTGTTGAGTCAGAGGGGGAAGTCACAATTTTCACCGGGAAAATATATCACTCGACACCTCCAAAGAAACTTCCATCTAGGTGATTGGCCGGAAGTAATTTGACAAACAGCGAACATAAAACCTGGCCAATCACTTAAGCAAACCGCCATTCAGGCAACTCATTTTATCAAAATAATTTCGGCGGTTTACCTAGATCATCTCCATTGACAGATACAAAGGAGGGCCTTTAAAATAGTTGCCAATCTTAATTGTTAACATTTGCAACTAACCTGTGCGAAGCGAGGGCAGCATCATGGAAACACGCTCCACTTCAGAGGAAATTCTCAGACGAACCATCGAGGAATTTTGGGAAACCTTTCCATCTCTTTGGCACAATATCCGTGCCCGAATACGTGAAGTTGCCACAGAGGAATTTGACATCACTGTGGATCAATTTCACATACTTCGACGCATTCATAAAGGTCGAGATTCCGTGAGCAAACTGGCTGAGGCCAAGCATATCAGCCGCCCTGCCATCAGCCGGTCTGTGGATGTGATGGTGAACAAGGGCTTGGTCACTCGCACGCAGGTTCCCCATGATCGTCGTCATGTGCAGTTGGCATTGACGGATGAAGGAAACGCGCTCCTTGAGGCGATCTTTAGCAAGAACCGCGATTGGATGGCTGGCAAACTGGCTATACTGGATGAAACCGAGCTTAATACCATCCAGGTTGCCATGCAGGCCTTGAGTAAAACTTTGGGATAACGCTAGATAACACACCGCCTGCCTGCCAATCGTTAAAAGGGAAAAATGGACAATCTCCTCCGACTCAAATCCTTCGTAAAACCTTATTGGAAGCAAAGTCTCCTATCCTTGGTCCTTCTCTCCTCTGTAGTCCTGATGGATCTGGCCATCCCCAGATTGATTCAGCAGATTATCGATCGAGGGATTGGCCAAAAGGATATCGAGATTGTGATTCACACCACCTTAATCATGCTGGGAATCTCTTTGCTGAGTGCCCTATTCGCGATAGGGAATAATCTTCTTTCCGTACAAGTTGGAGAAGGTTTCGCACGCGACCTGCGGGAAACCCTCTTTCTCCGAATTCAGTCCTTCTCTTTCGGTAACCTGGATCGGCTTGTAACGGGGCAATTCATGGTACGCCTGACCAGTGATGTTGCTGTCCTTCAACGGGTGGTTCGTATGCTTCTCAGGATTGGTACACGCGCCCCAATGTTGATGATAGGCAGTCTGATCCTGATGGTATCCACAAACCGCAGCTTGGCTTTCACCATGCTGCCCCTTCTCATCGTAACCGCTGTGGTTATGGTGACCTTCATTTCCAAAATGGGAAACATGTTTCTGGCGGCTCAAGAGAAGCTGGACAGGCTGAATACGGTTCTCCAGGAGAATATCGCTGGAGTGAGGGTGGTAAAAGCCTTTGTGCGCACAGAATTCGAAAGCGATCGCTTTGAAGATGCAAATGACGACTTCACCTACAAGACCATCCGGGTCATGCAGCTTATGGCCACCTTATCCCCACTCATTACGGTTCTTATCAATATCGGTATCGTTATTCTTATTTGGGGAGGAGGTATTGGGGTGATCAACGGTGATCTTTCGATAGGCGAGATTATTGCCTTTACCAATTATCTAATGACCACCTTAACTCCCTTGATGATCATGGCGATGCTTTCGACAGTATTGGCTGGAGGGATGGCATCGGCAGAACGCATCTTCGAGATCCTGGATGCTGCCCCAGAAGTAGAGGATCATCCCGATGCTATTCTCCTACCTGAAAACACCTCTGGACAGATTATTTTTAAAGATGTCGGCTTTCATTACAACGGTGCCAACGCCGAAACGGTTCTGGAAGGCATAAACCTGGTTGCTGAACCAGGAGAGACGATAGCCATCCTGGGTGCAACAGGATCTGGAAAAACAAGTTTGGTCAATCTTGTTCCTAGATTTTATGACATCTCAGAGGGGCAACTATTTTTCGATGGGATTGACGTCCGCCGGATCCAGCAGGATTCTCTCCTCTCTCATGTAGGGGTCGTCCCTCAGGAAAGTGTCCTTTTTTCAGGAACCGTACGTGACAATATCTGTTACGGTCGTCTAGAAGCTCCCGAACAAGACATCATCGCTGTCGCTAAGGCAGCCCAAGTCCACGATTTCATCCTTGATCTTCCTGATGGATATGATACGCATGTGGAGCAGCGCGGCGTCAACTTATCGGGTGGGCAAAAGCAGCGGATCGCTATTGCTCGCGCCTTGCTTACTCTGCCAAAGATCCTGATCCTTGACGATAGTACCAGTTCAGTCGATGTGGAGACCGAGAACAAAATCCAATCCTCACTGAAAAAATGGCTGCACAGCTCCACAAGCTTCGTGATAGCTCAACGCATCAGCACCGTACTCAACGCTGACAAGATTATCGTCATCGATAAAGGACACATCGTGGCTGAAGGAACCCATAAGGAACTTATGCATACCAGCCCCATCTACCAGGAAATTTACAACTCCCAATTGGGAGATGGAGCAAACCTGGAATAATCGTTTTGGGCTTATGGAGATCGCAGGAATGACCCATCCATCCCCTCAACAACGGGATCAAAGAGACAGTTTACATGCCGGTATGACACGAAGAGGACCTGGCCGATTTGCTAAAGTCGAAAAAGCCAAGGACCCTCGAAAGGCGCTCTCTCGACTGATACCCTACCTTAACCCGTTCAAGCCGACCTTAATTTTCGTGATTGTCTTGGTTCTACTCTACACCGTCCTGGGCCTGTTGGGACCGTATCTCATGGGTATCGCCATCGATGATTACATCCTTGCCAAAGATCTTCCAGGGCTCGCCCGTATCGCATTATGGATGTTGATCGTGTACTTGCTCGGTGGAGGCTTTCAGACTGCCTCAGACTGGATCATGGCGGGTATATCCCAAAGGGCGCTGAAATTATTGCGTCGAGACCTATTTGAACATCTGCAGTCCCTTTCGCTGAGCTTTTTCGATCGCAACCCAGCAGGCGAACTGATGAGCCGTCTCACCAATGATATCGATGCCATCAACCAGGCCCTATCCCAAAATGTGACTTCCCTCATCGCCAGCATGTTATCCCTTTTGGGGATTATGATTGCGATGTTCCTCCTCAACTTTTGGCTCGCACTCTCCTCCTTGCTCGTGGTTCCAATCATGTTCTGGTTCACGGGATTCATAGCAAAATACACCCGACGAGGCTTTCGTGCGTTGCAGAAAGAGTTGGGACAGCTAAATGGAGTGATGGAAGAAACCATTAGCAGCCAACGAGTTGTAAAGGCTTTTCGAAGGAATGATTTGGCGGTTTCAACCTTCCGCAAGCATAATGAAGCCGTTTACAAGGCCAGCTTATATGCAAACACCTTCGCTTTCCTCCTTATGCCCTTCACCAATGTCCTCGGCAACTTC
Organism: Chloroflexi bacterium RBG_16_48_8; assembly: GCA_001795115.1. Lineage (GTDB taxonomy): Bacteria > Chloroflexota > Anaerolineae > Anaerolineales > E44-bin32 > MGNI01. The sequence goes on along the minus strand of MGNI01000051.1, from coordinate 2,843 downwards.
TTCATTATTGTATTAGCCGGTGTTGGAGGCTGGCTGGCATTACAAGGTTTAGCAACCGTGGGAACAATTGCTACCTTCATCAGCTATGGTAGAAATTTCGTTCAACCGCTTCGACAATTAGCGAATATGTACAACTCCATTCAGGCTGCCCTGGCGGGAGCCGAGCGGGTTTTTGAAACCATCGATACCCCCCCTGAAATTGAGGACCATCCTGATGCTGTCTCACAGGAAACCTTTGCTGGACATGTACGCTTCGACAATGTGGATTTCAGCTATTTGCCCGATGTACCCGTAATTAACAATGTTTCTCTGGAAGCAAAAGCTGGCGAGACCATTGCCTTGGTTGGACCAACAGGTGCAGGCAAGACCACCATCATCAATCTACTCTCTCGCTTCTACGATGTCAACGGGGGAAGTATCAGCATCGATGGCAAGGACATTCGCCAATTGAAGAAAGCCGATCTCCGTCGACGTTTGGGAGTGGTCCTCCAAGACACCTTCCTCTTCTCGGACATAGTGATGGAGAATATTCGGTATGGAAGGTTGGATGCCACGGATGAAGAATGTATCCAGGCCGCAAAAATGGCGGATGCAGACCATTTTATTCGACTTTTACCCCAGGGTTACCAGACTACCCTCTCGGAGCGAGGCAGCAACCTCAGCCAAGGTCAAAGGCAGCTCCTCTCCATCGCTCGAGCGATCCTCGCCAACCCAAGCATTTTAATCCTTGACGAGGCCACCAGCAACGTGGATACCCGCACTGAGATCCGAATCCAAAAAGCCCTTTTACGTTTAATGGAAGGACGGACCAGCTTCGTCATCGCCCACCGCTTAAGCACCATCCGAGACGCAGACAATGTTGTGGTTATGGATAAAGGTGAAATCGTCGAGATGGGGAACCATCACCAACTTCTTGACCAGAAGGGCTTCTACCACAACTTGTATCTGAGCCAGTTCAAAGGTCATAAGATTTGAAACATCGCTGAAATTGCTAATCGCATAGAGACCATTGCGGGCGCATGGTTATCAATCCCTTCGCCGTCAGCTAACTCGCTACTCGAAAAGGGATTAGTTCTTCCCTTATTCCATATGGGATGGATTTTGAAAATCCGCCGTCCAAACCCGGTGACTACGTCATAGATTTTCGCAAGGACTCAAATATTCTACTAGATGAGTGTATCATTCTTCAACTTACACGGATTGTCCCATGCAAACGCATCGAGCTTGCCATCGAACTGGCTCGACGCCTAAAGACGAGTTGCATCCTTCTGATTACACACGAAACTGGAGACGAAGGAACAGATGATGAGAAGTATCTCCATGACTTTGCTGAGCTTCAAGGTGTGAAGGTGACATTGGACACGAAGTGGGTCAACCATTACCACAATCCATTACCAGACGGAGGCAAAATCTATTCCCTCACAGATGCCTATCACCAGGCAAATATCGTATCTTACCCAGCCACCATCGAGGGTTTTGGAATCGCATTTCTTGAAACGATTTATTACAAACGACCAATCGTCATCAGCACCTATGAGATCTTCAAAACGGACATCCAATCTAAGGGTTTGCCAGTGGTTGGATTTGATGACTTCATCTCAGAAGAGACCGTTCGAATGGCCCGCTATGTCTTTGAAAATGCTGAATTCCGCCATCAGATGGTTGAAGACAGCTACAAAACAGGACATCGCAATTCTTCTTTCGCCAACCTCGAAGCCAATCTTGCCGTCCTCATCAAATATTTCGGAGGGGCATAAAAGAAACGATGCTATCCCAAAATCGACCACCGAAGATCAACGATTTGTTTATCTCACGAGATGAACCCCGACTGCGCGCTGGCTGGCGACTGCTCATCCATGGATTGTTGATAATCTTTTTAACCTTGATCACCGCTTTCGCGGTGTTCATCGGTCTATCCATCTTCGGAGTACAAATCTCAGCTAGTGTTGAAGGGCTCCCGAAATCCGTTGAAATTCTTATCTCCCTCCCTTCCATTCTTCTGGCAACTTTTATCGCTCGCACTGTTCTTGACCAAAGATCATTCCGCTCTCTGGGCTTCACCTTCAATCGTCAGATGTTCCTTGATCTGCTTACGGGTTTCTTCATCCCCCTATTTCTAATAGGGCTGATTTTCGTTTTGGAGTGGGGTCTTGGTTGGCTTAAAATCGATACGTCCACCCAGCAAACTCAGCCTAGTTTGGACTGGACTCTAGGCATACTGGGAAGTTTCGGTTATTTCATTGTCATCGGCTTTCAAGAGGAGTCGATCTTCCGTGGATACCAACTGCAAAATTTAACGGATAGCCTCGATCTCCCGAAAGGCGTGCTCATCTCCTCGGTCTTCTTCGGTTTTGCCCACCTATTCAATCCACATGCCTCCCTCCTGTCAATATTGGGGGTCTTCGCTTCTGGATTGTTCCTGGCCTACGGTTGGATACGCACCCGCCAACTCTGGCTTCCGATCGGCTTACACATTGGATGGAACTTCTTCGAAGGGGTGATCTTCGGCTTTCCGGTCAGTGGGACAGAGACCTTCCGCCTCATCTCTCATACTGCCACCGGTCCCAAGGTCCTCACAGGTGGCGAGTTCGGCCCAGAGGCGGGAGGGGTTCTGCTGCCAGCACTCGCTATTGGTTCTGCCTTGATTTGGCTTTACACAAGATCAAGACCACCCGAGGAAGTGGATCCCTCCCTCGCTGACATCCTATTTAAGCCTCATATCTTTAAGTAAAAAGTTGCACTTAAATTTTAAAGAAGGGAGTCCCTATAGAAAGATTTTTGTCGCCTCTAATCGGGATAGGGGGAAGCTTCACAGCTCCCCCCTCCCACACCACCGTGCGTAC
>MGNI01000050.1:1047-11749 GCA_001795115.1 Chloroflexi bacterium RBG_16_48_8 | reverse complement strand
ACCATCCGTAAGTTCGCCAAGAGCCCTATCACTATCGAGCAATTGATTGAATACGGCACGATCACACCTGAAACAGTTGAATTTCTTAAAGCGTGTGTGATTGCCAGAATCAATATGGTCATTTCAGGTGGTACAGGTTCAGGAAAAACCACCCTTCTCAATGTGCTCTCCCAATTCATCCCTCCAGATGAGAGGATTATTACGATCGAAAATGCTGCAGAACTACAGCTCCGACAGGAACATGTTGTCACCCTGGAATCTCGTCCGCCCAATATCGAAGGGCGTGGTGAGGTAACGATCCAAAACCTTGTTGTCAACTCCCTTCGTATGCGTCCTGATCGCATCATCGTAGGCGAGATCCGCGCCGAAGAATCATTGGACATGCTTCAGGCCATGAACACTGGCCATGAGGGATCCATGACAACGGCTCACTCCAACAGTCCTAGAGATACTTTAGCCCGTATCGAAACCATGACTTTGATGGCGGGTATGGATCTGCCTATTCGAGCAATTCGAGAGCAGATCTCCTCCGCCCTGGAATTGGTTTGCCACCTCGAGCGTTTACGCGATGGTACCCGTAAAGTTACACAGGTCTCCGAAATCCAGGGGATGGAAGGGGATGTCATTACCATGGCGGATATTTTCATCTTTGAACAAACGGGTCTTGAAGATGGGAGGGTGATAGGCAGGCTTCGTCCAACTGGATTACGTCCAAAATTCATGGATAAAATTGAAACTTCGGGCATTCATCTTCCAGCCTCGATCTTCGGTGTTGGAGAAAGATTACGGTATTAGAAATGAGAGATCCAAATATCCTTATTCTAATTACAGCTGGTGTGGGGTTTCTCCTCCTCTTGGCCGGTGTGATTGTCAGCCGGACAAGCCATTCCGTTGTTGAAGAGCGCCTGGGTCGATATTCGGAACCAGGAGGCTATCTCGGACAGACGGCTATTGCAGGAGGAGAAAAGGCAGAACGTGCAAGTCCGGTAGCTGACTTTCTTGACCGGGTTGGGGAAGGCTCAAACCTTTTTGACAATATCGCCATAAATCTTGCGCAAGCGGATTTAAAATTCCGCGCATCAGAATTCCTGATGCTGATTGTCCTTTCAGCTGTGGTTATGACCTTCGTGGGTTTCATAATCTCCAATTCCCTGCCCTTTGCAATCCTGGTTGGTATCTTCGGTGCTTTTTTTCCACAAATCTATGTCGCCCGTTCGAAAACCAGCCGCTTAAAAGCCTTTAACAATCAACTGGGGGATATGCTTAACCTGATAGTGAATGGTCTCAGGGCTGGTTACTCGACGATGCAGGCGATGGAAGCAGTAAGTAAGGAGCTGCCTGCTCCCATCTCAGTCGAATTTCGCCGGGTTATTCAAGAGATGCAATTGGGAATTTCGATGGAAGACTCATTGGATCATCTCGTTCGTCGTATTACCAGCGATGATCTTGATTTGGTAATCACTGCCATCAATGTTCAGCGAGAAGTAGGTGGTAATCTTGCTGAAATCCTGGATGTGATCTCCTATACGATTCGTGAACGTGTTCGCATTCAAGGCGAAATCTCAGCCTTGACAGCTCAGGGACGAGCGACTGCGTGGGTGATCTCGGCATTGCCCATTGTTTTGGTCTTGCTTCTGTTCCTCATCAATCGACCTTATATCATGCAGTTCTTCAATCCAGAGACAAGGGGTTGTGGTATTCCCATCATTGTACTGGCTGGGATCATGGTGATAACGGGTTTTGTTGTGGTACAGAAGATTGTCAAGATCGATATTTAGGATGGCCTGGTGGAGAATTTACATCTGGGAAACTTAGGGATGTTTAAAGCTAGGCATTCAGGAGTAAGAAAATGGGTCCATCATTAATCATTTTGGGTGGGGGCGTGTTGTTCCTGTTTGTGGTGGTATTGGTGATTGTTGGTATCCGAATGCCACAGGCAAAGGATCCCATTCAAGAGCGTTTGGCTGAATTCAGTATGCGGGATGTACCGATGACCCTGGAAGAGATTGAGATGTCATTGGGATTCCATGAACGCATTATTCTCCCGTTCTTCAATAAGATCGGTAAATTTGCGATGCGGTTCACACCCCAAGCCACTTTAGAGAGCACACGCGCCCGATTGGAAATGGCGGGGAATCCCTTGCAGATGGATCCCGCTTTCTTTCTTTCACTTCGTTTTATCAATGCTGTCATGTTTGGCGGATCGCTTCTAATGATCTATATCGTGGGCGATCGTGATATGCTTCAAGGGTTAGCTGTGACAGCCATGTTTACGGTCATTGGTTTCATCTTCCCACACCTCTGGCTCTCTGGAAGAATCAAGGCCAGACAGAAAGCCATCTTTCGAGCAATGCCGGATGCGTTGGATCTGTTGACGATTTGTGTCGAAGCTGGCCTGGGTTTCGATTCAGCCATGTCCAGGGTTCATGAGAAGTGGGAGGATGACCTGGGCTTGGAATTGGGTCGAGTACTTCAAGAAATTAGATTAGGAAAATTGCGCCGGGATGCACTTCGAGATTTGGCAGACCGGTTAGGCGTTCCGGAGATAACCAGTTTTGTTGCAGCGGTGATCCAATCGGAGCAACTTGGTGTCAGTATGGCGAAAGTCCTCCGAATTCAATCAGATCAAATGCGAGTTCGTCGGCGACAAATGGCGGAAGAAGAGGCACATCGAGCTCCTATTAAAATGGTTTTCCCCATCGGACTTCTCATCTTCCCATCCATTTTACTGATCCTGTTAGGTCCGGCTGCAATGATGCTGCTTTCATCGCCTTTGGGCGCACTACTCCGCTAATTCGAATTTATCCAGTTTTATTTCTCGATGGGGGAAAAATCGTGATCCGGCAGCCAGGCGCAGCTTTGAGTGCAACTGCCCATCATTGGACTCGAGCAATATTAAACCTTATCTTTCCGCCTACCTGTGTCGGTTGCAGAGAACCTGGTGTGGAATGGTGTGATCGCTGTAATCAAGCTCTGCGGCGTCTCTCCAAATCAGCATGCAACTATTGTGGATCCCCTCTCCCTCATCATCAAAAAGAATGTACTCAATGCGTGGAATTCCCGGATATTCTGAGGATAAGGTCATATGCCTACTATGAAGGTTCTCTCATCAAAGCTATTTTGCACTTAAAATATCGACCGAACAGGCGACTTGCTGAGATCATGGGGAGTTGGCTGGCTGAGCTTGCAATTCAGGAGGGGATGGAAGCAGAAAGGGTTATCGCAGTCCCGCTCGGTAGAAAGAGATTAAATCAACGAGGGTATAATCAAGTAGATTTAATTGCAGATGGGATGGCAAAGAAGTTAGGGATTGTGAGAGAGAAAAAAGCTCTAAAAAGAATACGAGAAACCCAATCTCAAGTTGGGCTGGATCCGGTTACACGCCGTTTAAATGTCCATAACGCTTTTCAGGCCAATCAGCAGGGATTAAAGGACCAATGTGTGTTCCTTGTGGATGATTTATTTACTACAGGAGCAACGTTGCTTGCTTGTACGAGTGCTTTGCAGGAGGTTGGAGTTAGGAAAGTTTATGGTCTTACTGTAGCTCGTGCCTAGTAGAGTACAAATCAAACCTTATGGGAATGAGGAGATAGAATGGCAGTCAATGTTGTAATCAATGTTCGCAACCTTGAATTAAACGATCGATTAAAGGACTACGTAACCAATAAAGTGGCAAAATTAGATAAATACTTGGATGTTCTGGAAGAAGCGAAAGTGGATTTGAACTATGCAAAGAGCTCGCGAAGTGCAAGCGATCGACAGGTAGCCCAGCTTACTGTCCGCGGCAAAGGTATTGTGCTTAGGGCGGAAGAACGAACCGATGACATTTTTACATCTGTAGATGCAGTCTTGGATAAAATATACCGGCAAATTGAACGTTACAAAGGGAGACGATGGCGAAGCCGGGGGGATGGACGGTCTGCGGCGGATTTTGCTTCTGAGTTTGTTCCCCAAGGTGCTGAAGCGGATGAACTATCAGAAAAAATTGTCAGAAGAAAACAACTTCCCCTATTGCCCATGGATGAACAAGAAGCAGTGGAGCAAATGAGCTTGCTCGGTCATGAAGACTTCTTTGTGTTTCTAAATGTGGATACGAATGCAGTCAATGTGCTTTATCGCAGACTGGATGGTTCTTTGGGATTAATTGAAACCGAAATAGGATAGCCACGAGCTTTTCGTTTCCGGCGGTGTCAAACACCGCCGGTTGTAAAAAATATTTCCCAGCAGTGTCTGAAACATTTCCTGTACTGATCATGATGCCTCCTCATGGTCCTTCCCCTGCTGAAAGGTGGGTTGCGAAGGGTATTCTGGCTGCTGGTTTAGATCTAATCGAACGTATCCATGATCTTGATTTAGGTCTTACTGTTTATGTACTGGCAGCTGAGGAACAAGATCGTGTATTGGCCGAGGAGTATGGTGCCATTGTCCTCGAAGACTCTCAGGAGCCATTTCACTTTGGGAAAGCTTTGACGGATTTCATCCTGGAGTGGGATGTGGAGAGGCTGGCTTATTTTGGGTCTGGGAGCGCGCCTTTAATATCGAATGAAATTCTACAAGGAGCGTTTTTGGATGTATTACAGGCAAAAGATCCATATGCAGTGGTGAATAACCTGCATTCCACAGATTGGGCGATCCTTACCAATGCAAAATACCTCGAAGGAATCTCCGATCGGTTGCCTTCGGATAATCCAATAGGTTGGGTTCTATCGAATGAATGTAATTTTAATGTTGAAGCTCTTCCGATTTCAGCCGCGACCAGAGCGGATATTGATACCCCGAATGATCTCATCATGATGCGGGGGCATCCTGCGATAGGTCTCAACCTTCACGAGTTTTACTTGAAGCATCCCATCAGCGGTTTCGATCGAATTAGAGCCACTCAAACCATATTATCAACACCTGCCAGCCATCTCACGCTGATCGGAAGAGCCTCTTCGCACCTTTGGCATGAGCTTGAAAAGCGGACACAAATTTGGATACGTATGTTTGTGGAGGAGAGGGGTATGGTGGCCAGTGGGCGGATGGGGAGAGGTGAAGTTAAGTCCCTCATCGCTGAAATCGTGGATGAGTGGGGACCAAGTGAATTTATCCGCTATCTTGGAACTATTTCAGACGCTGTTTTATGGGATACGCGCGTTTGGATGGCACATCATGGGGGCTGGCCGTCGAAAGCAGATCGCTTTGCTGCGGATTTGGGTTGTGCGGATGACATCGTTGAACCAGCCCTAAAAGAGTTAACGCAGGCCATTAATCTAGCGACGATACCCATAATTACAGGTGGTCATGGGGTTGTGGCTGGTGGTTTATACGCGCTGTTAGAAACCATTTCTCTTGAATGAGATCACCATCCAGCAAGGTATTGGCGCCATAAGTCATGATAGTTCAAATAAGAACCAAATAAATAGAATGCAGTAGCTTGCGGCTCACGAGGTGTATTGATCAGGCTCATCTTTGCTTCGTGCAGCGTTCTCCCACCTTTTTTCCGGTTGCATTCAGGGCAGGCTGTTACAAGGTTCGACCAACTGTGTTCCCCTCCGCGATAACGAGGGATGATATGGTCTATGGTTAATCCCTTGGCTTTCATCCCGCAGTATTGGCAAGTGTAATGATCTCGCCGGAAAATCTCATGCTTTGTGAGTTTTACTCTAGGTCTTGGGCGTTTAACCATGTAACCCAAACGTATTACGGATGGTTTGGGTATGGAGAGTCGAACTGTCCGAATCAACCCTCGTCCGTTATGCAGCATTTCAGCCTTGCCCGTGACCAGTAGACCCAGGGCTCGCCTGGTTGTGCAAACATGGAGAGGTTCATAGTTTGCATTGAGGAGTAGGACAGGATCATCCATCTTTTGTTCCCGGTTTCGGAGCATTATATCACCATACTGACAGATCGCAATTTGCCCCACATGCATACTTGGTAAGAAGTGGGTCTTTCATGACAAATGCCTTCGATTTGGCGATGGCATCATGAATTGTCAAATGTGGGTGGAAAGGTAAAGCGAAGTGCCGGATGGTTGCTTATCCATCCGACACTTATGTTGGGGAGATACCTTTCGATTCTTCTACAGACTGGGGATTACACAAACCTCTCGCGTAAGGTGGAGCTTACATAATCCATTGTAGCCACAACAACGGCGATGGCGACATCTGAGCGCTGGCAGCCCTGTAGGCCAGCAGGTTGATGTTCTGCTGCAGGAGGAAGCCAATTCCACCGCCACCTGCAAAGCCGATGATGGTGGACATGCGCACGTTGATATCCCAGCGATACATGGTAAAGGAGATATAGGGAGGGATAATTTGCGGGACCACCGCGTACATAATGGTTTGTAAGCGGTTGGCACCCGTAGCCGTGATCGCCTCCAGCGGACCAGGTAAAATACTCTCAACTTGTTCAGAATATAGTTTTGCCAAGGCGGCGATGGTGTGGAGGGATAGAGCTAAAGCCCCCGCAAAAGGTCCAATGCCGACCCAGGCTACAAAAACGATGACCATCACCAAAGGTTCAACGGATCGGATGGCATTGAGGATCGTACGCATGATGAAATAAACCGTGATGCCAATGGGAAGAGGGTCCTTTGCTGTAGACATTAATGCCAGTATCAGGCCGATTAAGGCTCCCATTCCTGCCGGCCAATAATAAATAGCAGCTGGATTATCAATTTGATAAAACCAATTAATTACGGCTCCAATGAGAGCGAATAACAATGCTCCTGCGGCAGCAGCTGAAATGAGATTAATAATCTTGACAGTGTTTCCAGCAAGTCGATCGCTGATGTTCTGTCCGAATGTGCTGGTAATTGATCCCAGTGCGCCTCCACCGATGAGAGCTACGATAAGGGGGGTGATGATTTGAATGACATCTCCCAATTGTGAGACGAAATTCCCTAAGAAGCCAAAAGGTCCGAGTGGATCAATTAAAACTTGCCCTAGTTTAAACGCGAGGAGCGCGGCCTGCTGGAGCATGAGGATCATGATGACTACAGAAAGGGCAAGCGTAATCATTCGAGCAGCCTGCAAAGTTTTCTTTGGAACTCCTAACTCTTCTTGCGGTAATGCCCAGCGAATAAGCATATAAGCTAAGATCGGGGCGACGATAACTGTAGCGATCGTCCCAATAAGATGTGAAGCAATAGGCGAGCTCCATTCACTGATTAATCGATTTGCCCAATAACCAAAGAAGATGCCCAATGGCCATCCAATAATGGTGAATGCAATACTCGTTAGGGAACTCTTCACTTCGGTCATTAAGTTCCGAGCAGCCAGGAAACTGACGGGGATCGCAAGAGCCGTTCCAATGGTGGTTGCCAGGAGAGCCAGGAATATTGTTTCAATGATTTTATCCCAGGTGGCCTTGGCAGTCTCTGTAAACTTCGGTGCACCTACATTGACGCGTGCCGTAGCACGGATCGTTTGAGCCTCCGCGACAGGCTGTCGGGTAGGTAAGCGTATATCGAGTTGAAAATGGCCTTCACTATCAGCTTCAAAATTTCCCAATTGCAGTTTGACATCACTGGCTGTGATAAAGTTTATAGGTCCTTTAGATCCAGGTTCAAAATTAAAACCCTCCAGGAAGATTGTTTCCTTCGAGTCGCCGCAGGAAACGCTTGATGTAAGATAAGGCCTGCTTTTATCAGGCTTCTGGATCACCACTTCTACTTCAGGACAGGGCAGAAAGAAAGGAAGATACACATCCGTTTCTTCCTGTTCATATTCGATGATGTCAGGGTGTGCCAAGGCTCTGAGGATTCGAGCAAGAACAATGAGGCGGTCTTCTGATCGAGTCTCTTTGAAATTAACTTTGGTGACCCGGAAACCATACGCATAAACCACAAGAATAACGATGACCGCAACTCCAATGCCAATGGATTTGAGAAGAGTTCTTGGTGCTTTCACATTGACCTCCCTCAACCGATTCGCTCGGCTTCTTTGCCGTAGATCTCTTTAAATTTCACATCATCGATATCTTTGGGTGATCCATCAAACATGAGCTTCCCCTCATTGAGTGCAATAGCTCGGTCCGCGTAACGGTGCACCAGATCCAAGAAATGTAAACTACAGATCACCATGACACCTTCTTCACTATTGATCTTTTCAAGGTACTGCATGATGGAATGCGCCAAAACAGGATCAAGGCTAGCCACAGGTTCATCCGCCAGGATTATCTCGGGATCCTGCATCATGGCACGAGCGATCCCCACTCTCTGCTGCTGACCTCCGCTCAATTCATCTGCGCGTTTATAGGCCTGATTGGCTATTCCAACGCGATCCATTTCTTTCAAGGCCATTTTGAGATCTTCTTGAGGGAAGCGGTTGAATAGACTCATCACTGGATTGACATATCCCAAACGTCCTGCAAGGACATTTGTGATCACTTTTGAGCGAGACACCAAGTTAAATTGTTGAAAGACCATTCCAATCTTGCGTCGGATGTGTCGCATTTCATCCTGGCTCGCTTTCGTAAGATCCACGCCATTCCAAAGGATTTGTCCTTCAGTTGGCTCGACGAGGCGATTGATACAGCGCAGCAATGTGGATTTTCCTGAGCCACTCAGGCCAATGACAGCCAGGAACTCCCATTTTTCGACATTAAAGCTGACTTTATCAAGCGCCTTTACACCACCTTCATAGATCTTTGTAAGATTTTTTATTTCTAACATGAGGATTCTCTAACCTCCCTTATGTAAGGAATAATCAGGGAAGATAAGGATGCTACATAGAGGTATTCGATTTATTCCCTAAGGTGGGATGATAAAACCAACCTTCCTAAGGTCGTAAATGTGCAGTGAAGATCATCCTTTTATTGGTTTGGGGTATCTGTGGAAGAACCCTTCTACCCTGATAGATCAGCCCTTATGAAACTGGTTACCAACAGGCAGATTCGGATCATCACTGAGATTAGATCTATTTAATCAGAATGGTTAAATATGAAATGTTAATGATGCCATTTTAATTTGGCCCCGGGCATTATCTGTGCTCGGGGCCAAATTTATGTTAAATGCGAGAGATTATCCGCCGATATTCTCCAGGGTGATCCCCTGGGCTTCCATCAGCAAGCGGATGCCGTCGAAGTTCTCATCGAGAACAGGGGCAGCACCCGTCCAATCATAGAATTTTTCGTTACAGAGTGTCTCTGCACAAGCTTCTGTTCCAACATAGGCAACGATAGCGTCCATGATGGTCTGCTTGAGGTCATCCGGGAAATCCGGTGAGAAAGACATGGTGTCGTTGGGAATTTCCGGAGAGAGCGCCAAGATGCGGACCTTCTGTACAACGTCCGGAGCCTCTCCACTGATGGCAGCGCGGGCATCCAGGACACGGTATTCACCGCAGTACAGCTTTTCCTCTTCGTTAACAGCGCATTCTGGTATAAATTCATCTGGGATATCCGGATCCATCGTTTCGGGATCCCATGTTCCCATGCCCTCAGGCAGCAACGGAGCGCTAAAGTAGCTGGTCCCGACATCAGCTTCACCGTTGTAGATCGCTTTCACAACCTGTGGGTGTCCACCGGCTTCGACGGTATCGCCAACAGTAATACCAAGGTTGTCGAAGATAACCGAAGGATAGAGATAACCGGAAGTTGAGCCTGCATCCGGGTAAGCCCAGGTCGCGCCTTCCAGATCCTCCAAGGTCTCATAAGCGCTGTCTCGAGCGACAATGAATTGGGTCCAATACACGTTCCATCCATAGCGCACGGATGCCAGACCTGGCACGACACCACATAGTTGATTAGCCAGGGCATATCCCATGGCGGGGATAAAGCCAATGGTATCAGTGGGTGAAGCGCACATCTCTTCGATGGTGGCTGCGTAAGATGTAGGGACGCTCACCTCGAAGTACAGACCAGTGGCTTCATTTAGCGCCTGCTCAATCAGTTCCCCACTCGAGATCATGAAGTCCACGTCCACGGAGGGGACAAAGAGGACTTTAATGGGAGCATCCATGCTTCCCAGTTCTGGTGGAGCTTCTGTTGGTGGTACTTCCGTTGGTTCTGGAGCCTTGGTTGGCGGAACTTCGGTAGGTTTAGGTGCTTCGGTTGGTTCTGCTGGAACTTCTGTTTCTGTCTTGCATGCGGTCAAGATCATAGCAAAAACTACGATCAAGCTCAGTACTAGGAACAAGCGGTTTCTGCGCATTGTTCTTCTTCCTCCTCTTTAATGAGCTATTCGTTGAAAGTTTGTGGATAGGATGTTACAGATCAATAGGCGTTTGAATAAGCGTGTCACCTCCTCTCGAGTTAATTCGATAATATGACCTTTTGATCATAACCCGATTTAATAGTAGATGCAAGAAACGAATTTCCTGAATTATAACGGGTGTATTCCATTTTGTGGTGCAATACTTTTTTGGTGTTGAGTTATAGGGTGACATAGGGTAACAACGCTACCCCACACCTCCCGGCTCTTCGCTTGGGAGAAGTTATGCAGCATTTCTTGGAATACACCCCTTATAACTTGTATCTTTGATTATCGATGATTAAAATCCTGCAATGAAAAACACTCAATACCAGAACGCTCTCAATTACCTCTACAGCTTTGTTGATTACAGTGTTGAACGAAGCTATCGATATTCACCCGATGTCTTTGATCTACGACGTGTGGAGGATCTGTTAGCCCGATTGGGAGACCCTCACAAGCAATTTCAAAGTGTTCACATTGCCGGAACAAAAGGGAAAGGCTCTGTATCCGCAATGGTCGAATCCT
>MGNI01000050.1:341-1018 GCA_001795115.1 Chloroflexi bacterium RBG_16_48_8 | reverse complement strand
CTCTATACCTCCCCCCATTTAAAACGATTTGCTGAACGTATTCGCGTCAATGGAGAGGAAATCGGTGAAGAAGATGTCGCCTATCTGGTAGAGAAGATAAAATCACATGTTGCTGCAGTAGAGGGGTTAACAATGTATGAACTCATTACTGCAATGGGATTTCTATATTTTGCTGAAAAGGGCATCGATTTCGCGGTTGTGGAAGTGGGTTTGGGAGGTCGCTTAGATGCTACCAATGTAATCCAACCCTTGGTTTCTGCCATCACTTCTATTTCCTATGATCATATGCATCTCCTCGGTGATAGCCTTTCGGATATCGCCAGGGAGAAGTGCGGAATAATTAAACCTGGTATTCCTGTGGTCAGTTCTCCCCAACAATTTGAGGTCGAGGTTGTAATAAGGGAAATCGCACAAGAACGGGGATCTACATTGGTCCTGGTTGGGAGGGATTGGCATTTCTCACATGGGAATCACTCTTTAACAGGTCAGCAGGTGTATATCTGGTCTTCGGAAGAGCAGCCTCTGATGGATGAATTTATTCAATCCAGTGGGAATGAGGAGTGGGTGCCCCCTCGCTATGAAATCTCTTTGCTTGGTTATCACCAGGTTGTGAATGCTGCCACTTCCTACGCCATCCTGGATCTCCTCAGGAAGAGCTATCCTGAAATCACCGAAGA
>MGNI01000050.1:0-315 GCA_001795115.1 Chloroflexi bacterium RBG_16_48_8 | reverse complement strand
CTGGTCGTTTTGAAGTGATCTCCATGGATCCCATCATTGTGGTCGATTCTGCGCATAATCGGGATTCCGCCTTGAAATTGCGAATAGCTTTGGATGATTATTTTCCAGGGCAGCCAGTCACTCTCATCTTCGGTGCTTCAAGCGACAAAGATATTTCAGGGATGTTCACTGAACTCCTCCCTCGAGTAAAACGATTACTTCTAACCCATGCAGAACACCCTCGAGCTGCAGATGTGGACGAACTTGCGAGTATGGCGCACGCCTATGGATTACGTGTTGAGATCTTTCCAAAAGTTTCAGATGCACTTCAATATG
>MGNI01000049.1:13551-29142 GCA_001795115.1 Chloroflexi bacterium RBG_16_48_8 | reverse complement strand
ATCGCAGGATTGGCATTCGTAGTGATATTCTCCAGCGGCATAACTCTGATATGCCCCGAAGTACGTCATGGAGCCACATAAGATGGTGAACGAGGTTAATCCCAAAATAAATGCCAGGGATAATCGTACTGTGGCAGATAATTTGCTCAGCGTATGAAGGGGAGGGAGGAGAGCGAGTAAAGATATGATTAGCCCTATGACAACGGGTAACAATAAGGCGGGGATGAGAATGAGAAGAAGCACGACTAGCCCTATGGCAATGAGGAACCTTTGACGAGGGGCGAGGGCCAGCATAGAAAGGATTATTCCAATGATAATGGGGAGCAGTAGGAGAGTAATTGGGCTCATCTGTTAAATTCACTCGCCTGGGTAGCAATCGTTTATTGCCGTAAAGACGGAATGATTATTAATGAACACTCATCACCATTTCTCTTGTACTTAGATTCTTCAATCGACCTTACAAAGATCTTTCTATCAACCTGAATATAATCCGAAAACCACTGGAAGAGTGCCTGAAAAGTGCCAATTTTTCGTCTGGAATTGAGGCCTCTTCCCATGAAAAGGTCAACAGAATGTCGTATAACAAGTTCCTTTTGATCAGTTCCAGGTATGGATGCGTGGGGATGCCCTTCTGGAGGAGGTTTAGAAAGCCTGTAAGAAGCGAATAGACATGGATCACCCTACAGTCTCCTTACAAAGAGTCTTCCCCCAATCTAAACACATTAAGATAGTAGAAACGATGTCAAACGATTTGGAACCTATGCGAGTAATCGCAAAAGGGTTCCTACTGGGGCAAATTGCGTCAAACCTTATCAAGCATTTACGCAATTTGGGAAACGGTGTGAGGTAATGAATGGAAAGCAGGTAGCCTGGAAGGGAGCGTAACTATGGACAATTCCAAAAGCCGTCTAGCGACAGCCAAAGAAGCTGCCACTTACCTCGGGATCAGCTTAAGCACATTAAACAGGATTGAGAAGGAAGCGCGTTTGCTTCCTTTCCGCACCCCCGGCGGACATCGTCGCTATGACCGAGCCATGCTGGATGAATATTTAGAATCAACGCGAACGCAGCCGGTTGAGAGAGTAGAAGTTGTTATTCGTCATATATAGGAAGGTGCAAACTATTGAGATCCACTCAAGTTCACACTGCTGAATGAGAATAACTGGACGGTTCTGCAGAAAAAAGTGGGTAGTATGATGCTCAGGGGAAGGGTTCGAATTCATGTGGCGATCGGGGCAGTGTGATGAGGCGTCATCGAGAGGATGGTATGGAGTCCTCTAAGTGCACTTTCCGGCGAGGTTGTGGAATGAGCACAAAACCTTTGGTACAAGAGAGTAGTGAAAGCTCCCCGGCCAACATTGGCGAGGAGATCCGTCGAGAGTTGGAGAAACGAGGATTACGCGCACCAAGCACTGACAAGCTTATTGATGAAATTAAACGGATGAAAGCCGAGATCGCTTCATCTGAGGCCACGGATTTGGAGGAAGCCCATTACGAACCGAAGGTTGAAGATGATGGAAATCAAGAACCTGTTTACACGGCCGATGGAAAGGGTGAATTGGTGGGTTTCCATCCGAAAGATCCTATTCCAGCCGATATGGAACAAGAAATGATCGAGACTGATAACCCAAAATTGGCTTCCATTGAGCAGGAACTCAGGACGCACGTTGAGGAAAATGGAGAGGATTCGACAGGCAACTTGTTGGCTGATGCCTCCCATGAGCTTCGGAGCCCGCTCCAAGCCATCACGGGTTTCTTGGAATTGTTGCAAAGCGGCAAGGTTTCGAACCCTCAAGAGGCAAAGCACTTTCTGGAAATCGCTTATTGTGAGAGCCAATACCTCGCCAACAGGGTCGCAGATCTTGAGGTTGCGTCCCTTATTGCAACCGATTTGTTTAGGGTTAAGTCAGATCCTGTATTGGTGAACCAGGTTATTAAGTCCTGTGTACAATCCTATGCATTGCAAACGTGGGATAAACGAATTCTCTTGAAAGAAGAGCATCTAGAGGATTTACCCACATTTTTTGGTGATGAGTTGCGGATCCGGCATGCGATTTCTAACGTTATTGAATTGGTCGCTGCGTCGGTTAAGACGGGTGGTGAGGTTGTGATTCGGGCAGGCGTGGAGGGGGATAAACTTTGGATCAACATCGAACCCAAAGGTGCGTTAGAGAGTGGGCAGCTGAAGTCTTCGACACCCAGCGCGGGAAGCTCGTCGTTAGAAATAAGTAAAAGCTTAGCAGTTGTTGTCACAAAGCACATCATTGAAGCTCATGGTGGTCAACTCGTAATCCATGAGAGTGGGAGTAAATTTGTCTCTTATCGGATGATTCTTCCACTGAGTCTGGAAAAAAAGAGCAAAGGGATCATTCTTATCACGGAGGATAACCCCCATACCGGTCTTCTGTTGGAATTTGCCTTAGAGAAAGAGGGTTTCACACCGATAAGAGCGACCCATGGGTCCGAGGCTTTAACTATTATCGCAGAGACTCAGATCGATCTGATTATCCTGGATGCGGTTCTTCCTGGCATGGATGGATTTGAGTTATGCCAACGCGTTCGATCCTCCCCCGAGACAGCATCCATCCCCATCGTTATGGTCTCTGCCATGGCGCAGGAAGAAAACCAGGCCAAAGCCATGAGTCTGGGAGCGAATGCCTACTTCCAGAAACCCCTATCTCTGTCGAAGCTCATTCCAGTGGTAGAGAAGCTGATCGAAGAGGGCATGAAAACATCTTTGGTAGATACAATCGCCTCTTCCAGAGAAGGATAGAGTTCTTCCCCAGGTTGCCAGTTTCCAACACCTCACAAATGTCCCATTCCGTTCGTAAATCGGGCTGCATTCCCGTATGTCACTATGTAGATGGATGGTTGGGAACTTTTCCTATCTATGGAAACGTCGTTGGATGCTCAGGGAAAATTCTCACCTGTCATTAATCCAAAATGGTGTCACTTTGTCTTGACAGGAAATGGCAGTTACTTTAGCATCAGAACAAGTGCATAGAATTGCATAGAATTTTCACAATCCGGTACAAAATTCTCTCGCATAGAGTTGACGGATGATGGTTGACCCGGATCAAAAGGAAACCTGGCTGACGATCAGGGATGCCGCTCAGAGGCTGGGAGTTCACCCGACAACCCTCCGCCGGTGGGCAGACGAAGGTCAGATCCCAGTGATGTTCACCCCCGGCGGGCATCGCAGATTTTCAGCTTCGGGAGTTGAGCACCTGACAGAGGAACGTTCACGTCTGAGGGTGGTTTACGGTCTTGAGGAAATTTGGGCCGAGGAAGCGCTCTCCCGTGCTCGGTCTGAGGTCGTCACCCAGCGGGAGACGCATTGGCTTGCCTCCTTTGATGAAGGTGGGCGTGAGGAGAAAAGGCTGCTGGGCAGGCGGATGATGGGCCTCTTGCTCCAGTATGTGTCTTTGAATAGGGGGGGTGAGGAGATCATCGAAGAAGCTCGCAAAATCGGTCGTGAGCATGCCAAAAATACCTTAAAGTTGGGGATGCCATCCAGAGATGCTTTACAGGCAGCGATGTTTTTTCGGGATACAGTAATGGAAGCCGCTATCGACTTACCAGAAACCGCGAATATTCGGGCTGACGCAAACACTCGTCTCGTACGAAGGGTCAATGAATTGCTGAACGCTTTCCAACTGGCCATTGCGGAGACTTACGATCAAACAGCGAGATGAATATGTCTAAAAGAACGCTTCTCCGATTAGGCTTATTTCAACTGGCGGCGGGTGGACTATCGGTCCTCTTCCTTGGTGTGCTTAACCGAGTGATGCGAGTCGAACTCGGGCTGGATTTGTTCACTGTCAGCCTGCTCATCGGTGGTGGTCATTACTTGGGAGCGTTGGTTGCGATCCCCTTTGGTTTTTTCTCGGATACGCATCCCATTGCTGGATACCGGCGGACGATCTATATCCTGCTTGGCGCAATGATCACGGCTGGGGTTTTGATTGCCTCTCCATGGGTAGGTCTTTGGCTTTCGGGATCGCCAACAACCTCAACACTCCTCATAAGTTTTCTTTTCTTCCTGATAGAGGGGATCTCAACTTATATCGCCGGGACTGCCTACTTGGCTTTGATCACGGATCGAACAACAGAGGAGGATCGAGGCCAGGCTACAGGCTTGGTTTGGACAATGCTCTTCATAGGTATTATTGCCACCGGCATAAGTACGAGCTTCGTGCTGGATGAGTACAGTTTTAATGGCCTTGTTGTCCTCTTTAGTGGTGGTGGGATATTTGCGGTCACCCTTGGCCTGATCGCATTGTTCAGACAGGAGAATCGACAGGCGGTCCAGGCTTTTCAAAGAAGCGAGTCCTTTAAACGTGCCTTGCGCATAGTTATCAGCAGCAAAAATGCTCGTTGGTTTGCAATTTTCCTCTTCTTGAGCATGTTCTCTTTGTTTATGCAAGATGTGATTTTAGAGCCCTTCGGTGGAGAGGTGCTGGGTTTATCTTTAGGTGAGACAACGCGTTTTAATGTCTATATGGGAGCTGGCTTAATTGCAAGTATGCTCTTCGGAGGCATGTTTCTGATCACGCGCATGGGAAAGCGATGGGTGACAGAGTTGGGGTGTTGGATCATGGTTGGGGCTTTTGCCGGTTTGGCGTTCAGTTCTTTATTGACGATGAGGTCAGGACTGCCTTTTATCATCACTTTGCTGGGGCTAGGGTCTGGGTTCTTCACTGTGGGTGGTGTGGCGCTGATGATGGATATGACTTCCCATAAACACACTGGGCTTTTCGTTGGTGCGTGGACACTTGTTCAGGCCTTAGCCAAAGGACCGGCTTCTTTAGTAAGCGGTGGATTATTTAGCGTGTTTTTATCCTTGGGCGCTACAGCTGGTCAGGGCTATGGCAGCATCTTTATTCTGGAGGTAATAGGTATAGTGCTTTCCATCGTCTTCCTTCGGCAGGTTGCCATAAAGGATTTCCGTCGGGAGGTGGTCTCACTGGGCATGTTCGCATCCGAGGCAATGGATTGAGGCATCAGTCAAAATGGCTACTTATGGAGTGTGAAATTGATTAGGAAAAGGAAAGGATCTCAAAAAGGTACGAAAGGTGAGTCGCGAATTTCTGAGAATTCATTTTTTTACAGGAAAGCTGTCCCTGCGGTTTTAATGGGGCTGGTTATCATAACGGTCATTCTGATCCTCGTCTCTACAAGTATTCTTATGGGTTTCATGCCAACCCAGTAACTCCAACCTTTCCCCAAAATATTACAGCGATGATCACGAGTGGAACAAGCGGCGGTGACTACCGTTTAATGACTTAATGGAGTCTCTTTCAGGGAAGTGTCAAATATTATAAGGAGTTCTCAATGTCCATCAATACATTTTTACCGTTTCTTTCCTCAGCCATCATGTTGGTATTTACCGTATCTGTTTTAAAGCGCTATCTTCTACACCGGAAGCCGCATTTCCTCTTTTGGGGGATCGGATTGGCCATGTTTGGTGTGGGGAGCTTTGCGGAAGCGTATTTCAGTGCGGTGGGGTGGAGTGCTGTCCTCTTTTTCGGATGGTATTTATTCGGAGCGGCTCTGAACGCAGCCTGGATTGGTCATGGAACGCTGATGTTGTTGGTTCGAAAACGATGGAGAAATTACGTGACTGTCCTCTTGCTCTTGGGAAGCATCATTGCAACCTTCCTTATGCTGCAAGTCATGCCTCTTCTGGACGTAGACATTTTTGAACAAAGCCTTCCGATCAGTGAGCAATACCGTCATATACTGCCTGCTATTGATGAGGGTGCGACTATTCGATTGAGCACACCCTTTTTTAATATCTATGGGCTGATCGCACTTGTCGGCGGGGCAATCTGGTCGGCATGGCTGTTCCTAAGAAAGCGTGTTTTACCGAACCGTGTGATCGGGAACGTGCTGATCGCCGCAGGAGCGTTATCTATCGGGTTCGCCAGCACGCTTACCCGCTTGGGTATTGGCACATTCTTGTACGTGGGCGAGCTGATTGCGGCTGTTTTGATGTATGCGGGTTTTGTGGTTGCATCTGCCCCAGCGACAGAAACCGAACGCCGTTCGGTTCCTGAGGCCAGCCCCGCGCTTTCCGTGGAGCCCTAAAGGTTTGGGAACTATTTTAGGCTGCCCTCTGGATTTCATTTAAAGATCTGGTGGGACTATTCTGGCTTTGCTGTATTTGGCCTTGATTGGGTGGCTAACCATAAGGTGATCAGGAACATACTGGCATAGAGGGAAGCAGCCAGGATATAAACGCCTTTGAGCTGTATGACTGGGATGAGAGCATAGGCCAACAAGGGTCCTACTGCGCTCATCAGGTCCCCTACGGTGAATAGCCCACCTAATCTCCGGCCTCGTTTACCCGCTTGACCTAGTTCACCGACCATGGTTGTTGCAAGCCCCTGATTGCTGCCGCTGGTAACAGCTGTTAGAGGGATACCCATCATGATCAGGAGTGGAGATCCTATAGCCAGCAGGCTTAGACCAGCAATCCCCGGGATTAATCCTCCTGATGCTGTTCGCCAACGATTTTTCATTCGATCGGAGATGGCACCCGATATCGGAGCGGAAAACATTGAAATCAGCGTAGCTGAACCCAGGCCGATCCCCGTGATCGTGGCGACTCCATAGGATCGATCGCCGATCTGAACTGTGTCTCCGAATTTCTCCAACAAATAGAGCCCGAAAGTGGATGTCAGCATCCCCGCCATCACGATTCGGTTCACTGCATGCAAAGCTGTAGCGGAAAGCAGCTGTATACGAGCTGGGGGTATTGAAGGGGCGGGCGAGTCCTCCTGTTTGGAGACATACCGCCCAGGTGGGTGACTCACCCTCCGCGTTTCTGGAAGGAAGATCAGAGCAATCGTGGCGCCAAGGAGGGTCAGGCCAGCATGGATCTTCATTGTGTTGTGATAACCTATCAAATCAGTGAGAGTCCCACCTAAAACAGAACCGCTTGCGGCACCAAGGAAAAATGCAATTTGATAGAAGCCCATCCAGCGACCGCGGTTGTCCAAACCAGTAACATCCAGAATGATGGTGTTTCCACCAACCCATATTCCAGCCCATGATAAGCCCCATAATAAACGACCCATCAGGAGCGGCCAAAAGCCATTGGTGTAACCATAGATGGCGGTGGAGATGGCACCGGTAAATAGTGCTGCAAGGAAGAGCGGGCGGCGATTCCATCGGTCGTAGATAATCCCCATGGGACCATTGAGTGCCAGTCGCACCCAGCGGTTGGCGGAGAGCAGAATCCCCACAGCAGCTATGGTTACGCCGGCTTCCAGTGTATGCGTAGGAAGCACCGTGTACATGGAGGCATCCCCGAGCAGCGATAGGCAGGTTCCAAAGCCGATGGCCAGGAGGACGCGTAGGGGAGAGGGAGAGGGCTTCATGGTTTGATCGGTTGAGATCGGTACATCCATCCCTCTCTCATGATGCTGGGTATCTCCGCATTGTATTCATGGCAGAGAAGGATGATATCCGTCGTTCTGATGAGAGGCCAGTGCCTCTGACATGGCTTTAATATGGGCTGGGGTGCTGCCGCAGCACGCGCCGATGATCTGAGCCCCAGCAGCCCGAACTTGTAGCGCATAATCCGCCATGGTTGTGGGATCCGCTTCGTAAACTGTCTTCCCAGCGACTATTTTGGGGATGCCAGCATTAGCCTTGGCTACAAGGACGGTATCAGGGGAGATCGCATGCATCTTCTCGATCACCGAGATGATCTCATCTGGGCCTCTGCCGCAATTGCCTCCCACTGCAGAAGCACCAAGGGATGTCAGGGTATTCACCGCCTGTTCAGGGCTTACTCCCATCATGGTGCGTCCTTGCGTATCAAAGGTAAGCGTGGTGATGATGGGAATTTCCATTGAAATCTCCCGCGTGGCCTGAAAGGCTGCTCGTACTTCCTCTAGATCCGACATGGTTTCAATCCAAATGACATCTACACCCGCACTAATAAGTGCTTCAACTTGTTCTATAAAGCCCGCTTTTGCCTCTTCGAATGCCAGTTCTCCATAAGGGGCCATAACCTGTCCACTGGGTCCTATATCACCTGCTGCAAGAGCATTTCCACCTGCAGCTTCTATTGCATCGATCAAGATCTTGGCGCCTGTGCGATTGATTTCAGCGATAGAGGTCTTCGAATCGTGAGAAGCCATGCGGAAGAGATTGGCGCTGAAGGTATTGGTCAATAGGAGCTTCGATCCGGCCTCCAGGTACTGGTGGTGAACTGCGGCAACACGTTCTGGATGCTCGATGTTCCATAGTTGGGGAGGTTCGCCTTGCTGTAGACCAGCGGTGAAAAGCATGGTTCCCATGGCCCCATCCGCCAGGATGATTTCAGTTTCCCGTAATAAGGTTTCAAGTTTATTCATTTCTTTCAGACCTCTTTGGCAAAGGATAATCTGTGACGAAAGAATTCATCAAGAGGATAGAACCTGTTGTCTGGATCCATGCATTAAGATTATGGCGCTCCTATTTGTGGGATTGTGAGGAACAATCTTTTTGCTTGTACTCTCCATTTTTTTGCAGCACCTGAACCCTTGGTTGACCTTGTGATCCAGTCGTGTTCTGGAAATCGTGATGAATAATTGTAACCGCGTTCTAGGTGATTGGCCGGAAGTAATTTGACAAACAGCGAACGTAAAACCTGGCCAATCACTTAAGCAAACCGCCATTCAGGCAACTCATCAAAATACTTTCGGCGGTTTGCCTAGTTAGGAGAGATTATTTCCATGTCTCGCGGTGTGATGATGGAGGTAGGGATGGCTTGCTGTGGTTTCATCCTTTGCCCTCTGACGGGTGAAACATCTGAAAAGGGATATTTCCGTATAACCTCTGTTATCATAAACCCATGCGGATCCTTGTAAAATGATATCCGACCTTTAAGGAGCAAGATGGATGGATGATCGTAGAAAGGGTGCAAAACAGCTTCTGAATGAACTTGATGAACTTCGACAGAAAGTGGGGATGTTGGAGCGGATTGAGGCCGAGCGTAAACAGGCTGAAGAAGAGATCCGCAAGCTGTCTCGAGCCGTCTCCCAGAGCTCAAGTTTGATCATCATCACGGATATGGAAGGGAATATCGAGTACGTCAATCCAAAATTCACCCAAGTATCGGGCTACTCTTCGGAAGAGGTTTTTGGGAAAAATGCGCGGCTCCTCAAATCTGGTGAAACTCCAAGTGAAGAATATGCAAGGATATGGAAGATGCTTCGTGCTGGAAAGGAATGGCGAGGCGAATTCCACAATAAGAAAAAAAGCAGCGAGCTTTTTTGGGTATATGCGTCCATCTCTCCCATCCACGACGAGGAAAACAAGATCACCCATTTCCTCGCAGTTGAGGAGGATATCACTGAACAAAAGCGGATGGAGGAGACGCTGCAGGCCTCTGAAACCCGCTATCGTGGGATATTCGAAGGTGTGCAGGATGCCATCTTTGTCGAAGGTATTACAGGTGAGATTCTGGATGCGAATGCATGTGCCTGCGAGATGTTCGGCTATCGTCGAGAGGAGCTGCTGACGAAAACCGTGAATGACCTGGTGCCAGATGGATACTTGGCCATCATACCGGGCGACTTGATGGATGCTACCCTTCCCGAAAATCCGGTAGAAACCGTTAACGTTCGTTCGAACGGCGAGTACTTCCCTGTGGAAATCACAGCCAGGTTACAGGAAATCGGTAAGGAAACGGTGATGCTGGTCGTTGTCCGTGATATTACCGAGCGTAAGCAGGTGGAAAAGGCTTTTGAGCAGTCGAAGCTGGACCTTGAGCGATCCAATACCGACCTTGAGCGTTTCGCCAGTATCGCTTCCCATGATTTGCGTGAGCCACTTCGTGCCATATCGGGTTTCGCAGATCTGCTGGCAAAACGCTATAGAGAACAATTAGATGCTGATGCAGATGATTATATTGCTTATATCTTGGATGGTACAAGACGTTTACAAAGGCTGATCGATGATCTGCTGACCTATTCCCGAGTTGGCACGAGAGGTAAAGCATTTGAACCAGTAGATTGCGAGACGATCCTTGATATGGTCATTACGAATTTGACGATGGCCATTGGAGAGAGTGGAGCAGTGGTTACTCATGATCCCCTTCCGAGCATCCTGGGGGACCGAGTCCAGCTGGAACAACTCTTTCAGAATCTCATCAGCAACGCCATTAAATTCCGAGGTGAGGAGAGACCAGAGGTTCACATTGGAGTAGTACGAAGGAATAGCGAGTGGGAGTTTTCGATCAAGGATAATGGCATCGGTATCAAGCCACAGCACATGGATCGGATTTTTGTCATTTTCCAGCGATTGCATACGCAAGACGAATACCCCGGGACTGGGCTGGGTCTGGCTATTTGTAAAAGGATTATAGAGCGTCACGGTGGACGGATTTGGGTTGTATCCGAATCTGGAAGGGGTTCGACATTCTACTTCACAATTCCAGCCCGCGAACCTTAATACGCAGTAGGTGCTGATGCCTAGGCGGTTGTCTGGTAGATCTTGAGGCGTGTTTGCCACAGATTTGTTTTGATGCCAGAAGAGATCCGATCGAACTTAAATACTTATTCCTTTATAGCCATTTCTTTCGATTCCTCTCGAGGTTTGACCGGGACCTTCTGAAGGAAACCACCACTAGCCTGATGTCCTTGACCGATGACCAGGAAAGCCCTTGGATCAACCTGGATGATCGTTGAGCGGAGTGCATTCACGTCCGGCCGCCTCACGGTACAGAAGAGGATCGTTCGTTCTTCGCCACTGAACATCCCTTTACCCGTCCAAGAGGTCAATCCCAGGTGGTGTTGTTGCAGAACCGCATTGGAAACTTTCTCTGGCAATTCGGTGATGATGATGACTGTACGTATAACGCTTGGTCCCTCAAGGATGTAATCGGCGGCGATCCCCCACACGAAAAGAGTGATCAGGGCATACATGGCTTTTTCCCATCCAAAAACCAACGCGGCGATCAACACCACACCTCCGTCGATAAAAAGATACAGTTGGCTTATGGGGATACCCGTATGCAGTTGCAAGACACGGCTGATGACGCCTGTACCCGCGGTGGTACCATGTCCTCGATAGACGAGTCCAGTTCCGATACCTCCAACGATTCCACCATAAAGCGCATTCAGCAATAAGTCATTCGTAATACCATCTTTGTGAACCCATAGGCCTATGAGGTCTACCCCAAAGTTGTAAATAGCAACAGCGTAGAGGGTTCTGAAAAGAAACTGGAATCGGCCCATGTGTCGAAATCCAAGTGCGATCAATGGGATATTCAGCACAAACATGATCAGACCAATAGGCCACCCCACAAGCTCATTGAGAATGATAGCTGTACCAGATACGCCGCCTGGAGCGATATCAGCTGGAGCAAGGAAAAGGTTGATATTGAATGCCAGGATAACTGCGCCCAATGTTAGCAGGAGATAGCTTTTAATTGCAGAAGATAAATCCTTGCCAGGGGTTTTCTTACGTGTTTTTGTTTTCATCTCTGTTTCTCTGTGACTCAGTTTTTCTCAAGGTAGTATTTATCCGACAAGATTTTATTCGGGTAACTCTGTCTTGGAATGGCGGCAGCGGTTTAAATGTCTAGTGAGCGTTCCTGCTTATAGAAAATTTGTGTTACCAAAAGATACGTTGCAGCACAAGGAAAAGCAATGCGGATAATGCCGCTGTAGCTGGAATGGTTAACAACCAGGTTGTTACCATCTCTCTTCCAACCTGCCATCGGACTTTGGATAAGCGTTCAGCTGCTCCTGTTCCCATGATAGCCGAACCAACCACCTGTGTTGTGCTCACAGGACCCCCTAACAGAGCTGCTGTGAAAATAACGGCAGCGGAAGCTGCTTGTGATGTGAAACCATGAATAGGTCGGACCTTATAAATCCGGCCACCTAAGGTGCGGATTAGGCGCCAACCCCCTAATGAAGTTCCGAGGGCAATCGCACTTGCACTGGCTGCGATTACCCATAACGGAACCTCAAAGGTTTGCTGAAACCCGCTGGCTACAAGACCCATGGTGATCACGCCCATGGTCTTTTGTGCGTCGTTGGTCCCGTGTGAGAGGGAGAGCGCTAACGCGGTAAAGACTTGAGCCCGCTTAAAAGTTGTACTGACACGCGGTGTAGCATTCCGTAGCATATAGCGGAGGACACGCATAAGGAGAAAACCTGTTACCAGGCCGAGTGGTGGGGAGATTAAAAGAGCAATCAAGACCTTGATTAAACCACCGATCTGGATGATGCCCAGTCCATTGGCGACAATGGAGGAACCAAGCAACCCACCGATCAAAGCGTGGGAAGAGGAGGAGGGGATCCCTAGCCACCAGGTCAGGAGATTCCAAAGGATTGCAGCACAAACCGCACCCAAAACCACATCAGGGGAGATGGCGGAAGGTTCAATGACCTCTTTCCCGACCGTTGTGGCCACAGCGACACCAAAGAGAAAGGGCGCAGTAAATTCAGCGATTGCTGCCATTACCAAAGCAGTACGTGGCCGCATGGCACGCGAAGAGATCACCGTGGCGACGACATTGGAAGAGTCGTGAAAACCATTCAGGAAATCAAAGATTAAAGCCGAGGCGATCAGTACCGAGAGCAAAGTCATCGTTTCTCCTTCCGTGCACTCAGTTTTCCTCTTGTCATTGTGGGAATTCAATCTGCGGTTCAAGTGTGAGGATGCGTATTCTAGTGCAGAATCGCCTGGATGTTTCGTACCTGTATCGTATTCCCACTTCTCATTTTGTTCCCCTTGATTTCCTTCTTATCTACCGATCCAGCTATTCATACAAAATAAGCGTTCGTAAATCGCGGATGGAAGCAAGGCTTGGAGAACATGGTGTTCAATTGTACCGCAGGCATAATGCGTTTTGCCTCATTTTAAGCGTGCAAAGCAGGTAAGCATTGGGAATGAATAGAAGAGTCTCTCGACACAGATTCAGTGAACGCTTCCGAATGGGCATATTGCATTGGATGCGGTATGGTTCATTTGTTGTTGAGGTAGAGGATGTTGTGGAATGGAAACGCCACCCACATCACAACGCTCACCCTGAGTGACCTGAGGCATTATTTCCAGGAACGCACCCATTCCGCATGGGCGTATTCCGGATGAGAAGAAGACCAAACCCCGCAAACCTTTCTCCCCGCCAGCTGACGATACTATCGCTTTTTTTTGGAATACACCCTTTCGCATTGATGTTGGACAGGACGAGAGACTTATTGTACAATTGTATATACAAATATACAAGATCCTATGTTCATACGATGAGCAAAATTCTGGATAAGCATAGCCCCATACCTCTCTATCACCAATTGGCCAACTGGATCGAAGCCAGAATTGCGGATGGCACGTTCCAGGTGGGGGAAAAAATCCCATCAGAAACGCGGCTCGCCGATGATTTTCGTCTCAATCGAAATACGGTCCGGCATGCTCTTGCCTCTCTGTCGCAGAAGGGATTGCTTGAGCGGCGAAGGGGAATGGGGACTTTCGTTAAGCGAAAGGCACTTTTAACCCCTGTCCATCGCCTTGGGCGAATTACCAGTTTCGTGGATGATTTTGATATTAGCGGGGTTGAATTAGATGATCGCGAGCTCTCTAAGGAAGTGGTAAAAGCATCTGAGGAGATTGCCAAAAAGTTACAGCTCGAGTTGAATGCTCGAGTGATTTGTATCGAGCGCTTACGGATAGCCGATCAAACCCCTTTTGTTCTGGAACGACAATACTACGCCTATGAAGCCTTCAAAGAGCTTCTTCAGGAGAAGATCCAGGGTTCGATGTATATGATCCTGGTGCAGCATTTTGATGTCGACCTGCATCATTCCGTACAGACCCTACGAGCGATCATGCCCTCTGAGGAGATCGCCCACAGATTGAATATTGGCAAGACCATCCCCTGCATGTTCTTGGAGAGTATCACGTATGGCTCCCAAAATAATCCTGTGGAGCTGCTTCACTCCTTCTATCGGGGAGATCGATACCTGTTCCAAGTGGAGAGCACTCAGTATCGGAGGTAGACGCTTCTCGACAGAAAAATCATTATACAAGGTTAACCTTCCATTCCTACAACAGAAGCTGACAATGTCGTTCTGTAATGATGAATCAATGATTCCATATTTACATGAGAAAGGGAGATAACCATGTCCATTCAAACCGCGAAAGACATCTTGATTGAAGCAACCGAGGGCAAGTATGCCGTTGGCGCTTTCAATATCACCAACTTGATTCAGATGGAGGCAGTCGTTGAAGCCCATCTGGATCACCGCGCACCCCTGATCATTCAGACCTCGGTCACTCCTTCCCAATTCCTGGGAAAAGAGGTGCTCGTTGCCATCTTTCGAACTTTAGCTGAATCGGCGCCGATTCCCATCGCCCTCCATCTGGATCATTGCGAAGATGTGAATTACTGCAAGCAGTGCGCGGATGCCGGCTATACCAACATCATGATCGATGCCTCCAAGCAAGATCTCGAAGAGAACATCCGTCAGACGAAAGAGGTCGTCGATTATTGCCACCGGTTGGGCACAGCCTCTGTGGAGGGTGAGTTGGGAACCGTATCCGGCGTGGAGGACCAGGTCCGAGTGGCTGAGGATGAAGCACTGCTGTGTAATCCGGAACAGGCAGTGGAGTTCGTGGAGCAAACGGGGGTGGATCTGTTTGCGCCTGCGATCGGCACGGCGCATGGGGTCTACAAAACGGCCAATCCAAAAGTTGACTTCGAACGTTTCGGGAAGATCTTCCGTTTGATCAATGGTCAGGGTGTAAGAATACCATTGGTGGTACATGGCGGGACGGGACTTCCGCTTGATTACGTCCGTAAGTTGATTGGTCTTGGGGGAGCCAAGTTCAATGTGTCCACTGACCTAAAGCACAGTCTGATTGACGCAACCTACGAGTACATCCGCCAACACCGGGATGAGTACAACCCGGGCAGGATTGATAAGGAAGTGAAGAAGGCGATCCATGCCAAAGTCAGCTATTGGATTGACATGTTGGGAAGCGCTGGGAAGGCATAGGTCTCCTTAGGATAGGCGTTTCCCCCTGGTGATCATCTCGATCGATATGGAGATAAACGAGTGTAACCATTTTTCAGGGAGAGTTTTATGCAGAAATCAATGAAAGGGTTCTTTGTACCATGGATGCGAGATCGAAAGATGTATGTCTCGTCCCACATCGAACTTGCATGGCAGAATCCTGCTTTACACAGGATGATGTCGAATGAAAATCCCCATGAGCCCTCTCCCAAGGTTCAGGAGGCAATCCGGAAGTATGCCAAGCTGGCAAACCGCTATCCGGATCAAGGACTTGTGGTCAGGTCGAAGATCGCAGAGATCAATGGATTGGATGGGCCGGAGAATGTGCTCCTCGGAAATGGCTCGAGCGAAATCTATGACATGATCTGGAGGAGCTTAGTCGAGGTCGGCCAAGAAGTCATCCAACATACTCCCTGTTTTGGCATCTATCGATTACGTTGTGAGGTTGTGGGTGGCAAACTTGTTTCCGTGCCGATGCAGTATGAGAATAATGAATTACTCTTCGATCCGGATGCGATCATTGCTGCGGTCACACCGAAGACAAAGATCATCGTGATCGCTAACCCCAACA
>MGNI01000049.1:12631-13483 GCA_001795115.1 Chloroflexi bacterium RBG_16_48_8 | reverse complement strand
ATTGATGAAGCCTATGTGGAATATGCCGGTCTTCAGAAATCTCAGGTGGCGCTAACGAGGACCTATGAGAATGTTCTCATCACCCGCACGCTTTCCAAAGCTTATGCCCTGGCTGGCTTGCGCTTTGGGTATGCCATTGGGAACAAAGAGGTCATTGATACGATCGCTGCCACCCTCCTGCCCTGGAATGTTGGGACGATCCCCATGTGGGCAGCGCTGGCTGCGTTAGAGGACACCGATAGTTTACAGAAGAGAGTAGCGTTTAACAATGAGCAGGTGAAATTTATTGAACAATCACTTTACGATATCTCTGGGCTGACGATTTTCCACTCTCACGGCAATTACATGCTTTTTGATGGTGGTCGCGCGGGAAAAGCGGGAAAGGCTATGGTAGATTTTGCCCTTGCCAAGGGGTTGATCTTCCGTCCCCAATCATCCATGTATGATAGCGATGGGTGGTTCCGGATTACGATTGGGACGGAAGAGGAGAATCGATTGGCCGTTGATGCGATTCGTGAGTTTTTCACGCAATAAACTGAAGAGGAGGAAAGAAACATGGCGGAGATCAAGGCGATCATCTTTGATCAGGATGGTGTGATCATCGATACCGAGCGAGATGGCCACCGGGTGGCGTTCAATCAAACATTTAAAGACTTCGGTTATGACTTTGAATGGGGAGTGGAGAAATATCACGAGTTGCTTCAGGTGGGTGGCGGGAAGGAGCGTATGCGCCACCACCTGCATACGGAGGGTTTTGGCGTCGCGGTGAAATCGGAAGAGGAAGAGGATCTGATACAAAGAATGCATATCCATAAGACCGAGACCTTCATCAACCTGATCGAAAGTGGGATG
>MGNI01000049.1:10107-12622 GCA_001795115.1 Chloroflexi bacterium RBG_16_48_8 | reverse complement strand
CGACCTGGCGTGAAACGCCTGATGATGGAGGCTAACCGGGCGGGTTTAATTCTAGGGATTTGCACCACCTCCAATGAGCGCAACGCACGAGCCATTGCCTACAACATCCTCGAGGACATCCGATTTGATTTCGTTTTGGCCGGAGACATCGTTAGCAAGAAGAAACCCGATCCAGCCATCTACCATCTCGCCTTGGAAAAGACCGGCTTGAAACCGGAACAATGCGTTGTCATTGAGGACTCAAGAAATGGAGTCCTGGCCGCCAAGGCAGCCGGGATGCATGTCGTTGCCACAACCAATTTTTATACGGAACGGGAAGACCTGAGCGATGCGGACATCATCGTCACTTGTTTGGGGGACTCGGATGGCGAGTTGGGGGAATTGAAAGCCGGCGGTGAAGGACTCGACTATAATGGTGTCCTTCATGTTGATCAGTTGATGGACTATTTTTCAAAGCTTTGAGCAAAGTTTGAATGTAGAGGAGAATCTGTTGTATGCAGACCATAATACGGAGTGTCAGCAAGGAAGTCATCATCGAACTTGAAAGCCCATTTGTCGTGATTGGAGAGTGCATTAATCCCACCGGGCACAAGAAGTTGAGAGAGGCGCTGTTAAGGAACGAATATGATTACATCCGCCAATTGGCTATCAATCAAGTCGAGTCGGGGGCGGACATTCTGGATATCAATGTCGGTGTCCCAGGGCTTGACGAAGTGGCGTTTCTTCCGGAGGTCGTTGAACTCGTCGCCTCCGTTGTTGATGTTCCCATCTGCATCGACTCGGCTAATCCCGAAGCACTGGCTGCGGGGCTTTCTGTAGCGCCAGGAAAGGCGCTGGTCAATTCCACTAATGGCGAGGAAGCCATGTTGGAGGCTGTGCTGCCTATCGTGAAAGAATATGGCGCAGCGGTCATCGGATTGACCATGGATGATGATGGGATCCCCAACGATCCCGAGAGGCGTGTTGCCGTTGCAGGGAAGATTCTTGAGCGCGCTGCCAAGTTGGGAATTCCGGCTGAGAATGTGGTGATCGATCCATTGGTCATGGCGGTTGGTGCAGATAGCAGCGCAGGGGTGATCACTTTGCGGAGCATCGAGATGATCCGGCGTGAGTTCGGTGTGAACATCAGCCTGGGAGCCAGCAATGTCTCCTTTGGATTACCTGAACGACCTATCATCAACCAGGCATTCCTTGCTTTGGCGATCGGAGCCGGTGCGACATGTGCCATTACGAACCCGATGAAGCTGACAGCAACCATTCGCGCCATCGATCTATTGCTAGGGCGAGATCCCTTTGCAGGAAGATACATCTCCCACTATCGATCCATGCAGCAGAAGCTGGGCTGAGAACACTTCATACGGGATCGGCCAGAGGTCTTGAGTAGGAAAATCCAGATTTCCAACACCCAATATCGGCTTGGAATGAAATAGAGAATGTTCATCTGTGAGGAAAGGGAAGTCTATTGTCTGCTTCGTGACTTCGCAGCCAAAATCGAGTAGCATGGTACAAATACCTGGCAGGGCTTCAGGTTTCCTTTCAGAGATCTCTTAATAGAGCCTTCAGACCTCATCTCAATGAGAATCGGATGACAGTCGAGCCTTCTTCTTCCAGACGTTTTGAAATTGATTTAGAGCCTATTGGGCGACGTATCTTTATTGAGGAGGGACGTACGCTGCTCGATGCTGCACGATCGGCTGGTGTAGAGCTGGTGTCTCTCTGCGGCGGGGTGGGTATTTGTAAAGGCTGCCGGGTTCGATTGGTGGAAGGCAAACTCTCCTCTCCCACCTTCGAGGAGCGGGAGTTGCTCTCGGAGGATGAAATTGCAGAGGGATACCGATTGGCATGTCAAGCGGTCCCACAGAGTGATGTCAAAGTGGATATCCCTGCCGAATCCCTGACGACCCCGCAACGATTGCAGATTGAGGGACAGGAAGCAGAAATCGAATTGGATCCACCGGTGTCGGGTCAAGACGTTGTTATTCCCCCTCCGAATTTAGGGGATTTAAAATCGGACGTCACCAGAGTTGCGCTGGCTCTTAAAGAAAAGGATATCGATGCCCAATTTGGGTTGGGGATTGTGCAAGCCCTTCCGGATCGTCTGCGTGCCGATGACTGGTCAGTCCGTCTGGCTTTGCGTGGGTCGGAAGTCGTGGGTGTATTGCCACGAGAGGCGCAATTGCTTGGATTGGCGGTCGATATTGGGACCACAAAACTGGCAGCCTATCTGGTGGATTTGGAGAAAGGCACCACGATTGCCAAGGGTGGAAGGATGAATCCGCAGATCGCCTTCGGTGAAGATGTCGTTAGCCGCATCGCCTATGCTAACAAGGAAGAAGAGGGTCGGAAGATCCTACAAGTCAAGCTTATCAAGGTCCTTAACGAGCTGGTGGATGATCTCTGTCAAGGGATCAGCCTGAGGCGAGAGCAGATTGTTGAGGCAGTGGCGGTTGGAAATACCGTCATGCATCACTTGTTTTCGGGGCTTCCTGTCCGTCAACTAGGGGAGGCACCCTAC
>MGNI01000049.1:6655-10100 GCA_001795115.1 Chloroflexi bacterium RBG_16_48_8 | reverse complement strand
CCATCAGCCAAATGCTCGAGTTTCCGGCTGCCTCCATTGGTTTAGCGTTATCGCCAGGGGCATGGGTCTATTTGCCCCCGAACATCGCCGGCTATGTCGGTGCGGATCATGTGGCCATGTTGGTTGGGACCAGGTTGTGGCAGACCCATCAGACGGTGTTGGCCGTAGATATTGGCACCAATACAGAGGTTACTTTAGCGGCGAAAGGGCGGCTCTTGAGCTGCTCCTGTGCTTCTGGCCCCGCCTTTGAAGGGGCACATATTCGGGATGGCATGCGTGCTGCCCCTGGCGCGATTGAACGCGTGCAGTTTATTGAAGGCCAGATTCGCCTTCAAACCATTGGGGAGAGTCCCCCAGTGGGGATATGTGGATCGGGGATCCTGGATGTGGTGGCAGAGATGCTGGATGAAGGATTGTTGGATCACCGAGGCGCCCTGCAAGCAGCTGACCCGCGTATTCGGTCCAGGGATGGGAAGCCGGAATTTGTGCTTAGCCCAGCTGAGGAGAACGGACATCACCAAGATATTATTGTGACGCGCAATGATGTGAATGAAATCCAGCTGGCCAAAGGCGCCATCCGTTCTGGGATTGACATCTTGCTGATGGAAATGGGTCTTAAAGCGGATGAATTGGAGAGTGTGATCGTGGCCGGCGCCTTTGGAACCTATATCGATATCGGAAGCGCGATTAAGGTGGGGATGTTTCCCGAACTGCCCTTAGAACGGTTTCGACAAGTGGGGAACGCTGCTGGCGCTGGAGCCAAGGATCTGTTGCTCTCAAAGGAGATGCGGCAGGTGGCTTCGGAGATCATGGGTCGTGTTGAGTATATCGAATTAACCACCCACCCGGATTTCCATCAGGTTTTTATGGAGAGGTTGTATTTCTGAGTGATGTGATTAAGCCTGCATGAATGGTGAGAAGTGTATTGCACACTTTGAATGTAGAAGCTTGTGATTGCTTCAGTTCATGATCATGGAAAGGTATATTCGCGCCTCATTCTCATCCCTTTTACATCGCCAGGTTTTGCACTGAGTTGTGGGCAAAGGAGAAAGACATGAATTCTAATCGTGTCAGCAGGGAGGGAGGAGGTGATCAAATCTGTAGCGAAAATTGCACATCTAAAACTCCAATTCTGGGGCGGATTTTATTAAAATTACCAATCCGAAGTTGGATGGTATTACGAGCGTTGGACTTTTAATCTTCCTCTGTGCAGGCTTGATCCTTCGAGGGGGATATAGGTTTCCTGATTATCCTTCCATTGGTGATTATCCAGATGAAAAGGCGTTGGTTTACCTCACCAAGACATTGGAGCCAGGCTCGAGAGTCGGCACCTATGCTCCGTTAAACGCATGGGCCGCAAAGTTGGTCTCTGTAAATATGTCTGTTCAGCTGAGGTCTCTTGAAACACCACAGAAATTTGTTCAATGGATGCAAGATGAGAAACTTCAGGCTATCTATGTTGAGGGAGCGCTGAGATCAGCGGAAGCCTCTGTATGGTCTTTAATACAAGAAGAAATCGGAAAGAGTCTTGAAGTCGGCTTCACAACGGGCGAGGACGGCATCCAGGTATACCTTGTCAGCATGACACAAGATCCGAACTAAGCTTGAGATGCCTGGCTATTACTGGTAAACCAGACTAGTTCTACCTTGTGGAAGGAATTCCTACTCCTATTGAACAACCAATCTTGTAGGATATTCCATCCTATAAAAGCGCAGCCGCAAGACTGGTTTTTGTATTACTTTCCAGAATTAACAAGTTGTTATATGCTCTCCAAATAGCCCTGCTTTTCTGAGAAGTAGTGACTGAGAGTATTCACCAGCCACCATTTAAGGAATGTGTTCTTGATTATTCTTCTTTGCTGTTCCTTGTGAAATGGTGAGAAAAGGGTGAATAGACGAAGCGGTTCGAATTTTATCAATCTTAAGGCGAGGTGTCCGTCGTTAATTTCTCGGAAATCTCAGGAGGTAGTTGATGAAGGAAAGTTCATTGCGTTGGCGAGCTCGGATCGGGAGTCTGAAGTGGATCGGAGCCATTGTGATCATTTTGGCAGGGATTGGGCTCATATACGCCATCGGTGAGCTTCTCACAGCCGTACAAAACCCAACAGAACCGCGGAATGTGAGCGTTGAGCAAATTGTGACGGGTGCTGTTGGCTCAAGTCAATATGTGACTCTTGAAGGTTATGCCATGTATGATACAGGTTATGAGGAGACAGAAGATGGTGTGCCTGTGGCGACCTATTTCCTGTTGGTGGATGATTTCACGGGTCACTTGCTCGTTGTTAAAGCCTCTGACATCACAATTGATCATCGGGAAATGGAGTGGATCACATTGGTGGGGATGACTCGCAAAACACCTTCAGAACTGAGAGGGCTTATACAATCGGATTCCGATTTTTTCGAAGAAGCAGGATTCTTTACTACAGCTGATCTCTATTTGATAGAAGGCGATACTCCTTCTGGTATTGCACAGTCCATGTTCCTTGCCTCATCGCTAGCTGCTGTTGTCGTCCTGAGCGCCATCCCCTTTTTCTATCCAACGACCATTTTCCTTCCCAAGCCTGTAGAGATGGTTACAACTGATTCGGTTCCTTCAGATAAAAAAAGAGTAAGCATTAAAGCAACCGGTCGTTTCCTACAGCTCAAGAAGGTGGAGCCAACACTCGAATTGGGGAAACGCAGGCAACAATTTACCAGTGCAGTTGCCAACATCATCCCAATGGATCAGGGTGACCTGATGATCTATATTCACCACATCGTCAGATACAACTTCATCCCGGTTAGCAAGACCCATTGGGGTGTGTTCCTCAACAAACAGAATGTGGGTGTTGTCGAACCCGGCGTACAGCTGGGGTGGAAGGATCGCCCTGCAGTTCAATTCAGTTTTGCCAGGGATGAGGGGAAATTGGAGACTTTGCTCCTGAGTTTCGACCATGTTGTCGATCAGGCGGCTTTGATAAAATTGCTGCGGGAGATGGGGTTCAGGGTAGGATCTGGGATTGCATCCCAAGCCTATCTATAACGATTTCATATATTCTCATCGGATCATTGTTCAACCATGTGGTGAACTCAAGCGAATTCCCCAGGCTCAGGGTCCAAAGGCTTCCTCCAACATCGCTTGAATGATATCCGTTTTAGGCAACAAAACCGCAGCGCCAGTTCTGGGTGTACGCCAGCTCTGGACCATGCTCTGGTCGATGCGGAAGTGTTCTATTCGGCTTGGGTCGGTGGCCAAATTTGTCGCCAGGGAAGCCAAGGGAAGAATATCTTCCAATCTCATGTCGGATTCAAGCGTATGCTTAAAAACCTCAAAGAGTTCTGGAATTTGCCATAAGCCCTCAAAGCTGAATAGTTTATTAAACATGGCCTGAAAAACTTCTTGCTGTCTTCGTAGCCGGTCGAAATCGCTGCTCGCTTTGCGCATGCGGGAGTAACACAGTACAGT
>MGNI01000049.1:3528-6640 GCA_001795115.1 Chloroflexi bacterium RBG_16_48_8 | reverse complement strand
ATAGACCTTGTTGGGTTGATATCGGTAATAGGTCCCTCCACACTCATCATACAGGTAACCGGTTGAATAGACCTCGATCCCGCCCAAGATATCGACCGCTTCTTTTAAACCGCTGAATTCAACACGGACCCAGTGGTGGATGGGGATCCCGAAGTTATAAAGAACCGTATCGGCGAGCATTTTAAACCCACCTCTAGGTTCGGCGGTATTAATACGCTCGGTTTTCCATCCGGGGATGTAAACATAAAAGTCGCGAGGGATGGAAAGCATCTTGGCTGTATTGGCGACGGGGTCTAGCGATAGGATCATCAAAGTGTCCGTGCGGTAGGCAGTTGTGTTTGGTCTTCGATCGGAGCCAAGCAGGATAATGTTGACCACATGGGAAGGGAATTCGATCGGTGCCACGGGACGCGGTATTTCCATCTCCGAATCTTCGGTAGGACCGAGGAAGTAACCCCATGGGTGGGAAGAGGTAGGCGTAATGGTGGGAGTTGGCGTGGAGGTGGGTGTAGGGATGGGTGTAGGAGAGGAGGTTGGCGTGGGGGTTGGTGTGGGCGTGGAAGTGCTGGTTTGGGTGTGCAGGAGCGTAGCCGTGAGCGTGGGATCGGATGTGTTTGAACTCCCGGTAACGGGAAATGGAATGGGACGATTGCATGCAGCTGCCAAAAGGCATGTGAGGCAAAAGGCAAGGAGATGAAACCTGGGCCTCATCCATATCTTTAGAAAACGACGTAACCGTACGCTAGATGCCAACATATTTGCTCTTGGAGGATAGCTTATATAGGATGGAATCGACAATAGTTCGAAATAGCTATCAATAGTGTAATTCTATCCATGTGAGATTGAAGTGAAAATGCATTGTGGATTTCTTTTTTTGTGAGGCCAAGGGGTCAGAAAGTGTGGCGATGACTTTCATCGCGTTGAGTCTGGTCAAGAAGATCTGGTGCTTTGTCAAGGATAAAGATTACATTCGAAAACCAAGTTGCTACATCCTTGACAAAGCTTAAAGTGTTCCGTCCTTGCCTTTGCCTTTATAAACAATTACGTTGGACGGAACACTAGTTTATTAAAATAGCAAACGTTACAATCATGGCATTTGATCTTAAAGGATAAGAACAATGGAATGGATTACGGATCCCCAGGCATGGATCGCGCTATTAACGCTAACAGCATTGGAGATCGTGCTGGGCATTGATAATATCGTCTTTATTTCAATCCTGGCAGAGAAACTACCCAAGGCGCAAGAACCGAGTGGCCGTCGCGCCGGGTTGCTAGGTGCGATGCTCACCCGCATTCTGTTGCTCTTCTCGCTGAATTGGTTGACTCGTCTCACTAACCCCTTCTTCAGCGTTCTTGGGCATGAGGTTTCCGGAAGAGATCTTATTCTGCTGGCGGGTGGGTTATTCCTCCTGGCAAAGAGTACGGTGGAAATTCATCAGAAGTTAGAGGGGAAGGAGGGGCACCGATCTGCCAAAGTGCAGGCCACGTTTGCCAGTGTGGTCGTGCAAATCATGCTCCTGGATATCGTGTTCTCTCTGGATTCGGTGATCACTGCTGTGGGGATGGCGAATGAAATGGTGATCATGGTCACTGCAGTTATGATTGCTGTGCTGATTATGATGGTTGCCTCTGGCCCCATCAGCCATTTCGTGAATGAACATCCAACGATTAAAATTCTGGCACTCAGCTTCCTGCTCTTGATTGGGGTGTCCCTGGTGGCGGAGGGTCTTGCGTTCACAATCCCTAAAGGCTACATCTATTTCGCCATGGGCTTTTCCGTATTTGTGGAGATGCTCAATCTTAGGATGATAAAGAAACAGTTCCCGCCTATTAAGCTGCGAGTCCCCTACATAGAAAAGCCGGATACCAACTAATCCATTCCTTAAACCTTTTCGATCCACGAATAACGCGCCATAGTGTGGTCAAAAAGAGATGAAAATCAGGTGAGGAGTATGGAAGTTCTCCTCACCTGATCTCATGCAGGACCCAGGCCTCCGCATACGGCCAGCCCAAGCTTATAAAACTCAAGCTGGGTTTTTCGGGGCTATGGTGAGGAAAAGCCAGAACTCATCCCCATTACAGAACCGGTGGGAATCCAGCCAGAGGTTTGACCGAACGATAAATTAACCCGCTGCAGGTCCTAAACCTGCAGCGGGATTTGCAACATCACCTTCCAGGAAACGGTGTTTAACCGATCCTCGATTCAGCTATCGCTCTCTTGGAGAACTTCAGCCTTTTTCCTTGTCGTGAGTTCACTTAGAAGACTATACATCACAGGCACGACCAGCAGTGTCAGCATGGTGGAGGTGAACAAGCCTCCAATAACAACCGTAGCTAGTTCAGCCGCGATCAGAGCACCCTCCGTTAAACCAAGAGCCAAGGGGACCAGTGCCAACATGGCAGCGATGGCTGTCATCAAGATCGGTCTCAAGCGCGTCCTTCCTCCTTCGACCAATGCATCGTAAACGTCCATATTACGCTTCTTGCGGTTGGTTTGAACCCGAGCGATGAGAACGATGGCGTTGGTCACAACGATACCCACCAACATCATCATCCCAACCAGGACCGAGATGCCCACCACGCGATTGGTGATCCAAAGAGCGAGGGCAGCACCGATAATGGCCATCGGAAGGCTGAACAGGATGGCGAAGGGATGGATAAAGGAGCGGAAGGTGAGAACCATGACAAGGTATACAGCCAGGATCGAGATCATGATGGCCCGGATGGATTGTGCGAAGCCTTGGGTTTGTTGTTCCGTCTCAAAACCTTCGCTTACTGTCAACCCTGGAGGTACGCTGGCCTCCAATGCTGATTTCGCCAATCCCGTGACACCCAACGAATCCTCCGTCTCCAATTCACCGGTATAGCGCACGGCAGGTTCTCCATCTACACGCAAGATCATATCCGTTTCCGTCAGGTTGCTGGAAACATTGGTCAAGCCCTCTACTTTCTCCAATTCAGCAATAGCCTGATCGTTGAAAGCTGCCAGATCTTCAGGATCACCTGAGAGTACGAGGGCAAAGCCGCCAAAGGCGCTGCTCGTTAAGGAACCACTGGAAACGACGACATTCTCAATACCGAAGGTGCCTTCTGCAATCTGCCTAACTTTTGC
>MGNI01000049.1:3202-3464 GCA_001795115.1 Chloroflexi bacterium RBG_16_48_8 | reverse complement strand
TGAGGCGGCTGGCAAGACCACCGCTGGAGCCAATTTCGGATTGGATGGTGCCCAGTTCGGGCACATCTGTCAGGTTGTTCTCAAAGGCGATCACCGCATCATTGGTCTCCGACATTGTGACGCCATTGGGAAGATCCACGCTGACATTGATCTGGACTTCACCAAAATCCGGCAGGAAGGCTTGTGGACGTTGACTCAAGATAAACAGACTTGCTGCCAGCAGAACGCCAGCGATTCCCAGGGTTAAACCTCGATGCTTTAG
>MGNI01000049.1:0-3178 GCA_001795115.1 Chloroflexi bacterium RBG_16_48_8 | reverse complement strand
CCAGCGCTGCAGTCTGGTTTCACCCTCGGGAGGCAAATGCTCCTTTCGAATGAACATGAAAGCCAGCACAGGCACGATGGTCACGGCCACTAGAAAACTGGAAGCCAAAGCGAAGGTAACCGTAACTCCAAAGGGTAGGAAGAACTCTCCCACAATACCGCCCAGTAGGCCAATGGGCAAGAAGACAACGACAGTGGTTACCGTAGAAGCCAAGATAGCGATGGCTACATCTCGGGTACCCACGATCACCGAGCTCTTCAGATCTTCCCCGCGCTGGATGTGGCGGTAGATATTCTCCAGGACAACGATGGAGTCATCCACCACGCGCCCTACTGCAACCGTCATACCGGAGAGGGTCATGATGTTAAGTGTGATACCAACAGGGAAGAGCCGCACCAAAACAGCCGAGATGGCACCCAGAAGGGGAATGCTCTCGGTTGCGTCTGCCAGTGGCTGTAGCACAAAGTTGGCCACCGGCGGCAGCCATTGTAAGGCTGCGAATGCCATGAACACAGAGAGGGGAATGCTCACGGCAGTGACAAAGGTGCTGCGCCAGGAGAGCCTGTACTTGCCATTGACCAACCCACTGAGGAAGATCAGAATCACGACCACGGCGAAGAGGGCACCCAACCCGCCTTCTCGGGCAACGCCGTTAATGGACTCTTCAACAAAGGAAGCCTGCTCGAAGGCGATATCGAAACGCAAGCCTGGATTTTCGGCTTCCAGCTCCTCCAATTTGTCGTAGACAGCATGGGCTGTAGAAACCGTGTTGGCTTCACCGTCTTTATAGATAACCAGGCCCAAGCTCGGGTTGCCGTCAACACGGTTGATGGTATTGGTGGGGATAAAGGCTTCTGCTGTTCCAGCGGCAAAGCCTTCCAACTCTGAGCGCAGGTCAGCGTCCAGGGTTTCTAGGAAACTTTCAGGAAGAGATCCTAATACTTCTGGCGAGAGCAGGCGTAAAACCGTCGGGCTGAGATTCTCCAGGAAGTTTTCCTCGTTCTCTGCCAGCCACTGGATGACATCGGGAGTCAAATCTGCCAGCAGCTGTGGCGCTTGCGGCTGTCCGCTTTCCAAGAGTAAGTTGAGAAGCTCAGATGCGGATTGTGTAAACCCTGTATTGAATAGATCTGCAGCAGTCTCAAAGGTTGGGAAGACACCGGCAGTCTCCTCCGGTTCCTCTCGCCACAGACCGCTTAGCTCAGGGGCGCCAGCAGCCAGTGCTTCGGCTTCAGCTTCGGCTTGGACTGCCAGTGCACCCAGTCCACCGACGGGCGCGGCCAGGGTATCCAGCTCCGTCCGCAAGGTCTTATCTAAGCTCTGGATAAAGTCCTCCGGGAACCATCCCAGCACCTCGGGGGAGAACCGGCGCAGGTTATCGGGAGTGAGGGTCTGCAGCAACTGGGGTGCGAGGCTGGAAATTCCCTGGAAGATTTCAACGGTCACATCTTCGGGGTATGCAAGCGTGATCCCTTGGGCCTGACCCGCAGCTTTCCAGGCTGAGGGCAGGGCGCCGGTGTCCTGTGGCTCAGGCCTGGAGGCCAATCGCTCTGTTAACGCTGCTTGAAGCTCAACATCGAGTGTTTCGATGTAGGTATCAGGGACAGCCGCGAGAGCCTCCACAGGCATGGCCAGAAGCATTTCGGATGTAAGATCTTCCAGCATCTGCGGCATGAAATCCGCGATCGCAGCAACGATCTCGGGTGTGAGGTCGTCGGTTGTTTCAAGCGTCACATTTTGAGCGGCCGCAGCCTGTATCCAGGAGTCTGGCAGCGGCACGGGTTCGACTTGTCCTTCGATCTCTGAAAGACGTTCCAGGAGCTGAGTTTGGAGTTCAGCATCCAGAGATAGAAGGTAATCTTCAGGGAGTGCAGCCAACGCATCAAGTGGCATGGCCAAGAGCATTTCGGGTGTGAGATCCTGGAGCATTTGTGGAGCAAAACTGACGACACCTTCGATAATCACCGGTGTGAGGTCATTCGTAGTATCAAGCTTTATGTTCTGAGCTGCCCCAGCCTGTTTCCAAGAATCGGGGAGGGGCACGCCTTCTTCGCCAGCAGGTTCAGCTAGAGCTGTAGGCTCTTCTGTTGGAGTGGGAGAGGGTTCTGTTGTTGGCTCCGTTGTTGGTTCTGGTGCCTGCGTTGGTTCGGAGGTTGGAAGAGGGGGTGTGGGAAGCTCTTGCCCGCCGCTGACCTCCACATTGGGGACGCCCTCAATACCTTCAAGAGCCGGGAGGATCTCTCCCTCAACGAGCGTTTTTAACTCGTCGAGGGATAACTCCGGTGAGGATGCGCCAAGGGCGGCCAGGGGAATATCCGAGAAACTGAAGGTCAGCAACTCAGGCGTCTGCATTCCGTCAGGAAAGCTGATTTCATCGAGGGCGATCCGGATGTTTTCTCGAAGACCCTCCAGGTCAACGCCGAAATCACTCTTGACAACGACAACCGAAACCCCGCTGTAACTGGTGGTTTCGATATTTACGATATCTTCGAGATCGGCAATCGCTACCTCGATCGGTATCGTGACTTGATCCCGCATCTCCTCTGCAGTTACGCCGGGATTCAGAGCCATCAAAATGGTTTGTGGGAATTCAATCTTTGGAAGCAGTTCCTGATTGAGCTCTGTTGTGGCAAAGATCCCCGTCATAAGCACGAGGATGGATAGGACGATGACAACCCATTTAAAGCGTAACGAAGCTCGGGTCAGAAGGTCAATGGCAGATTCAATCATTGTAGTAGTCTCCTTAACTTCAGAATCATCTTTCAAAGTTCCAATATTAGTAGTTATCCATAAAACCCGGGATGCTTGTTTAAATGTCCTTTTTGAGTTGAAATTCTGTAGCGTTGTCCAGCATCTAACCAAGCATCCAAGGAGCCAGGCACCAGTTTACATATAGATCGTGTCATTCTGTTATCGATGCAAAAACCTCCGATAGGCTTGTTGCGAGACGACGACAGCTCGCATCATCCATCCCAACAACGATGGATTGAACTTGTTTAACATGATCGATGAGTTCTTGACTCCATACTTGATCCTGCGCACTTTCGTCCGCTAATAGGCCAAGGGCGAAACCACCGATCAGAATAAGGCTGGATCGGTTGGATGGTTCGTTAGCGGGAAGGATCAGGGGGAGAGTCTCGCTGAAAAATTGGCGTTGCTTGGATT
Source organism: Chloroflexi bacterium RBG_16_48_8 (assembly GCA_001795115.1). Taxonomy (GTDB): domain Bacteria; phylum Chloroflexota; class Anaerolineae; order Anaerolineales; family E44-bin32; genus MGNI01. Next base: position 13 of record MGNI01000049.1, on the reverse strand, counting down.
TTCGCATCCGGAG
>MGNI01000048.1:8687-9448 GCA_001795115.1 Chloroflexi bacterium RBG_16_48_8 | reverse complement strand
CCATCGATGAGGCTATCACCATCGGGGACAAGATTGTAGTCATGACGGCTGTCCCCGGGCGCGTGAAAGAGGTGTTGGATGTCGATATGCCTCGACCGCGCTACGAGGAGCATATCAAGCTGATGCCGCGTTACTCCGATATGCGGGAGCATATCTGGGACCTGCTGCGGGACGAAGCTGCCCGCACGCTCAAAGACAGAGCTCTGGCGCGCGGTTAGGAGGATCGCATGATTGAATTAGCTACTCCCACAATGGATCCCTCCGCTCCAGAGAAGTTCCTGCCTCTGGAGAAAGCCTCCTTCTTGCGGAGGTTCTGGGCTGGATATGGCACCCTGATCATCGTGGTTTCAGGAATTATCCTCTTCCTGCTGTTCTGGGAATGGGAGGCCACAACCCTGAAGATCATCGAACCCTACTTCATCCCACCCATTTCGGACATCCTTCGGGAATTGAAAATCGGCCTGCTCAACGGGGAGATCCCCGTCCAGATGGGCTGGAGTCTGCGGAACTACGTCATCGGGTATGCCATCGGCACAGGGCTCGCCATCCCGTTAGGTTTGATCATGGGGAGCTTTAAGATTGTCAACCGGATTCTCTCACCGTATGTGTGGATCATGTTCGTGATGCCGCGTCTCGCCTTACTGCCAATGGTGATCTTGGCTATGGGCTTCGGGCCGGGAGCAAAAGTCCTTTTTATTTCCATGGGCGTTTTCTTCCAGGTGATTATCCCAACCATTGCCGGGGTATTGACCGTCTCGCCC
>MGNI01000048.1:2751-8622 GCA_001795115.1 Chloroflexi bacterium RBG_16_48_8 | reverse complement strand
ACGCTTTGAACTTCATCATCACGGGCATGCGTATCGCCGCCCGGACCGGGATGATGATCATGTACTCCACAGAAATGTTCGGAGCCAAGAACGGGATAGCTGTATATGTGATTCGGCAGACTACATTCTTCAATATGGAGGGGGCTTTCGCCGGCCTGCTGGCCCTGGTCTTTTTATCGGTCACGCTTGTTTCCGTGATTGACATTCTCGACAATCGCCTGAGACCCTGGAAATCGGAGGTATCTTTCTAATGGAAACAGCAATACCTTCAGAAGAAAAACGGGTTGGCGTCCCCCCGCTAGAACGGCCTTTGCCTAAGCCCTCTCCCTTGCAGATCTTCTGGGAGCGCTGGGGGCCGACCGTGATCACCATTATTAACCTGTCCGTGTTTATCTATCTGTGGCAGCTGTCGCAAGGGGGAGCCGAACCGCTCATCGACACCCGATGGATCCCAACTCCGTTGGATCTGGGCAAGTCCATCATCAAGAACATCCAGAATGGTAACCTCTGGCGCAATGCCTCCTTCAGCGCCACGACATTTGTGCTCGGTCTTGGCAGCACCATTGTCCTTGGCGTCCCACTCGGTATTTTCCTGGGGCTCAACCGGAGGATCCGCGATGTAGCCCAGACCTACATCTGGATCGGATACAGCACCCCCATGATCGCCCTGCTGCCCATCATCACCGTCGTGCTCGGTTTCGGCCGGACCGCTAAGATCGTTGTGGTAGCGCTGCAGACCTTATGGCCGATCATGATCAACGTGCTCAACGGCGTGGGGACGATCGATCCTGTGCTTCTAAAAGCCGGCCGTTTGTTCGGCGCCAATCCCATACAACAATTCCGTAAGATCATCGTCCCTTCGATTTTACCCTGGATCATGACCGGCATCCGCGTCTCCAGCCGGCGCGGGCTCAACGGCGTGATCATCGCCGAGATCTACGGCAGTACACGCGGATTGGCCTACTTTATTGCGCTCAATGCCGACCAGCGCGACAGCGCCGATGTCTTCACCGGCGTCCTGGCCTTGATGCTCATCTCCCTGGTCGTCATCAACGGCCTGGGCTGGCTGGAGCAAAAAGCGACACCCTGGCGGCAGGCCGTCAAACTCTAGGACTATACTCGATTCAGCCCTGGATTTCGAAGGTCACATTGGCACCAAAGGGCACGATATGAAGGAGGTGAAACAATCAAAGTCTGCTGTCGAATACGATTGAGAACATATCTTTTTACAAATCAAATGAGGAGTATATACCGATGTCAGACATAAAGAAGAGATTTTCACGACGTGATTTCCTGCGGGTAACGGGCAGCGCCGCTGCTACCCTTCCCCTCCTGGCAGCCTGCGCCGAGGCCACTGAAGAGGCGACTCAAGCCCCAGGGACGGGGACCGAACTCGAAGCTGGGGAACGCGGAGGTCTATGGTTGGCCCCGGAACCGCCCGAGCTGAAGAAGATCGTCACCGCCACCAACACCCCCAGCTACTTCACCGTGCTGCCGTGGTATACCATGATTGACTATGGCTTCACGGCCGAGGAAGGCTTCGAGGAAGTCGAGTTTATCATCGCCGATGCCGCCTTTGATGGTGTGATCTCCAAGGATTTCACTATCGGCTGCAATATGGAGCCGGACGAAGTCATGGTCGCGCAGAACGAGGGCGTCCCCCTCGTCGCCATCGCCGTCCATCGGGATCATGAGTGGCAGATCGCGGGCATGTCCCCCACCATCAAGAAGCCCGAGGATCTGATCGGTGGGACCGCCATTCTGGGCTCGCCAGGGTCGCGCACCTTTCTTCAGTATCGTGATCATATCCTCAAATGGTCGGGCGGGACGGTGGATATTGAGAGGGATATGGAGTTTATCGAATTGAGCGGAGGCTCGGATATTCGCCAACAAGCCCTCATCGCCGACCAGATCCAGATCGCCAACATCTACACCCGCCACCTCATGGGCCTCAAAGAAGCCGGGGCAAGCTGGGCAGTATTCGCCTGGAATGAATGGGCACAGGAATTCATCGTTGCCCATGCCGACACGGTGGCCGAGGCACCCAGGACGATCGTCAACCTGCTGCGTGCTTACCTCAAATCCATTAACGTACTCCGGAATTGGAACGAAAAAGCTCAACTTGTAAAGAACATGGCAGAGCTGCATGAACAGGAGCTCACAGCGGAGTTCGACCTGGCCTATGTCTCCCAGATGGACCAGATCCCCGTCGACGCAGGCTTCCGCCCGACAGCCATGAAGTTCTTCCTGGATGACCTGGCTTCCTATGACATTATCCCTAAAACAAACTATGACCAGGTGTTCGATTTGAGCTTCCTACAGCAAGCCCAAACCGAGTTATTTGGATTAGCATGGCCGCCAACCAAGACAAATGACTTCTTCACGGCTGCCAACCTTCCACTGGTTGTTGAATTGAAGTAGTACGAAATTCGCGGGAAACACGAAAACAGGTTTTGAAGGAGCGCTGGCGATCTGCCAGCGCTCCTATCTTTTACCTGATGAATGTCTAACCGGGCGCATCATTCACCTCTGAATAACGATGACATATCCGACCTTCGTATCGCAGTGACATTCCCTTTCAGCCAACCCTTTCCGCCTTGAGAAAATACTCTCAACCAACGCCGATCGTCATGTTTTTTGGATAAGTATTGTCTTATTTTAAAATATTGACAACCTTTAGGATGCCATTATACTTGGAGCAAATCATGCAATATGTCCATCATACATTCATTTTGATTAATATCACTTTCCCAACCATCTTTCTGAGAACGCGCATGGGAGATTACTCAAGCGAAACAAGTCAGGCCTGTCTCTTCCTTACTTGCGAATGATTGTTACAAAGATCGCTTTAGCCAAATCTCAACAGCCGCATGGCCCTCCTTCAGGCTCTCTCATACTCCCTTCCGCTGGCAACTTTCCACCTGTAAGATGAGGGCGAGGAATCGGATTGATTGAATCGTTGAATCCAGCGGAACGATTGACAACTGCACAAAATAGTTGTAAATTAATGTACACTGCATATTGTTTGATGTATACAGAACATCGGTATCGATTGAGCCATACTGACCTGTTCGGCAATGCGTTGGTGTTACGTCTCCTTTGTGGAAGTGTTTAATCATTAAACCCGATTTTGAGACCAGGTTCCTGCGCCTCACGGAAATAGCGTTTCAACCAAAACCCTTTTTGATATTCGCCCCAAAGAAGGACATCGAAAGGATCCCCACGGGACCTTTCGTAAGCCACGTATGGTGTGTTTCGAAGCCATGGTTTTGATAAGCATCATGTCCAATAACCATGATGCTTTTTTGTCTCCAAGATCCTCTTTGGTTTAGAAAAAATGTAGGGTGTGGAAAAATAGCTCTCCAATGTGAAGATAAGAAATATGGAGGATTTATCGGGAGACGATGGATCCATCGAATTGATTTCGAGCGCTACATATTTTCTAAGAAAGGATGACGCAGATGCCGACTTATGATTTCAAGGATGTCAGTGGAGAGCTCGACCAGGGTGATCACTACTCCGACCTCCGCAACACTGTATGGTACAGTGATGCAGTCTATGACAAATTCTCGGAGGCTGAGTATGCTCGCCGCCATAAGCTCACTCGAGAGAAGATGGCTAAGCTCAACCTGGATTTCATCATTGTCCCAAGGGCCAACAACTACCGCAGCATGGGACAGGGCCTGGTCTGGTTGACAGGCCACTGGGATAAACGCGCCTATGTCAACTATGTCGTCTTCCCGATGGAGGGTGATCCAACCGTTTATCTTCCCATGGGCGGATCCCACGCCGGAGCCTTTCGCCTGGCCGCATCTACCTCTGATATGCGACTTCTACCTAATGGTTTATTTACTGCAGGTTTTGTGGAGCGTATCAAGGAACTGGGTTTGGAAGGAGGCAGGATCGGTTTAATGAATGGCCTGTCCGAGGGCCGGGGCGCCGAATCCATCCCTGCCAATTACTATGTTTACCTGCAGGAGAATCTTCCCAAAGCCAAGTTAGTCTTCGTCGAAAAATTCTTCCATGAATTGATGTTCCGCCACAGTGAGGAAGAGGTGGCCTTCATGCGCAAGGCCGGCAGGCTGCTGGATCGAGCCCTGGAAGCGATCGTCGATCGCACCGCCGTTGGTGTTACCGAAGCTCAACTTGGCGCCACCGCAGTTCACGCCATGCTCAAAGGCGGCGGTTACCCCCACTTTTTCACACCACCGGAAGTTCAGCCCTTCCCAGTGGATAAATGCCCAGCGCACACAATGGGCTTTGCTGACCTCTGCTGCCTCAGCCTGGCCTCTCGACCAGGGTTACCTCTATACGGCTTGACAGCAGGCCTCCCCGGGTAAGTACGTTGACTTTCCCTGCGCATCTGACTGCATAATTGCTTCGCCCCTTGTCCGCATCGGGCTTCGTTGTTTTTGGTCAACTTGCTCGACCTCACAGCCTCTTTATGGGGTTTATGCGCCTCAGAGCCTGTTCTGAGCGAAGCCGAAGCATCGCAGGTTTGCCTTGGGCTTCCTTCAGACCCGCCTCACAGCGACGCCCTTGCCTTCAGCTAGCAATTGCTGCGATCAGCCTCCGTAAGGCTCTTTCACACCCTTGCCAACGCCCAGGCCGGGAGCACTTACCAAGGGAGGCTGTCCTAAATAGACAGCCCCCCTTGGCATCGCTAAAACCCACCTTCAAGAGATTGTTCATTTTTTAAGCCATTCGCGGGAATAAAAATAGCGCCACAACTTAGGCTTGACATCCCTTCCGAAGAAATGAATTACCCTCCCGGTGGCGCGACAATGGTCCCATTGGGCAGGACAGAATTTTTTGGGATCACGACCAATCCATCCCGGACCGTCCATGCCTCCGCATCGATATCCGTTCCGCAAGGAAACGGGGCAATTCGAACCTTCTCGCCGATTTGTGCATTCTTATCAATAATGGCGCCTTTGATGTGCGATCCTTTTCCAATTCCAATGGGTGGATTACCTGATATCCGTGATCGATCTTGTTCATCGTAATAATCCGCCCCCATCATCACCGTGTCCTCAATCACAACATCATCTGCAATCACGCTCCTTATCCCAATCACAGCGTTGTGAATTTCCGCTCCCTCCACGATGCAACCATCGGACATCAAGACACGGTCCAGGTTGACATTATAGATTCGAGAACCAGGAAGGAAACGCGGATGGGTGTAAATGGGGCTAACCAGATCATGAAAATTGAAGGGGGGATTAAGTTTAGCCAGGGCTAAATTGGCCTCATAAAAAGTCCGAATGGTTCCGATATCTTCCCAATATCCATCGAAACAATAACCATATACCTTGTGTGACTTAATCGAGGCCGGAAGTACATCCCTTCCGAAGTCATCATAATCGGAGCCCTCCAGGATCTTAACCAGCACATCCATCTTGAAGAGATAAATTCCCATAGATCCCAGAAAAGGTGTTACAGGGTCGTCGCGACTCACAAAATTCTTAAGAACTCCCTCCTCCCATGGTTTTTCGACAAAATCCGTAATGCGCCCGTCGCTCCTCTGTTTCAATACGCCAAAACGCCAGGCCTCCTGAAACGGGATAGGCTTTACTGCAACGGTGATGTCCGCATTCCTTTGCCAATGGAAATCCGCCATTTCTGCAAAATCCATGCGATAGAGATGATCTCCTGCCAGGATTAATACGTCGCTGGCTTCGGTGACACGAATTTCAAAAAGCTGTTTTCTTACCGCATCCGCAGTGCCCTGATACCAATCATTGCTTGTCAGCGTTTGTTCAGCTGCTAAGATTTGGACCCAGCCTCTATGGAAGAGATCGAAAGTATAGGTTTGGGAAATATGGCGATGGAGTGAGACTGAATTGAATTGAGTCAGGATGGCAATTTGCT
>MGNI01000048.1:2481-2745 GCA_001795115.1 Chloroflexi bacterium RBG_16_48_8 | reverse complement strand
CAGAATTCAAACAATTACTCAAGGGGATATCCACAATCCGATATTTCCCGGCAATAGGTACGGCTGGTTTGGCTCGTGATTTTGTCAGGGGCCACAATCGCGTACCTCTACCTCCCCCAAGTATCAAACCAAGCATGTTTTCTAGAGGCATAGTATGGCTCCTTCCTCAATGGTGCAACTTTCGGAAGTGGTCCTGATGTAATCATAATGAGTTTGAAAGTAAGACGCACTTACCAAAACTCCTTTCAAAGAGGAACAAGTGAC
>MGNI01000048.1:2134-2458 GCA_001795115.1 Chloroflexi bacterium RBG_16_48_8 | reverse complement strand
AGTACTCACCTGATTGATGATTGACGTGTGATCTCTCCCTCCACTGTTAATGAAAGTGGGGGCACTGGAGAGGATTCACTATATTCGGTTAGATCCTCCAATGTTAAACGGACTTGCAGGTTTTCAATATCCCGATTACGTGCCAGATGCGTCACAATGGCTTCATCCGCACGAACTCCGAATTCTTTGAGCAGACTCCGAATGTCATTTCTTGCCGATCCATCCATGATCTTCACCTCCATTTCTCGATCATCGATCTGATCCTTCCGAGGATGATTTAGATTCGCCACCAAATCGCTACCGTAATCACAGCACCAAACAAGG
>MGNI01000048.1:1891-2087 GCA_001795115.1 Chloroflexi bacterium RBG_16_48_8 | reverse complement strand
TCATATGTGGTTATTCCGTTACAGCTGTGATGTGGATGGCGCTCTGTCTGCTTTTGGCATATTGGGCAATAGTAAATTGCCTGTACACTTGCACCCAATAAACTGTCCATCATGGCCCCACAGAACCCCCCAAATACCACAACGGTACCCAACTTGAGCTCCCCCACGCCAATACCTGCGATGATCCCGATGGCCA
>MGNI01000048.1:1563-1859 GCA_001795115.1 Chloroflexi bacterium RBG_16_48_8 | reverse complement strand
CCGCCAGAGGTACCGGGTTCAACTTTTAGACCGTTTATGATCATCCTAGGCCAACGTCGAGCCAGCACGCCCAATTCAGTAGACCAGGTATCTGCATTTACAGCAGCCAAGGCGCCCGCCAATCCTACAAGCCAGATCTTTTGACTGGTTACCCCATAGAGCATTGCTAAAACAGCAGCCAATACTCCATTTGCGATGACTTGCCCATAATCCCGCCTCCCTCCCTTGGCAAATGCTTTGGATATTTCTCGCTTTCGCAGCCCCCCAATTCGGGATAATGCGCTGGAAGAAATAAA
>MGNI01000048.1:0-1488 GCA_001795115.1 Chloroflexi bacterium RBG_16_48_8 | reverse complement strand
AGACCCGCTTCTTGATAAAGCACCCGCCAGATAACCTGCAACTGCAATACCCAACGCAAGAAATAGACCGACTATGAGTTGTTGTATGTTCAAGTCAACCTACTAGGCAAACCGCCGAAAGTATTTTGATAAAATGAGTTGCCTGAATGGCGGTTTGCTTAAGTGATTGGCTAGGTTTTACGTTCGCTGTTTGTCAAATTACTTCCGGCCAATCACCTAGATCAATTGTGGATTGCTAGACTTGTGCCTATGGATCATCCACTCGATATTATAGGAGGATGATCCTCTTAAATTGCTCTCAACAGATGGAGAATCGCTCCCCAAAGTAAAACACCCAAAAAGGCTCCTGTAAACCAGACGACATAAGCGATTCGGCGATCTTCCTTCAAGCGATACAACCAGACTCCAATAACAAGGTCAACAAGCCAGTAAAAGCCCCCAACCAAGGGCAAAAGCAATAACCGGGAAGGGGGCACAAATGTATCTGGCAGACCTGTGATACCAAATCCAAAGGGAACGCTTCCGGGCAAACCTGGTGTTCGAAAAGCCAAATAACCCAGCAAGCATAAAATAAGCACCAGACCCGAAAGAATCAGGAAACGAGCCAAGCGATCAGCCCATAAACGAGCAGAGAAGAAATCGGGGCGAATTGATTTTACCGGAATCTCTTCAAGAGCTCCCAGACGAACGATATCAAGAAAGGATTGATGAAATGTTTCAACATCTGGAGGAGAGATGACCAAGCTTCGCCCTTTAAGCGGAAGGATGACCTGACCCCGGCCCACCTTCGTAGCAAAGAATTCAACCAACCCAAATTTCTCTACCTTTTTTTTCCCAATGACACACCCCGGCCAATAAAAACCGAAGGGTGGCCTTAAGCGTATTTGTAGTTCCTCACCTTTTATCAAATTCTCAATGGAAGAGATTGGGATCTGCTCAAAGCTAAAACCCCATTGCAGGAAAAATCCATCTCGTTCGAGGATATACCTTGCTGTTATTAATCCATATAAGCGGTAGCCAACCATGAGAAGCAATGGAGAGCCGATGACAACAAGGGACACCCACACACCTAAAAGTTGAGTGAGCTCTCCAGAAGCGAGTTGAAGAATGCCGAAGATGATCCCTCCTGAAAGAAGGATAAAGAGGAGGCCTCCGATGATGAATCCCTGTAATTTGGGCGGTTTGATGGTCATGAGGTCAGGTATTGGGGGGCGCAATCGCTTTGGATTACACCCCCATCAAGTCTATTCATTGATCGTTATCTATGGTGCAACAGCAGTACCATCCGTGTAGACGGGCTCATTCCAAGCTTTATACTTAGCGATTTTCCCCCTTACCAGATCACCGTACAATTGCCTCAGCTGAGAGGTGATGGGCCCCATCACACCTCCCCCGACACATTGATGATCCACCATCGTCACTGCAGTCACTTGAGCAGCGGTCCCTGTGAGGAAGAACTCATCGCAGATAAATACTTCTGTGCGATCT
>MGNI01000047.1:1472-5765 GCA_001795115.1 Chloroflexi bacterium RBG_16_48_8 | reverse complement strand
CGACTCCTTGAACCACTCGATCACATCGCAAAGGTATTCATCTGACTTGATAACCGTATCCCTCAACCCATGAGGCCAAGCGATCTCAACCCAATGCTTTGGATCCTCATCAAATGCATAAGAACGATATACATGACTCCATCCTGCGGCGTGCTTGAGCGTGCCCAAAATGGATCGGTAGCCATTTTGGGGAATGAAAAGTGCCTCCTCCAAGGTTATATTCTCCAAATGCCTGACCATTAAGCGATATGCTGACTCGAGCAACTCCATCGTAAGATCTTTGCGTGTTCTTGACATGGAAAAACCCCTAAAAATGAATATCAACGGAGTTCGGTCTGATGGTTTTGAGCTATGGCAACTTTCGCTCAACTCTTATCATACATCAAGTCTTGTGTAGACTTGCCAGGTCACCGGGGATGCATTCCATTTTATGTTGCATGCTTCTGATGGTGTGGAGGTAGAGGTTGGTGTGGGGCGGCACTGCCGCCCCACACCAACCGACTCACACCTTGAAAGTACGCGATGCAATATTTTATGGAATACAACCGGTAACCGGGACGTGTCTTTTATGTGCAGGGAGCAGTCTTTCTCACAAGCAGATGATCGTGTGGAAAATCTCATTAAGCCGATTCACATCATTCAAGAGGAGAATGTGTCGTTATTGAGCGGAATTCTCTATAAATACATACAATCACTGGTATGAACTTTTTTCCCCAACGCTTCAAAGATCAAATCTTTCAAGACATGGATGGGATTTGATTAGACGCCTAATACCTCCTTGGAGCGCTTGGCTTTCTTATTGCGGGTGTGAGTGTCGAGAGTGCGTTTGCGGATGCGCAGGCTTTTTGGGGTGACTTCGAGAAGTTCATCATCGCTCATGTATTCGATCGCTTCGTCCAGACTCATGTCGCGGGGTGGGGTGAGGCGCTCATCGATCTCGCGGAAGGAGGAGCGGACATTGGAGACATGGCGTTTCTTGCACACATTGACAACCAGGTCTCCAGGGCGTTGATGTTCCCCAATCACCATGCCCTCATACACTTCAACCCCAGGACCGATAAAGAGGCCACCTCGCTCCTCAGCGTTTTTCAATCCGTACGTTGTTGTGAACCCTTTTTCCCAGGCGACCAATGAACCCTGCGATCTTCCTAGATTGCCACCCATCAGAGGGAGATATCCGTGGAAGTTGCTATGCATGAACCCCGCGCCGCGTGTGGCGGTCATAAAATGGTGGCGGAAACCCAGCAGACCTCGTGTAGGGACCAGGTAGCGAAGTCGGACAGCATCGCCCTGGTTATTCTGCATATCCTGCATTTGACCTCGCCGACCTCCCAGCATCTCCACTACGGTGCCCAGTGTTTCAGGCGAGGTTTCGATATAGACCTCTTCAAAAGGTTCCAGCACAAGCTCATCCTGCTGTCTTAAAATCACTTCGGGGCGTGAGACCTGGAATTCGTAGCCTTCACGGCGCATGGTTTCAATGAGGATTGCCAGGTGAAGTTCACCCCGGCCAGATACGACGTAGTTTTCTGATAATTCGGTCTCTTCCACTCGTAAGGCGACATTGGTGCGTAATTCGTTGAAGAGCCTTTCTCGCAGTTTCCTGGAAGTGCCCCAGGTTCCGTCTCGACCAGCGAAGGGGGAGGTGTTGACCCCGAAGGTCATGCGAACGGTAGGCTCTTGGACGTGAATAGTGGGAAGAGGAATGGGTTGCTCGAGATCGGTCAACGTTTCACCGATGGCCACGTCCTCCAGACCGGCTATAACGACGATGTCTCCCGCATGAGCCTCGTCCACCTCGACTCGCTCCAATCCCTGATGGAGATAGAGGTAGCGCGCTGTCGCTGGGATGATTTCTCCGCTGTGCAAGACCCTCGCCAGCTCTTCACCAACGAGGAGGCGACCCGATGTGATCTTGCCAGTGGCTGTCACACCGCGGTAAGGGTCATAGCCTAAGGTAGTTACCAGCATCTGGAAGGGGGCTTCCAGGTCGACTTGTGGGGCGGGGATATGCCTCAGGATGGCATCGAAGAGTGGCTGCAGATTCGGACCGAGATCTGGTGTCAATCCGGCCTGTGCCGCGACCGCATTGGTATAGATCACGGGAAAATCAGCTTGAACATCCGTGGCGCCCAGCTGAATGAACAAATCGAAGGTCTGGTCGAGTGCCCAAGCAGGTTCCGAACCCTTTCGATCAACCTTGTTGATGACGACCACAGATCGGTGATTCAACTCCAGGGCTTTCTTCAAGACGAAACGAGTCTGGGGCATGGGTCCTTCGGCAGCATCCACCAGCAACAGCACCCCATCCACCATATTTAGCACCCGTTCGACCTCACCGCCGAAATCGGCATGCCCCGGTGTGTCCACGATGTTGATCTTCACTGGATGATCGATTTGAGCGTCGTAGATGGAAATAGCTGTGTTCTTGGCCAGAATGGTGATGCCACGCTCGCGCTCGAGTTCATTTGAATCCATCACCCGTTCAATTACCTGTTGATTTTCACGGAAAACCTTGGCTTGCTTGAGCATACCATCCACAAGCGTCGTCTTCCCATGATCGACATGGGCGATAATAGCGATGTTCCTGAGCTCTTTTCTTTCAACCAACATCTTCACCAATACTCTCAATCCAATGGATGAGCATAAAGAAAGACCTCGGGCGCAAATCGCCGAGGTCGGTTTATTGCCAATAATCATTTATATCAGACCTCATTGATTTTGTGAAGGAGGGTGCTTGCATAATTATTTCCATAATATCTAATCTTAAGTCTGCCACATGTGTAAAGATGGTTTCATATCATGAATGGGTCGCATTCTTGGGAGAGAGTCATCCCAATGGGGAAGCAGGATATCTGCCAGGATGAAAAAAGAGAAACAAGACCGTTTCCTGCAGTTAGAAGGGAAAGACAGTATCATCAGCTACCGGGCCAGGTAAAATGGTTTCTAGAAGCGTTGGATTCTGAAGAGCCAGGAGTTGATAACAATTATTCGGGGTCAATCACCCTAGATAACCTTAGAGTGCAAGCTGTGAGGGTGAATGGAAGAACCCTATCACAAGATGCTTTCAGAACAGAAAATAGCGTAACCGGACGAGCTATGGAATGTAGGGAAACTGGTATCAAAGGATCCTATTCAATAGCTAACGGGTTTTCTTGGTTATGATCATACTTACTTTTATGGTTTCCCAATCTTGGAACTTGAAGGATCGACAGCATGCAGCCATTCCACTCTAGAACGTCTTCGATCCGCCCCTTTTTTTGTTATGTCTTGCTCTTTTTTTTCATCTAGGGTCTTCGAGCCACACTTTTCTATTTCATAGACGACAGTATCCAATCACAAATCCTAAGGTCGATATATTCAAGCACGATTAAATTCATCCTCTGGGTTTTACCAATATTTATTTACCTCAGGGTCTATGAAAAAGGAGAGACACTACAATATTTGAAGATCGGCACAAAAGTGTGCCAGAAAGGTTTGATCTCTGCGATCATCCTCAGCGTATTGTATTTCCTGGGGGTGATTCTGTATGAATATTTTACAGCAGGTAAAACCCTTGGTTCCCTTTTTCACTCGAGCTCATCAAGATGGCTCATGGTTCTCCTTTTCGTCTCTCTTTCGCCATTCTCTGAAGAGATTCTGTTTAGAGGGTTTTTCCTTACCAAGCTAAGAACTCACATGAGTTTCTGGAAAGCGAATATGTTAATCGCAATGTTATTTGTCCTGATTCACTGGCCATACTGGCAATGGAGTGGGGGATTTCAAGTTATGGTCGTGAGGGATTCGGTTTCTATTCTAATTCTTGCTCTTCTTCTGGGATATCTGGTGAAAATCACCAATTCGTTATGGCCTAGTGTGGTTGTACACATGATGAATAATGTGTTATCGAGTTTTCTCCAGGTCTAACGACTGGCGAGATGAAGGCTGGTTGGATTCACCTGATACGATTGCTTTCAGTCTTTCTCCTCATAAAGATCTACGAAGTCAGAAGCTGCTTGCGAAGGTTCAATGGATTCACCCTCCGATTGACTTTGCAGGTAGTGGAGATGATCCATGATCCAAAGGTATAGATCTGCAGCTGTTCGATTTTTAAAATCCTCCAGGATCTCTGATTGCTCGATCACATCAACTACAGGTTGATAAATCGTTTCATACCAATGTGTCACAGATTCAGAGACGGGTATTGTTTTATTCTGCTCAAGCCCCATGAAGTAACGGTGTACGGCGATATGCTCTATAAGGCGATCATATCCCCCAAGTAAGGTCGGTTCGATGTGAACCCTGGGGAGAATC
>MGNI01000047.1:0-1446 GCA_001795115.1 Chloroflexi bacterium RBG_16_48_8 | reverse complement strand
AAATTCGACTTGAGCTCCGAGACGTTCTAGATCATCCGCTGTTATGGTAGGCGTTACGGGTACTTTTGCCTTGCATTCCCGCACCTCCGCGTCGATGGATTCCTGACCCTTATTCCGTGCGACAGAAACTCGATGATTACCATCGATGACGAAGTAGGCGTCCCCGACTTTATAGAGCAAGACCGGGGGTAAGCTGATATCCTTATACCAGGCCCTTGAGATTCTCCGCCAACGTTCTTCTGTGTGAGATTGAGTAGGTAGAAAGAGCCGATCAAAATCACGATAGCGATCTACACTTCCTACAATCATGGATAATGGGATAGGCTGAATGCCTCGATAAAGAGGTCCTCCTAAATGCAACCGGTCCTGAACTTCACTGAAGGATAGTAATTCGCGCTTCTGGTGGGAGAGCACCCCGACCAACTTCCTCAGGGTGGCTTTTGTGCGAGCAGCGTGGAAATCTGCACTGGACTTTACTTCAAACTTATTCATGTGTACATCTCAAGATCGATAAGCCGATAAGGGTAGACATTGATCACCTTTGTCTCGTAAAGTATCGTTTCCGCGCACTTGAGATTCCGTAGAGAGTGGCAGTGTCCATGAAGCATGATTCTTGGTTTTACGAGAGAGAGTAGTTGATGGAATGTCGTGAAACCTGTGTGTGCTAAATCGGAAGCATCATGGACACCATAAGGTGGTGCATGGGAAATGAAGAGATCGATCCCTTTCCTGCTGATTATTTTGCTCATAGATGCAAGGACCAGTAGTTTCCATACATGGAAACGCATCTCAGCCTCAGTGTATTGATGTTTCCCATTGGGCTTATAACGTCGGCTTCCCCCTAAACCCATACTCCGTAATCCATTGATATTTATGATTTTCCCATCGATCGATTGACCACCAGGGATATGGAAATCGTCCATGTCATGATTTCCTGGCACATAAATCAAAGGGACATTTAGCATACTTACTACGAATTCCAGGTAATCCGCAGGAAGGTCTCCACAGCCTACAATTAATTCGACATCTGGGAAGTTCTGCACGATGCTGCGGCTGTAAATAATCTCCATTACTTGGTCACTGAGGGCAAGTATTTTCATCTTGTGTTTTAACTGAAAGGGTCTCCGAGGATTATTATATCCTTCAAGGCGATCGATCAAACAAAATCATTAACTCTCGAAGCCGCGATGCAGGAGTGGAGGTGAGAGCGCTAGGAGCAAGACGCCAGCAACAATTCGGCGTTCCATTCGACTATTCTCCGTTTATATTCACTCAAATACCATCCCCTTTCTTGAAAGGGTCATTCCTCAATCAGGTTTCCCTTTAAGTTTAGCTTGAGGATGCATTAATTGAGGGCGTCATTTTGAAGAAATGTGGCACATAAGGGATTAGTGAGAGAGTTATAGCGGATAAATCCCTCCTATTCCATGTGTCCCGGCCATACTC
>MGNI01000046.1:19414-19693 GCA_001795115.1 Chloroflexi bacterium RBG_16_48_8 | reverse complement strand
GGGTGATGTCCATCGTGGATGGCGTAACGACGATATACCTGGGCGATTACTACGAATATGAAGTGGGGACGGGGATCACGCGCAGCTATTATGGCAGCGGCGCGGCCATGCGCGTGGAGCCTGGGAGCGGGGGAGAGGGAGAGCCGGGGAGCACGGGAGTGTTTTTCTTGCTCTCGGATCATCTCGGAAGCACGAACCTGACGATCGATTCCATAGGAAATATGGTTGGCGAGACGCGCTACAGCGCCTGGGGCGAGATGCGCTACCTGGCGGGAGAAA
>MGNI01000046.1:16022-19402 GCA_001795115.1 Chloroflexi bacterium RBG_16_48_8 | reverse complement strand
TCGGCTACACCGGCCAACGACAGGAAGCTTACCTGGGCTTTTACTTATGCCATCCAAAAATTATTGCTATTTCCGTGCACTAATTGAGGTTTTGTCCCAATAGCACAATCTAAAATATGGTTATTGCAGTCCAATCATTAATGTAAATTCAACATACCATTGGTTGTTAATTAACGTAGCTAGATTACCCCAAAGCTCGCTATGGGGATGAAAGGCTATTCGGGGTTTGGGGCAACAGGCACATCATGAACCTTCCGTTGCAATACAGAACTACTTCATTGTTCATTCAATTTAATCTGCCTTCTATGGAGGGATTAGAATCAAGCCTATTCGCTTTCAAAAAGCATGAAGGTGGTCGAGATTATGCTTGCCAATGTTTTATCCTCCACATTAGAATCAGGAATTCAAGAAATTATTCTCTTGATCAGACCCGCGATTGGAAATCGTCCATAAAGCATGTGCTAAGATCGTCGAATGATTCTTGTAGCAAAATCCGCTCATTTTCGTTCTATAGGATAAGAAAGGCCCCTGTCATGCAATCCAAGAACGACCCAAATGAAGGGGCTCTTATCCTGGCGTCCACTGAGGGAGATGGCAAAGCCTTCGAGACTCTTTATGTCCGTTACATGCAGGCCATCTACCGTTATATCTTTTTTCGGGTCGGAGATGAGATCCAGGCAGAGGATTTAACCGAGGAGGTCTTCGTTCGAGCTTGGGAGGCGTTACCGAAATACCAACACCGCAAACATCCTTTCAGCAGTTGGTTATATCGGATCGCCCATAATTTAATCATCGATTATTATCGCAAGAAAAAACCTATCCCGATTTCAAATGGATTGATGAGATCTCATCCTAATCAGGCTGAATCGTTGGATTATTTGGTCAATCGAAAACAAGAAACACAGCTGCTGGTAGACGCTATACAACAACTGAGTGGACTTGAACAGGAGATTGTCCTGCTACGCTTTGTGGAAGGGCTTTCTCACAAGGAAATCGCCGCAATGGTCGGCAGGAGCCAAACGTCCTGTCGAGTCATCCTACATCGCGCATTGAAGTCGCTCCGTTCGACTTTAACCGAATTGGAAGGTTTCGCATGATCGAAGGATCGTCCAAACTTGACCACATTCTCATGAATTGTATCCACGCCATCCAAGAGAAGGATTGGACAATCGAGGATTGCCTGCATCATTATCCTCACCTTCGTCAAGACCTTGAGCCGATGCTTGAAGCCGCCATCCGCCTAAGGAATGTCCGCTCCCTGCAACCTTCGCTTCGTTTCAAAAGAGAAACGATCAACCGCATGCAACTGCGCCTTCAGGCCAGCCGCCGTCCACCGAAATTTGCCCTGTATCAAAGGAGAGCGCTTTCAGAAGGCACTTTACCCAAAGCCCGTATCCAACCCAAGAAACAACCAGCGCTACAATGGGCTTTGCCGATCCTTGTGGTCGCTTTTACCTTCATCGCCATGGCAGGTGGATTCACATTTGTTGCCAACGCCGCAAGCCCTGGCGATGTTCTCTATCAACTTGATCAGGCCATCGAACGAGTACAAATTCGATTGGAGCTCAGCGCTGAAGAACGAACAAAATTGTATCTCGGCTTCGCCTCCGAGCGACTCGATGAGGCATTTGAACTTGCCGAAGATGGAAAATCTGACCAAGTGATCAATGCGCTGCAGGGGTATGAGGAAAACATCCACGCCGCGGAAACCATCCTCAAAGAGAATGTTGCCGGGAAAGAAGGTTATCAGCCTCTCGTAGTTGTTTTGGATGAGACTTTGGAGATGCAGACGAAAAAATTACAGGAATTGATGGCGGTTGCTCCCGCAACGGCTCAAACTTCGATCAATGCCGCTATGATGATGATCAGCAACATTCGTATCGCTATGGCAATGCCCTCTCCCAAGGCGACTGCTACGTCTCAAGCCGTTGAGACCCGCATCAGCCCTGAACCCTCGGGGACCGTAAAGGCCAGTGCGACCACTTCTTCCAAGACAACCCCTATCGCCGACGGCACTCCTGCTGCCTCAACGACTCCTATACCTGCAACTGCCACCAGTCCAACAGCATTGGCTACTCCCACCGCTATATCCAGCCGTACTTCGACTCCGACATATCCGCCACCCACAACCCAGGCTTCACCCACTCCCTCACATACGCCAATCCCTGGTCCCGACCTCACTGTCTCCACATATCAATGGATACCCTCTGCCCCAGCGGGAAGCTTACAATACCTGGATTATATCGTGAGGAATATCGGCACAACGACAGCTCAACAGGGTTATCTGAATCAACTCTATGTCGACGGTATTGTCTTGCAGAATTACGATCCGGAGATTGGGCTTCGTGAAGGTCGCTTACTTCAAGCTGGGGAAACTGACATCGATTACTTCCTCTGGATAGCAACTTGTGGCGTTCACGAGTTAAAGATCGTGATCGATGAAGATGATCTTATTCAGGAGAGCAACGAAAGCAATAACAGCACCGAAGAATATACCATCACGGTAGATTGTTCGACCACATCTCCGCCATAGCGAGCCGGATGACCTTCCATGATGAATTGTCGATTTCAAGCTGTGAAAGAGCCCTATGCCTGGTAACCTCTCCTGAAGTCTGTGAAGGTAACAGAGGCTCTGACATCCAAGCATAATAATTATTAGACTCTCCATCCGAATTTCCGATAACAACCCCCCCAATTCGCGTTTGATTTCCAGGTCAAAAGGTCTTTTTATGATTTGTGCTGTTTTGTTTCAAAGTCCTTTTTTGGGGGACATGTGGTTTATTCAAAAGGATTCAATCCCACAAGTTCAGTAACCCAGCCAGTTTTTCCTTGATGGCATAGAGTTTATCGGTGGACTGTTTGTACTTTTCCAGGTACGCATATGTCGCCGTTTCCCCCGCCTTTACCAACTCCAGATATTTCTGGTCAGTTTCATCAGGGCGAATCTGGAAATTCGTGGGCGCTACACCGCAGTTGCTGATGCTGATCGTTCGAAAACGATCGACGAAACTGCTTTCGAAAGCTGCTGCTTGTGTCTCGGCAATGGTTTCAAAGAGGTTTTCCACATAATCAATGATGTTCTTAATCGGCTCTACTGGAGGTGCACAGTCCTGCGGAGTGATGAGACGACAACCTAGTGTCTCCCAATTAACGCCATGATCGAAGTTACGGCTTTCTTTTTCAAAGCCAGGGTTATCAAAAATGTGCAAGGGATAGTTGCTCAAGACGCCCCCATCTGCGTAATAATCCCCCATTCCAAGCTGCATCCCATCGAATTGTGGCGCCTCAAAGAAGAAGGGGATCGATCCGGAGATCAGCGCGGCATCTGCGACGGCAACATCCTGGGTGGTGTCCGCAGAGAAGAACTGGGCGGAATGGGT
>MGNI01000046.1:15720-15997 GCA_001795115.1 Chloroflexi bacterium RBG_16_48_8 | reverse complement strand
ACATCTCTAAAGCCACTCTCTTGAAAGTTGGCGAAGGTGGCACGTCCATTACCTGCGCACTGAGCTGCGATGGTCTTCAAGAGCCACGCGCTAGCATAATCGTTGGCGTAAAGCCCATATCGTCTTAAAAACCGAAGAGCGACCTCCATCCGACCTTTGAACTTCCCAAGCTCTCGCTCGAGGGTCCTGGGCAACGGATCGGGTAAATCCAGATCTTCCCTAACTTCAGCGATCTTCGAGTAATCGACTGTTTTATATAAGTCGATGGTATCTTTCG
>MGNI01000046.1:15020-15690 GCA_001795115.1 Chloroflexi bacterium RBG_16_48_8 | reverse complement strand
GCAGTGCGCCGGCAGAGCTGCCAGCGACCCTTTGGATTTGAGGCAGGATATCGTACTCCTCCAGGACGGGCAGCACCCCATGATAGGCGAGAGCCTTAATGCCACCCCCTTGGAACACCAGGTTTCTGAAAGGGAAGCTAGTAGGCATGGTCTACCTCCAAGGAACATAAGAAAGGTGAGGGGTTCCATCCTTCCTTGGCGATGATGGACATTCAACCTCCATGATAGCTTGCCTGAAGAGGTAGGGTTGAGAGAAATGTGTTCAGTTGTTGAAGTTGCCGTCTAGAGACCAGCATCAAGGTTTTGGGCTGATGAAAAAATGCCGGGCAGAAGGATTCGCGGCACATTCTTGGGGGGTGATGCAGCAAGTCACTTTATGTCAATCGTCAAGCTCGCGCCATTCCCCCTCAATCACCTGCGTCAAGGCGTCCATATGTTCTTGGACGATCTCTGGTGGACAGAGTTCAACGAACAAATACGCCCCCAGCCATATCAGCATGGCATCGTCGATGGGGCCCGGGAGGATATCAGGAACCAGCATGTAGAGGAGTGACCAGAAAGGTAGAAGTTTCAACAGGGGGTTTACGCGCCGATCTCGGAGAAGTCGCCAAATTAATTTAATCCGCAGCGAGAGCTCACTAACCACTCCACCCTTATCCCTTGGAATAAG
>MGNI01000046.1:13888-14968 GCA_001795115.1 Chloroflexi bacterium RBG_16_48_8 | reverse complement strand
TTGAGGTGGTTTCTGCTCAGGTAATAGGATGATGACTTCTGCCAGCAACTGCTGCCCTTCGTTTGTGCTGAATTCCCCAAAGATAGCGAGAATATCTCCAACTTGAATATCAGATCTTTCTAACGCTTCCCCTTTTTCATTGAGGAGTTTGGTCTCCCGATCGATAGAGACAAATCGAATACCATTCTGAGTCGCTAATTCGATTCCTTGGCGGGAGGCAGAACGTAATCGCCCAATGATATCTGGTTCCCCTTCCGGGATTCCCGCAGGTCGGTTGGGGTTAATACCCTGTGGATTTGTCGGTTGGAGGGGCTGATATTGCAGCCCATCACGGCTCAGACCATGCCGCCCAATATACACTCCTAAAGAAAATGTTCCCGCCAGGAGCATCAGCAACAGGACAACAGCTCCCAGGGCTATTTGCCAGCGATTCTCAACCATCGTTCTATCATCTCCTCTTCATTCACCACTTTGATCTTCCCAATGACAACTTTCTTTTCCACACCTTGTATGCTAACAATGAGCGGATACTCCCCTTCAGGGATTGTGGAGGGTATGACAACCGAATAATCCTCAGCAATTGTTTGACCGAGGGAAAGCCCCACTTCTCTCTGATACCGTTCTAGATTTCCCAATCCAAGATCATGCACTTCAAGAAAAACCTCTCCAATTTCAGTCGTGATCCGAAAGCGTTCAACTCGTGATGGGCTCCAATATAAAACTATATCAATCAGGCTTCCACTTTCAACGGTTTGAGTGGGCAGGTCCACCCCTTGGAGGGTAATCCCTCCGAAGTCGGTTTGAAGCTGGATTTCAGGCAAGGCATTGTTTGTCACTAATTCAGGCGGTTCCTTGCTTAGTTGATAAAGGATAAGACGATCCCGCCTGCCGAATCCCCCCTGGCTTTGATTGCCTATCAGCACCGGTATCTGCCATAACCCCTGGGGTATCAGCTCGGGTGGAAGAAATTGAAGACGGCGTTGGCCTGTCTGCTCACCAACTGACGTGGTGCTATAAAGGTCACGGTTGCGGTTATCCGGATTGGAAGAGTTTCTGGTAGGCAAGGTGGGCAATTCAACA
>MGNI01000046.1:13244-13848 GCA_001795115.1 Chloroflexi bacterium RBG_16_48_8 | reverse complement strand
CCACCCTGGGTGATGAGGACACTATTTTCAGGCAGGATCTCCCAGATGTTTGCATAGAAGTCGTTGATGGCGACATCCTCCGACCGATCATTACCCCTCCAGTTGCGGAGAAGGGGGAGGGAGGCAGAGAGTAACACGGCAACAATTAAGATGCTTTTCGCGGTTTGCTGCATGAGCTTTCCTGGAAGGAATTCCATCATCGTAGCTAATCCGACCAGGATTTCCAACAGGCCAAAAGCCATGAAAATCGCCCAAAGCAGATGAGAGGGGAGGAAAAAAACCTCCAGATCGAAGACTCGGTATTGGATAAAGAACCAAACATGGACCAGGTACATACCAACCAGAAGGTAATAGTGTCTGGGTCGCCGTAGAAGTAATGCGGCCAGCCCGAGGATGCCAAAGAAGAGGCCCAAGATGGTGAATTCTTGTCTTACAAGATCCAGGTAGATGACCAATCGATCCGGAAGTTCACTTATTGGGAAGGCGAATTTCAGTTGTGAGAATGCCCCCAAGGTATAGCTGTATAGATCCTTAAGGCTGCTGGGTGACCGAGCCAGCATGGGGTCAGTGAGGGTGCTCGCTTTGAGTGGAAGCCAAAGGAACT
>MGNI01000046.1:8018-13238 GCA_001795115.1 Chloroflexi bacterium RBG_16_48_8 | reverse complement strand
ACCCTATTCCAACGCCGGCGAAGCCAGCTAGCCACCAAGTTGGACGTTTTAGGCATCGAATGTCTGTAAGTAAGACAAAAAGTGCAAAGGCAGGCGCGAACCCCAGATTGGAGAGGTGAGTCCCCAAGGATAATCCGAAGATAAGGGCGAAGAGGAAAAATATCCAATCCTTGCGGGTTCGCTCCCATTGAAGCAAAGCCAATAAGGTCAGGGCAACCATGGCAATGTTGGGTACGTAGACCTCAGCAATACCGGTTTGCGACCAGAAAGTTGAGGAGAAGGCGAAGAGGATTGTCACTCCTGTGGCGGTCAATCGCCGCAGGGAGGATGGGGCAGCATGGGGATGGAGCAAAGCGGTGATAATCAAATAAAGACAGCCAACACCCAGCCCTCCCGTGATAGCGCTCATTAAATTCATCCGATGGGCAATGTCACCAACCGGCAGCCAGGTGAAAATCTTTCCTAGCCAAGTGTAGAACGGGTAGCCTGGGGAGTGAGCCAGACCCAGAACGTAAGGAACAGTGGCCAGTTCATTCCCGTCTGGACTTAGATAGGAAAGACTGGGTGTGAGGGTGGCGTTGAATACTGCCAATGCCATCATCGCCAAGATGAAGGCCAGGAGATAATCAGTGGATGTGTAGGTCTTAAGCTTGTCGTTCATCGGTGCAATCCTAACACGATCAGAGGGGGGGAAATGCAAACAAAATGCAAAATCCGTGTAAATTCTTCCTGAAGGATAGGTCTTGATTCAGATGATGATGCCTCCTTTCGGACCATGAAAGATTTAGAATATTCCTTCGATGCGGTCTTAAGTGGGATCCGGGCGTCGGCAGGAGGTTGGTTTAACTTCAATTAAGATCAATATTGGGGGCCAGTGATCTGATTTTATCCCTCTATTCCAATTCATCCCTTCATTCTTGTCTATACGATTAGCAAACAGTACTTCCCAGGAAAGCTTACACCTTGTACTCCAGGGATGAGCGTTGTGGTGGTGTAGGGCAGCAGCGCTGTTCCCACCACCTTCTGCCTCGACACCAGGAGAATAATGCAACACAAAATGGAATACATCCTGGCAAACTCCCTTAACATGTTTCCTATCTCTGGAAATGCTTAAATACATGGAAGTCAAGGTGTTCGCTGGGTGTTTGGTCTGATCTTTTTGGTGAATTGCAAGTAGCGCTCAAATTCCCACGTGGTAGAATCATTTTTCCATTCCGTCGTAAGGTATAAGCATGGATTGAAGGATGTTTCCATGGGTAGGACGAATGACGAGATCTCAGCAATTCTTTTTGATTTTGATGGAACGATCCGACACGGTCGGCCTCGTGGGATCGACATTTTCCACAAATTGGCTTTTGAACTCGGCGTTACCTTCACAGCTGAGGTGAAGATCGAGGCGGAACGTTGGACACATAAATATTTTGCCATGTCTGAGGAGTTGAAGGATGATGTCCTCGAAATAGGGGGCTTCATCCATGATGATTTCTGGCTCAAATACACCCGCAGGCATCTAGAATTTCTTGGCGCTCCACAGGATTACTTGGAAGAACTGGCCTTGATTCTGAATGAAAAGATGGGGTTAGCTAATCAACCTGAGGATTATGTATCCGAGGATGTTCTTCCCACTCTCAAGGCTCTTCGGGAGAGTGGATACCAAATAGGATTGGTTTCTAACCGCAGTCATTCGATAACTTCCCTACTGGAAAAGCTAGGTTTGGGTGATGTTTTCCATTCCATCCTTACAGCTGGAGAGATTGGCATATGGAAACCGGATCCCGAACTGTTTAAACATGCAATAGAGTTGATCAGCACAGACCCTAAGAAAACGGTTTTCGTCGGCGATAATTACTATGCGGATGTCCTTGGCTCAAGGGCCGCGGGATTGATTCCGATCTTATTTGATCCTGCCGGGATCTATCCTTCACCTGGTTGTGCAGTAATCCGTTCGATTGGGGATCTGCAGGTTTTATTTCGATCAACAGAGCCTTTACGACCAGGTTCTTGAAAAGGATGGTTTCTATCTGATGTTGCAAACATCCATGATGTTGAGGTAACACTTCGCTCACCTTGGGAGTGCAAAATGTAACACTTGATGAAATACACCCTCATGAAAATTGGGTGCATTGGTAAATCGAGAATAGGATGATAATAACTGGTTCGGTTGGAAGGATCCTTTTATTGTTGAGATAGACTTTTACGATTGACTTACCTGGCAAGTGCGCCTATACTGACAAAAGGATGGGTTAGCGCTATGCGAAAGTTGACAACATCTCAAATGGCCTGAAAAAGGCGCGCGGGTAAAAAAACCACGCGCCTTTTTGTTATCTTCCTGTAGATGTCAGAAACATCATCGTTGAATGAATAGTAGTAAAAAAAACCAGAATGCATTAACACATTGCTTTAATCCCTAAAGAAAGGAGCCAGAAGATATGGACTATGGAATGATCGGCAAGATAGAAAAGGCTAAGCGCTACGCGGAGGAACGCGAACGTATTCAGTTTAAGTCTTTCCAAGTGACCATTGCTGGTACCAATAATACTCACCAGGTGGAATTTAATCATGGCGATTGGAAGTGTGATTGTGATTTCTTCCTGACCAGGGGTATTTGCAGCCATACCATGGCTTTAGAACGTATTTTAGGCACGATGCTTCCGGAATCGGTTAAAACAGATTGATCCAAGTTGAGTAAGAGCCGGGCGCGGATGAGGATCTCATCGCGCCCGGTTTATTTTTTCTCTTGATGGTAGAATGCTGCCTACGGATGGATTTCTATCATCCCATCCGGATTTTGGAGGAATTGTGAAACGCTGGCAGTTTTGGTTGGGTGTAGCCATCAGCGCGATACTTCTGTGGTGGGCTCTGCGTAATTTTCAGTTGGGTGAAGTTTGGACAACCTTGCAAGGCGCTGAATACGGGTGGTTGATTCCTGGCGTTGCGGTGTATATGCTTGCTGTCTGGGCGCGCACATGGCGTTGGCATTATCTTCTACGCCCTTTGAAAAGGGTTTCCATTCGTACGATGTTCCCCATTGTAGCGATCGGTTACATGGGGAATAACATCTACCCTGCAAGAGCCGGTGAACTTTTACGGGCTTACGTCCTACGAAAGCGGGAAGGTATTTCGATTTCAGCCTCCTTGGCGACAATCATTGTTGAACGGGCTTTCGACGGTATTGTAATGCTGGCTTTTGTCTTCCTGAATCTTCCTGAACTCGCTAACCTGACAGGGGAGTCAGGTTTCGTTGGGGATATTCGCTCCCTTGCCCTTGTAGGAGCAGGTGTATTTCTATTTGCAGTATTTGTTTTTCTTTTAATGGCAATTTTCCCAGACCGATCCATCAGCATTTTGAACAAGATCATCGATCGAGTTTTGCCAGGTCGTTTTCAAGCCCCCTCCAGGTCCCTGATTGAGAGGTTCCATACCGGATTAGCCTCGCTCAGATCGCCGAAAGATGTCTTGATGGTGTTGGTCACGTCTGTGATCATCTGGCTTTTTGAAACCTGGAAGTACTGGTTCGTGATGCATGCCTTTTCTTTTAATGTAAGCTTTTTCACTTTGATGCTGATGAATGGCATTGTCAACTTGGCAACGACCATCCCATCAGCGCCCGGATATATTGGCACCTTTGATGCTCCTGGCATCAAGGTTCTAGAAGGCTATGGCGTGCCTGGGGCGGTTGCTGCAGGATATACATTGGTTTTACATGCAGCTTTATGGTTACCTATTACCCTCCTGGGTGCCTTTTATATGGCACGGGAGCAGTTGAGCTGGCAAAGTGTGCAGGAGGAGATAGCGGAGGAGAGAGAATCATGAAAGTTGCAGTTGTGGGCGCGGGTATAGGAGGCTTGTGTGCAGCATATGACCTGGTGAACGCTGGTTCAGAAGTTGTCATCTACGAAGCGGCTGACCACGTTGGCGGGTTGGCATCTGGCTTTAAGGATCCAGTTTGGAATTGGACATTGGAAAAGTATTACCATCATTGGTTTGCTTCCGATAAACATATTCTGGATCTGATTGAGGAGCTTGGTTGGACCGATCAAGTGATTTTCCCTCGTCCCTTCACTGCGGTATATCATGGCGGTCAATTCTATGCCCTTGATTCTGCACTGGCCGTCCTTCGTTTTCCGGGAATCTCACGGCTTCATCGGCTTCGGTTAGGCATAGTTGTCGCTTATCTGAAATTCGTTGCCTCGTGGCAACCTTTAGAGAAGGTGACCGCAGTATCATGGATGCAGAAGTGGATGGGAGAACAAGCTTACAAGACCTTATGGGAGCCACTCCTCATTGGGAAATTCGGTCCTTATTTTCGCGAGGTGAACATGGCCTGGATGTGGGCCCGCTTCAAAGCCCGTACGCCGCGTCTGGGAACCTTTGTGGGAGGATTTCAAACCTTTGTGGATTTGCTATCGAATGCTATCCAATCCAAAGGAGCGATTCTTAACCTTTCAACCCCGGTTTACAAGATTGAGCCAACTCCTGAAGGGGGGATAAAACTCATTTTGGGTGACCACCAGAAAGTTTTTGATCAGTGTCTTGTCACCACCTCTCCCGCGCTGTTATCCCGCTTTGTACCTTCCCTTCCCGAGACTTATGCAAAGGGTCTCCTATCGTTAAAATCAATGGGTGCGGTGGTGTTGATTTTAGCCTTGAAGAACCAATTGGCTGAATCGGGTATCTACTGGCATAGTCTTCCGAAGGATGCTGGATTTCCCTTTCTCTCCCTGGTTGAGCACACCAATTATGTTTCTAAAGAACATTTTGGAGGGGATCATATCGTTTATTGTGGTGACTATCTTGAGCCGGATCATGAATACTTTTCCCTAAGCAAGGAAGAACTCCTGGAGCGATTTCTTCCTGCCCTCAAGCGCTTTAATGCAAAATTCGAGGCAAGCTGGATTCGGAATTCCTGGCTCTTCCGAACCTCGTACGCTCAGCCTGTTCCACCTGTCAACCACTCACAATCCATACCTGATATGAAAACACCCATGAAAGGTTTATGGTTTGCAAGTATGAGCCAGATTTACCCTTGGGATCGTGGGACTAACTACGCTGTACAAATAGGCCGAGAGGCAGCTCAACGGATGCTAATGGAAAATGAGCTGTAATGATGTCCAAAATGAGGACACCATTCCATCAAAAACATGAGTATAGGAGGGTTTAGCATGGACCCAAGAACGGTTAGGTTGGCTCGGACACTCATCGATTACTCGGCAGATATTC
>MGNI01000046.1:7707-8002 GCA_001795115.1 Chloroflexi bacterium RBG_16_48_8 | reverse complement strand
CCTGCTGGAGGCAGAGCCGGTTGCTGAACCATTGCTCCGTGCCCTTTTTGAGCGCACCTTAGAGAGGGGTGGTCATCCTCATCTGATGATCAGCCTTTCTGGTCAAGTGACTCAGAGCGGCTTCGACGACATTTTGTTGAACAAGGCCAGTGCGGAACAACTTGATTATGTTTCGCCCTTTTATCAAATGGCCTATGATCATTTTGAATCTCGCATCCGTGTTCACTCTAGCACCAACACCAAGACTCTCACGAATGTCAATCCAGAGCAGATGGCCAGGCGTTCAAAGGCGACA
>MGNI01000046.1:7579-7699 GCA_001795115.1 Chloroflexi bacterium RBG_16_48_8 | reverse complement strand
TAGAAGGGGAGATCAGGGAGAGTTTAAGTGGGTTACCACCCAATTTCCGACCCTGGCTTATGCCCAAGATGCTGAGATGAGCTTTGAAGAGTATGAGAGCTTCCTTTATAAGTCCCGTCA
>MGNI01000046.1:3366-7558 GCA_001795115.1 Chloroflexi bacterium RBG_16_48_8 | reverse complement strand
TCCGGTACCTTTTTGGCACGAGGTTGAGGAAGAGCAACAACGATTGGTGGATGCATTTGCAGGTCATGATCAGGTTCGCGTGCGCAGTCCCCATTGTGATTTCAGTCTTTCGATCAAAGACAGGGTATTTATTAACGCTTGTGGACATCGCAACATGCCCGATGGTGAGATCTTCACCGGACCTGTTGAGGAATCGGTAAGTGGTTGGATTCACTTTAATTTCCCGGCAGTCTCCCGCGGCAGTGAAGCGGACGGGGTCAAGCTGCGATTTGAGGAGGGCAGGGTCGTGGAGGCCTTCGCCGAGAAGAATCAAACCCTCCTCGACAGAATGCTAAAGGTAGATTCCGGCTCAGGTTATTTGGGCGAGTTCGCTATTGGGACCAATTATGGGATTCAATCGCACACCAAGAACATTCTCTTCGATGAGAAAATGGGTGGCACCTTCCACATCGCTTTCGGCGCGGGCTATCCACAAACTGGGAGTAAGAATAAGAGCGCCATCCATTGGGACATGATTTGCGATCTACGTCAGGATTCGGAGATTCTTTTAGATGGAGACTCGATCTACAAGGATGGCTCTTTCCTGATATAGAGGAACTTATTTTCCAACTCACCTGAAAAAAAGTCACTCAACCAGGAGGAACCAACGGCTGTGGGGGTCGGGCAAAGCTCGCACCCCCACACATGCCTCTCTTTCTTGTCTCGAAGGTTTTACTCAATGGACTCATCTTCTTATTTCTAAAGAATACCTTCTAAAAATCTGAGCCCGGTGACAGCTCTCCGGGCTCAGATTGCTCCATAAGAAAATGGGATAAAATTGGACTGATTTCGTAGGTTTCGAGTGACTTAACCCACTGGTGACTCTAACCTCAAGCCGATTATGCTTTCGAAGAAAATCATTATGTCTGTTGGACTTGTTCCCACCTCTTTAAATCCAAATCCGGAACGGTGAATGGTATTATGCATGAACTACCCATATCCGAGAGTATTTTGGAGATTGCCTTGCGGCATGCAGACAAGGCCCATGCGAAACGGATAACGGATATTCATCTGGTCATTGGGCAGTTATCCTCCATCGTGGATGAATCCATATCTTTCTATTGGGATATCATCAGTCAAGGTACCATTGCGGAAGGAGCGAATCTGCATTTCCGGCGTATTCAAACGAAACTACTCTGCCTTGACTGCAACCAGTATTACAATCCTGGGAAGGATGACTTGGCCTGTCCTTCCTGTCATAGCTCGAAGGTCAAGGTTGTTGCAGGAGAGGAATTCTCTCTCGAAGCCATTGAGGTGGAAGCTTAAGGTGGGTGGATCCAATCCAAGGGAAACCAAGCTGTCTTATGGGGTTGCGAGGGAAGAGGGATGGATCTTGGTTGTTTGTTCATCAGAACCAACGCAATAAGGGGAGTGGGATGGCAAAACGTATTCAAGTTGTAGAAAAAATTCTAAGTGCCAATGATCGTCTGGCAAAAGAGAATCAACAGCGGCTCGATAAAGCGGGAGTATTCGGGCTCAATTTTATGGCCTCGCCAGGGGCAGGCAAAACATCCTTAATTGAGCATATGATCCAGAGGTTGAGCGATCAAATGGAGTTGGCTGTTATTGATGGGGATGTTGCCACCAGCATTGATGCTGATCGAGCTGCTGCAGCAGGAGCGACCGCCGTGCAAATCAACACGGGCGGTGAATGTCACCTGGATGCGGTGATGCTGCACGGTGCATTGGATGAACTTGATCTGGAGTCTTTCGATCTGCTCATTGTTGAGAATGTTGGTAATCTCATTTGCCCCATGAGTTTTCAGCTTGGAACCCATCGCAATATCCTGATCGCCTCCGTCCCAGAGGGAGATGATAAGCCTTACAAGTATCCCGGCATGTATCGTGGTGTGGATGCATTGGTCATCAATAAAATTGATCTACTCCCCTATGTTCCTTTCGATATGGGATATTTTCGCAAGGGAGTTGAAATCCTCAATCCTGGCCTGATTACCTTCCCATTATCCTGTCGCACGGGGGAGGGGTTAGAAGAATGGATGAACTGGATTAAGGATGCGCTTCGGGAACATTCAAGGACCAAGGAACCGTCGACGGAAGAGTGATGAGGAGTGCCTGAGCAGATTGTATTGTTAAAAGATGCGCAATGTATGGATTTGATCCATTTGAAGAGGAAGTTTCCAGGGAATGATGAATGACCTTGAAGGTGTAAGCATACACATCACTGGCGTAGTACAGGGAGTTGGTTTCAGACCATTTATCTTTGGGTTAGCAACACGCCTTGGTCTCTTGGGGTGGGTGCGGAACACCTCTGCTGGTGTGGATATCCAATTGGATGGGACGGCAGAAGCAATCCGTGCTTTCACTCATGCGCTTCGAGAGGAGGCCCCTCCTTTAGCCAGGATCGATGATGTCAATATCGATGAAGTTGAACCCAGTGGATTCACGGAATTCCAGATCATGCACTCTCAGTCCCTTGAAGGAGCATTTCAACCCATTTCCCCGGATGTGAGCCTTTGCCTGGATTGTGAGAGGGAACTCTTCGATCCACAGGACAGACGCTATCGTTACCCCTTCATCAATTGCACCAACTGCGGACCACGGTTCACCATCATCAAGGATATTCCCTACGATCGTCCCAACACCACCATGGAACCCTTCCAGATGTGTGCGGATTGTTCCCTGGAATATCACAACCCATTGGATCGCCGATTTCATGCTCAACCTGTGGCTTGCCCCAATTGCGGTCCACGGATCTGGTTGGAAATGGATAAGAAGAAAGTAGCAGAAGATGAAGAAGCACTTCAAGAAGCTCGCCAGCATCTGCGCATGGGAAAGATCGTAGCCATCAAGGGGTTAGGCGGATTTCATCTTGCGTGTGATGCGACCAATGCGGAGGCTGTCGTTGAGCTTCGTCGTCGCAAACTGCGGGTTGATAGGGCTTTTGCCATTATGCTACCGGATTTAGCTGCGGTTGAAGAACATTGCGTAATTGGTGAAATGGAGCGTGAGCTTCTGCTCTCCCACGAAAGACCGATCGTTATTTTAAAGCGTAAGGTGGCTTCCCGAATCGTACATGAGGTGGCTCCGGGGCAAGATACCCTGGGCGTGATGCTTCCCTATAGCCCTCTCCATTCTTTACTCATGGAGAAGCAGCCAGGCTACCCTGAAGCTCTGGTGATGACGAGTGGTAATTTGAGTGAAGAGCCCATCGCGACGGAAAACCAGGAGGCGCGGGACAGACTGGCTGACCTGGCAGATGCTTTCCTCATGCATGATCGGGGAATACGTACTCGCTGTGATGACTCGGTTGTGCGGGTGTTTGAGAAGAAGCTCTACCCTTTACGGCGCTCGCGTGGCTATGCCCCCTATCCTGTCCGTTTGGATAAAGAGGGGATTCCACTGTTGGCAGCGGGTGCAGAATTGAAGAACACTTTTTGTCTTACAAGGGGAAAGTACGCATTTTTAAGTCAGCATATTGGCGACTTGGAGAATTATGAAACGTTGCGATCCTTTGAGGATGGCATCCGACATTTGGAAAAGCTGTTCCGTGTACAGCCAGAGGCGATCGGATATGATTTGCACCCCAACTACATGGCAACCCGGTACGCATTAGAGCGATCTGAGAGGGAAGGTTTGCCATCGATCGGTATCCAGCACCACCATGCCCACATCGCAGCCTGCATGGCTGAGAATGGACTGGATGGGCGTACGCCCGTGATCGGAGTTTCCTTCGATGGGACTGGGTATGGTGATGATGGGGCGAGTTGGGGAGGGGAGTTCCTGCTTTGCGATTATGGTGGATATGAAAGAGTCTTTCACCTTACCTACATTCCCCTTCCGGGTGGAGATGCGGCAGTTCACCAGCCTTGGCGGCTGGCGTGGGCTTGGCTCGACCGGCTAGGATTAGAAGCCAGTTCTCTACCCTCCCTGGATAGGGCTGTAAGCCCTGAAGAGGGACGAATCGTCCTGCAGCAGATCGACAAGGGCATTAATGCACCTCCCACATCCAGTATGGGACGGCTTTTTGATGCCGCCGCTGCTCTGTGCGGCGTCAGGCATAAGGTCAATTACGAAGCACAAGCAGCGATCGAGTTCGAAGCACTCGTCGATCCTGAAGAGGAAGGGCTCTATGGTTTTACAGTTGGAGAGAAAGAGGTTGATCCCACACTGCTGTTCCGATTACTATTTCAGG
>MGNI01000046.1:1521-3166 GCA_001795115.1 Chloroflexi bacterium RBG_16_48_8 | reverse complement strand
AAGTCCCAGCCAATGATGGCGGGATCGCTCTTGGACAAGCTGTGGTGGCACTTCATTTATTGGGTTGAGTATAAAAGATTTCGGATAAAGTCCAGGAGTGATGGCTGCGTAGCAAGGTTGTGAATGAAAAGCACATGCTCAAATAGAGATTGAGATTGGAGGAAGTTGACAATGTGTTTGGGTGTTCCCGGGAAAATCATTGAGATATTCAGCAAGGATAACTTACGGATGGGACGGATCGATTTTGGGGGTGTTATTCGAGAGGCATGTTTGGAATATGTGCCGGAGGCAGAGGTGGATGAATATGTTTTAATCCACGTGGGTTTCGCTATCAGTCGATTGAGCCAGGAGGAAGCTCAGGAGACCCTTAGATTGCTTCGTGAGATCGGCGAATTTGATGCCGAGATAGGTGCGGAGTAGGTCGAGGCTGTTAAACGATGAAGTATGTTAGAGAATATCGGGATGAGGATCTGGTAAGGACAGCAGTGGACGAGATCCGCAAAGGGATTACTCAACCCTGGGTGATCATGGAAATTTGTGGTGGACAGACTCACTCCATCGTTCGATATGGATTGGATCAGCTTCTTCCCTCAGAGATCGAATTGGTTCATGGACCGGGATGCCCTGTTTGTGTCACTTCACTTGAAATCATTGACAAGGCTTTAGCCATTGCTTCTCGTCCTGAAGTAATCTTCACATCTTATGGAGACATGTTGCGCGTACCTGGTTCGGGCAGGGATCTATTCTCGGTGCGAGCCCGCGGGGGGGATGTGCGCGTGGTGTACTCGCCCCTGGATGCTGTCAAGATCGCTCGGGAGAACCCGGAGCGAGAGGTTGTCTTTTTTGCCATTGGTTTTGAGACGACCGCGCCTGCCAATGCTATGAGCGTATTACAGGCACAAAACTTGGGCTTGAAGAATTACAGCGTCTTGGTGGCACATGTCTGCGTTCCCCCTGCCATACGAGCCATTTTAGGCTCCCCAGAAAATCGTGTTCAGGGTTTTTTGGCTGCGGGTCATGTTTGTGCGGTGATGGGATATTGGGAATATACCCCGCTTGCGGAGGAATTTAGTGTGCCCATTGTAGTCACAGGTTTTGAACCTTTGGACATTGCTCAGGGGATTCTGATGACAGTGAAGCATCTGGAAGCGGGTAAAGCGGTGGCGGATAATGCCTATAAGCGAGCGGTTACTTACGAGGGAAACAAACCAGCTCAGAAGGTAATCCAACGTGTTTTCATGGATTGTGATCGGAAATGGCGAGGGATTGGGATCATCCCCGGGAGTGGATGGTGTTTACGACCAGAGTATGCTGCTTTTGATGCGGAAAATCGTTTTGAAGTTTCGGATATCCAGCCGGAGGAATCACCCGTTTGCATTGCTGGGTTGATCTTGCAGGGTTTGAAGAAACCATTGGATTGCCCAGCTTTTGGAAATCCGTGTTCGCCTGAAAAACCCTTGGGAGCTACGATGGTCTCCTCGGAGGGTGCCTGTGCGGCCTATTATAGCTATGGGAGGGGGTAAAGATATTGGAGTGCATCGGCTTGCCGATGCGAAGAAGCATGCAGCTGGGCTGTTTGCCAGGAGAATGAGAAATCCATCGGCTACGCCGATGCCCAACAGCAAGCTGTTGGACTCCAAGGAAA
>MGNI01000046.1:1307-1490 GCA_001795115.1 Chloroflexi bacterium RBG_16_48_8 | reverse complement strand
ACAGCAAGCTGTTGGACTCCAAGGAAAAGGGGAGTGCATCGACCTGCCGATACAGACCATCCGGAAGGAAGAGATTAAACGACAGGAAGGAGAATTAGACCATCGGCTACGCCGATGCCCAACAGCAAGCTGTTGGACTCCAAGGAAAAGGGGAGTGCATCGACCTGCCGATACAGACCATCC
>MGNI01000046.1:0-1264 GCA_001795115.1 Chloroflexi bacterium RBG_16_48_8 | reverse complement strand
CCCAACAGCAAGCTGTTGGACTCCAAGGAAAAGGGGAGTGCATCGACCTGCCGATGCGAAGAAGCAATTTATAGAAGGTCTTTGGAGAGAAGAGGAGTAACATCTAAACTCTACTTTTATCCAATAGTCAGCAGTTAAAGTTTAAGTGTATTGGAAGTGGACGGCATCAACGGAGTTAATAAACAGAACTTAAACTGCTCTCGAAAGTCCATGACTATTCGTTGATGAGGATTTAGAGAATCACTATGGAATTATTTAAGGAATATCGCCATTACCCTCCACATTTATTCCGTCCCAATGCCATCTATGTGATTACAGGGTCAACTATTAATAAACGACACCTTCTGGACTCAAATGAAAAGAAAAAATTTCTTTGTGAAACACTATTCGAACGGGCCTCGCAATTTAATTGGCAATTAGAGGCATGGGCGTGTCTATCTAATCATTATCACTTTATTGCACGTGCACCAGAAAATGCATCAACTATGACAGACCTGATTCGAGCAGTTCATTCTCTGAGTGCCAGATATATCAATTCGGTGGATAATCAAACTGGACGACGAGTTTGGTGGAATTATTGGGACTTCTGCATAAAGGACGAAAAGTCATATCTATCTATACTTCGTTATGTACATGAGAATCCGGTAAAACATGGAGTTGTAGAGAGGGCAGAGGACTATCCTTTTAGTAGTTATCTCTGGTTTAGGGAAGTAACTGAATCGGATAAAAGGGAAGAAGTGCTTTCTATGTCACTCGACCAGTCATATATTTATGACGATTTTTGATTCGTTTGGTTTCTTTCCATGGAAATCCATCGGCGTAGCCGATGCCCAACAGCAAGCTGTTGGAATCCGGAAAATCTTGAGGCAGAGAAGGTAAAAGGTATGGGGAAAAACGATCAATCCGTTCGTATCCAAGGTCCCGTATGTCCTTTGCCATTGACCCACCAAGATCAGGTCGTTTTGGGACATGGCAGCGGTGGGAAAATGACCCAGGATCTTATCGCCCGCATCTTCTATCCTCCCTTTGATAACCCAACTCTACTTCGAGGGGACGATGCTGCTGTTATCGACAACCCCATTTCAGGTCGTCTAGCTATATGTACCGATTCCCACATTGTCTCGCCGTTATTTTTCCCCGGCGGCGATATTGGGCGATTGGCTGTCTGTGGCACTGTCAATGACTTAGCGATGGTCGGAGCTCTGCCCAACTATTTGACAGCAGGGTTTATCCTTGAGGAAGGATTGCTCATCCAGGATCTAGA
>MGNI01000045.1:9016-11082 GCA_001795115.1 Chloroflexi bacterium RBG_16_48_8 | reverse complement strand
GACGGGTACGTACTCCACGACCATGTTCTGAGCACCGGCATGGATAAGAGTCTCCAAAGTGTAGGAATAACTGCCAAGAACAATGGTGCGCAGCGCTGCTTGGCGGGTGAAGGCGCGAAAACCACTGGTTGCATCTGGCGTTCGAACGCCGGACGCTTTCTGGATCACCCAGCTTCCAAGCTGTTGGAGGAAACGTTTGATCCAGGGGAGAGAAGACAGGTTGGCAATTCCCCTGTCACCAACCACCACATCAGCTTTACCCTCCAGTATGGGCGTAATGAGATGCTGAATATCTTCCCCTCGATACTGGTTATCCGCGTCGGTGTTCACGACGATATCGGCGCCTTTTGATAGGCTGGTTTCCAATCCGATAACGAATGCACCCGCAAGGCCAATATTTTTGGGGATCTTTACGATATGATCCACGCCACATTCCTCTGCCCTCTGGGCTGTTCCATCTGTGCTGCCATCATCGATCACGAGGACTTCAATCTGGTCGATGCCCGCGATAGATTTTGGAAGACCCTTGATCGTCTCAGGGAGGGTTTTTTCTTCGTTATAGCTTGGAATCTGAATAATTAGTTTCATGGACCACGATAAGCAGTTAAAGGCGGTATGCCTCAGAGTATACACTTTTTGGTTCTTCTAGAGTCATGAGTACGGTTGTTAATGATTGTTGATTTGGGGGATGTATTGGAAAAATCCAAAGAAAAGATCGGAATAGATCCACTCTGGACCTGAAGGTGCTCCTCCGTAGAACCGCAGGCCATTGCTTGTTCCACCCGTGTAGCCGCCGGTATCATAGAGCGCATCACCTCGACCCTCATTCAACCGCAGCAGTCCGACCGTCTTGGAATCTCGTTCGTGAGGCGTCGTTGGCGGATCGAAATCCTCAAAATACCTCAGCCACCACGAGAAACGGATATCATCGATGATGCCATCGAAGCCCAGGCAGCCCTCCCATTTACATGCGCCTATCACGAGGTAGGGGTCAAAGTCTGTGCATGGATCTATTCCCGATGACCCACATACCTCTCCGGGGGCAGCATCATCGGGATAGCTGATATCCCCTCTCGGTCCCACTGCAGCCGCCTCAAGGTTTCCATCGATAAAAAGCCAAAGTTGTCCGTCAGGGTAAGAGGTTCCGTCCCAACGATTCCTCTGAACGGCAATGTGGTGCCATTCACCGTCATCAACCATTGAAGTGCTGCAGAGCGTTAACTCCTCTGAGCCATCCCCTTTCACACCTAATACAATCCTTCCACCTGCACTAGAAATGCCCCACTCACTTCCCTCAACAGAAATGCTGCGATCAAACAGGATATTGCCTAGCTTCCAATCATCGTTGGCGCCACAGGTGATCTCGGGAGCGGTATTTTCTCCGGGAGAAGCTTTCATCCACCATTCAATGACAAAGTCGTGAAGACCCACATCCGCAGGCGGTCCCGGCACCTCTGTATTCGGATCGTCGATTTGAATCTTTATTCGGTCAATATCCATCTGATCATTGCCCTGATAGTGGAGGGCGAAATCCGTGCTTGAGCCGTAGTAGGTGTTGTAGTCATTCTGAATGGTGTCATAGACGTAAAGAATCTCGTTACCACGTTCCAGGAAACCAGTGGTGTAGGGCGTAGGTCCGGAGTGCACAGTCCAGCCTGAGAGTTTTATGCCATCCAGATCATAATAACTTCCGTTGTACCATAGGGTGAAGTGCACGTGAGCACCATTGGCAAAACCACCATTACACACTTCCTCGGCAATGACTCCTAAACTTTGATTGCGCATCACAGAACCACGGCTCCCTGGATCATCCAGCTTTTGAAGATGGTAATAGCTGGTTTTCCAACCCCCACCATGATCGATTTCGTACCAGCAAGGCAACCTTCCCGAATATGGAGTTCTAACTTTTCCGATCCCCGCAGCGGCAGCCACGGTGTAGTAGCTGGGGTAAGGTGCTCCGTGATGCCAATTGGTGGCGAAATCCATCGAGGATCGATCGGGAGGCTGCTGCCAACATGCATCCCCCCCACACCAGCTGTGGGGACCATTGAAGGTCCACTCCCCAC
>MGNI01000045.1:7292-8940 GCA_001795115.1 Chloroflexi bacterium RBG_16_48_8 | reverse complement strand
AAAAACTTGCGCGAAACCTACCGGACTCCTGGTTGATACCGCTGACTGCCAGATTTCATAGGACAGATTCTTCGACAGTGCGGAGGCTACCGCGAAGGTCCCTGAAGAGACATCCGTGTTGAGTTGCTGCGTGACCTCGTCTTCGAAAGATAAAAGCGCTGTCTTGGCCTGACTCGTTTCCCTCATATGCCTGCGGGAGCCCCAAGTGTAGAGGTGGTTGTAGAAGGGAATAGCCAGATCGTAGGCTGTCTCCTCAATCTGTTGAAGGATCGCTTCGGCCTCCAAGTCAAGCGAAAATGAAGTCACGAGATCGTAACGAACTTCGAGCGCTGCCAGGAGAACCTTGGGGTTGACGCTGGTAAAGGCCGCGATCGCCTCAATGTCATTTGCATACGTTGCCAGGGGGGATTGACGTGTTTCAAGGAAGGTTTGTGCACTGAAATCAACGACGTTTGGTCCCCATACAAATTGACCATCGGAGAGCAGAGGCTCCACAACCATGCCTTCATCAGCATAGGATAATCGGTCTTTTCCGAAAGGCGGAGTAAAAAAAATGAGGATGAGACAAAGAACGATTAACAGGATCCAAGTAAGGATCAAAGATCGAGTATTGATGGAAGAATAGTTCCGAAAATTCATCATCCCGACTGCTTTACCGTTTCAATTCAGGTGCTCTTCCTTCCTACTTTATTGGACGATCAATGGACGATTAATGGGAAGAAAAATAGTTGAAATAGAAACAGCGATGAAACCTCCCATTCCGGGCCATTTTTGGGATCCCCACCATAGATCCGAGCTCCATTACTTGGACCTCCAGCAGCCCCTGAAAGATCTTGGATTAGATTTCCATACCCGGTATCAAAATGATAAAGCGCCAAAGTATTTCCATCGGAACCAAAGGGTTCACTGGGGCGATCAAATGTGTCATTGTAGCGAATGATATCTGAGAACCGTAATTCGTCGATCCATCCGCTGAAGGCCGAGCCTTGATCAAGCTTTCGGGCTCCAATGATTAAGTAGGGATCCTGGTCAGGGTCTTGCGGTGTTCGACCATCTCGGTAGCTGATATCTCCAGTTGGTCCAAGTACTTCGGCATCCAGCGTACCGTCAATAAAGATCTGCATTAACCCATTGCTGAAATGTCTTGTAAGAGCGATATGATGCCAGTGGTTATCAGCGATTAGGGTGGTCCCACAAAGGGTTTCGCCTGTAGAGCCATTATTGACTCCGGAGGCTATCCTTCCATCCATCAGAGAGACGCCATATTCGCCGTAATCGCCATCTCCGGGCACATCCCGATCGAGGATGACATTCCCATCCATCCAATAATCCGCACCTGATGCGCATGCAGGGCTGATATTTTCTGATGGGAGTGCCTTCATCCACCATTCGATGGTGAAATCACTTCCCCCAACGTCAACCGGTAGACTCCCCATTTGTAGATCATCGATGCGTATTTTGACCCGATCGATATCTCCCCAACCGTTTCCATAGAAGCGCAGGAGAAAACCCGCAGGTGGGAGGTGGGGGATATAGGAAAGTTCGCTGTCCCAATAGTACTCAAAAAGCATCTCGTCCCAGGTTAACTTTTCATAGCCGTTGTTCCCCGTCGAATGGTAATAGGTGTCCCATTGACCTATGCAAAAAC
>MGNI01000045.1:7052-7234 GCA_001795115.1 Chloroflexi bacterium RBG_16_48_8 | reverse complement strand
TGTGCCATCATCTAAATGGGTCAATCGCCAGTTCCAGGTGAAATCAATGGCTCTATTGGTGCTGGCGTAGGCAACACCCGGGATATAAACTTGGTCGCAAACGCTGTCAAAGACGTCTGCATCGTTATAGCGCCCACCCGCAGCCTGGATTTGCCACGCGTACATCTTGGCAGCCATTCCAC
>MGNI01000045.1:6171-7004 GCA_001795115.1 Chloroflexi bacterium RBG_16_48_8 | reverse complement strand
CAACGTTCTTGACATATTCCTTGAAATCGATGACTTCCACGGTATAGGGGGCATTCAAATTACAAACAGCAACATTATTGGTAATTCGTACGCGGATGGTCTCAGGCAGGGGAAGATCCAATTGGCTGAGAATAGGAGTGGGTTGGAGGGAATTTGCTTGGAGCAGGTCAGATGCAGAGCGTCTATCTGGGCTTATCTCGGGAACTAGGATCGTGACTGGGGAGTCTTCTAATTGTACTTCCAGTAGAAGCGTGTCGTTTGAAACCAGGCGTACATCTTCTATGGTCCAATCACCAAAACCTACAGCCTTAACGCTTATAGTCGTGGGATAAATCTGTTCGAGCAGGGGGATACGTGAAAAATGGAACTGGCCATTGCTATCAGAATAAGTTGAATACCCGAACTCTGGCAGATCAATCACAGCTTCCTCAATAGGGATACCGCTGATTTTGGAAACGACTCTGCCTTCAATCTCTGCCAAAAAAATTTCTTGTGCTAGGGCAGTAACACTCCCGCCAAGAAACAGATTATCTTGAGAAAAGGATACAAAGAGAAAGAGAATGAAGAGTGCTCGAAGTTTCGAAAGGATCCCAGGGAATTTTATTAAAAGTTGGGCTTCCTTTTCTTCGAATTCTTCATGGGCTGGGTATTTTCCATGAATCGCTTTCTTTCTATTATTTATAAAACCTGATGCCATTCATTCCTCTTTGTAAGCACCGCTCCATATCAGGCATAGGATTAGCAGCAATACCTTATGCAGTTTCTTTATCCATTTGAGTAACCGAATAATTCTTTAATAACTCTACTTGATTTGGAAATGTTGCAGATTCCGT
>MGNI01000045.1:5038-6121 GCA_001795115.1 Chloroflexi bacterium RBG_16_48_8 | reverse complement strand
TGATGGAGTGCACCAGCTTGCTGGTGCAGGTCAGCGATGAGAGGTTATTTTATATTTGTGAAGCAACCTCCACATGCCGCTAGCTACGCTTGCGCCCAATAGAGAGCAATTGGGCTCCATGAATAGGAATTGTCAATTTACCATAAATTCTCAAGCGCCGACACCAGCTAACCAATAGTACTCGAGTACTACGGGAGCCATTCATTCGATCGTTTTTAAGCAAGGGGCGATCGGAGTTTCCATGCAGGCTGATGTTAAAAGGGGTTTATTCCACTTGATATTGAGTCAGAGGGCAGCGTAAGATAGAGGCCTCACCTAAATCATCACAACTCTTGTGCAGGATATTTATGGTCAAGTCGTTTCTAGAATTCACCCGCGAAAAGGATTAAGGATGACCTTCCCTGGCTATGAGGGTAGAATAAGGTCTGTAAAATGAGGCAATGGAACTATCCGTAGTGAAGCTGATCGCTTGAATACGAAATATGGATTTAAATGTAAAATGGACTGCGATGCCGGGTGTGGATTTAAAATGGAGCTCCCTTCATTATCGCTGGATTTGAAATTCTCATTTGATCATGTGTGCAGATCATTCTTCCTTCCAAACAACAGAGTTGTATAAACACTCCTGCGTTGTTTCTATATCTTTTAATGGTTATGGTGTAAGAGTTATCGAAAATAAAAGACTTTTTAGATCTGACAACTACCTAAGATAGGCATACTTGATCCCATGATATTTATCTCACATTTGATTCTCACAACACTCAATGCGAGCATCCGTATTCATGAAAAGAAGATTTTGCAATCTGTTCTGGGTTTAGCTGGGGGGTTAGCGCTCGTGGCTCTGATTTTTGAAGGCTTTAGCCTTGACACTTGTGCCTTGCCTCGGCTATGGATCATCTTTGGCCTATTGACTGCCGCCTCAACGACCCAAGTTGAGGAATCGGAAAACGTGGAGCAGGAATGATGATACCCACGGTATCCGTTATCGTACCATGCTACAACGAGGAGGGTACCATTGGCTTATTGCTGGATGCGATTCTGCAGCAATCCTTCTCGCTCAAGGACATTGAGGTGCTTATTGCG
>MGNI01000045.1:698-5019 GCA_001795115.1 Chloroflexi bacterium RBG_16_48_8 | reverse complement strand
GGACACGCGAGGTCATTGGACGATTCTCGCAAGAACATCCGAATCTCAAGCTCCAGATTGTCGATAATCCTAAGCGCATCATCCCTGCTGCCATCAATGTAGCCTTGGATCATGCCCAGGGCGATGTCATTATCCGCCTGGATGCCCATTCCATCCCCAAAAGAGATTATATTGAGCGCTGTTTGCAGATCTTGGAAGATACAGGAGCAGCCAATGTAGGGGGGATTTGGGAGATCAGACCCGCATCGGGAAGTTGGATCGCACGTGCAATTGCAAAAGCAGCCTCTCATCCTTTAGGAGCGGGAGATGCGCGCTACCGCTTTGGGGGAACGGCAGGGGAAGTGGAGACGGTTCCCTTCGGTGCGTTTCAAAAGTCTTGGATGGAACGGGTGGGAAGATTTGATGAGACCCTGCTGACAAACGAGGATTACGAATATAACTATAGGATCCACCAGGCCGGTGGATTGATTTGGTATGATCCCTCCATCCGATCCATCTATTTCGCCCGAGGCAATCTGCGTTCACTGGCCAGACAATACCATCGGTATGGGTACTGGAAAGCGATGATGTTGAGCCGAAATCCTGCCTCCATAAGGTGGCGGCAGGCAATTCCAGTGCTGTTCGTTTTAGGCATCCTGGTTCTCGGACTGCTGGCAATTTGGTCTTCATGGGGTCATTTCTTGTTGAGCGTCTATTTGGGGATTTATCTTGTCGTCACCCTAATTGCAGGTATGATTGAGACATATCGATCTAAAGACCCCGGAATGATGTTAGGATTTCCAATAGCCTTATGGACGATTCATCTAGCTTGGGGAAGTGGATTTCTGTGTGCAGTTCTTACAAAGCTCATCTGGAGGCGATGTGGCAAGAGGGGAAAGTCGTGAAACACGGTGGCAATTGAGGACAGCTGAAAGACGAATGCTCCTGATCGTTGGAGATCTGCTAGCCTCCATTATCGCCACAATTATCGCTTTGGCCCTCTGGTCACAGTTCGATTATCTCACCTTGAGTGAGGAATTCGTGCGCGCACGAGCCGGCTGGTTTGTCCTGCTCCCTATTATCTGGTTGATGCTGCTCATTAATAGTTATGACGTGCGTCGGGCAGCGTCTTGGCCTGAAACCCTTCGGAATATCATCACCTCAGCAGGGGTCGGCACGGTTCTCTACCTGGGAATCTACTTCTTCCGTACCGAACCGGGCTTCCTCCCACGTCGCGGACCTCTGTATTTTCTGGTCTTCGCGGTTGCATTGACATTGTTGTGGCGGTTTATTTATGTGCGAATATTTACTGGCTCTGCCTTCCTACGCCGGGTCCTTTTAGTTGGAGCCGGCAGCAGCGGAATTGCATTGCTTAAGATTTTACAGAATCTAAATCCATCCCCTTTTTATGTGGTGGGCATCATCGATGATGACGTAAGCAAACATGGTTTGGAACTCGAAGGTGTGAAGGTTTTGGGCGATAGTTCCAAAATGGAACAGGTGATCTGGGAAGAAGATGTCTCAGATATCATCGTTGCCATATTGGGACCAATGAACGGTGAGATGTTCCAGGCTTTGCTAGACGCCCAAGAACGTTGGGTGGAGATTATCAGGATGCCGGTGCTGTATGAAGAATTGCTGGGCAGGGTGCCCATCCATCACCTTGAATCCGATTGGCTGCTGCGTTCCTTTGTAGACGAAGTTCGAGTCAGCAGCCTTTATCTCATCGCCAAACGCCTTTTAGATATCTTCGTTTCCATTGTGGGATTGCTTCTTTTAGCACTCATCTTCCCATGGGTCTCCTTGGCAATCTTGGTAGAAACAGGACGTCCAGTTCTTTTCACTCAGACGCGACTTGGTCAGGGTGGAAAGCCCTATGAATTGGTGAAATTCCGCACGATGCAGCAGGATGCTGAAGCCGATGGTGAAGCTCAATGGGCACATGAAGGAGATCCACGTATGACCAAGGTGGGTCGGTTGCTTCGCAAGGTGCACCTGGATGAATTCCCCCAATTTATTAACGTGATCAAGGGCGACATGAGCATGGTGGGACCACGACCAGAACGCCCTGAACTTGTAGCTGAATTAGAGAAACAGATCCCCTTTTACCGAGCCCGCTTATTGGCTAAACCCGGGATTGGAGGATGGGCTCAAGTCAATTATGGAAAGGGCGGATCTATCGAAGGTTCCGCCACAAAACTTGAGCACGATCTATATTACATCAAACATCGAAGTCTGTTCCTTGATTTATGGATCATCGTACGGAGTATTGGTTCAGCGCTGGGATTACGAGGAGTATGAAATGCCTCTAGCTTTGGTCACTGGCGGAGCCGGTTTTATCGGGTCACATATAGTGAGAGCATTACTCCATCAAGGATATGCTGTTCGAGTATTGGATGATCTCTCAACGGGTGATGAAGAGAACCTTGCATCGCTTGAGGTGGAATTGTGGGTGGGTGATATACGTGATAAGGAAATGGTTTTAAAAGCAGGAAGAGATGCCGAGTTAGTCTTTCATTATGCTGCCATGATTTCTGTGCCGGAATCCATTGATAATCCGTCCTACTGCTACGATGTAAACGTCCATGGTACATTAAATGTGCTATGGTCGGCCTATAAAGCTGGAGTAAATAAGGTCATTCTTGCTTCATCTGCCGCCGTGTATGGAGAGCATGCTGATCCTGTCCATGAAGAGACAACGCTGGATCCAAAATCCCCTTACGCCAGCTCGAAAATTGCCATGGAAGGTTTAGCGAAAATGTTCGCAACAACCTATGGCTTACCCACGGTCTGCCTGCGGTACTTTAATATTTATGGCCCTCGCCAATCCCCTGATTCACCCTACGCAGCTGCTATTCCATGTTTTATAGAGGCGTTGTTGACTGGAGAATCACCCGTAATATATGGTGACGGACTACAAACGAGAGATTTTGTGTATATTGAGGATGTGGTCCGTGCAAACCTTCTGGCGACGAATAATGACAAGGTTGCAGGAAGGGTGTTCAATATCGCAGGGCATGGACCTATTACGATCCTGGATTTGGTTCATCAACTCATGCAGTTTTTCCCTGATTCTCCAGATCCTGTCTTTCAACCTCCGAGATCTGGGGACATTCGGCACTCATCAGCCGACCAGAGGAGAGCACAGGAAGCGTTGGGTTATCGTCCAAATATCGCCTTGGAACAAGGCTTGCAACACACGGTACAATGGTTTCACTTGAAGAAGAGCCGAGAGGGGTTATGAAACCCGCTTTTCAATTTCGTAATCGTCTGATCCTCTTCGGGGATCTAGTATTAATCGCGACTTCTATCCTGGCAAGTTTTGCGCTGCGAATAGATTTAGGACCACGCTTCCTCGATTTTGTACCTCAAGCCTTGGTGATGCTGGCCATCGCTCTTTTCGTGAAACCGGTTGTTTACTACCTCTTTGGTCTTTACAGGCGCTATTGGGTATATGCAAGTACCCGAGAATTGCTCCTCATCGCCTCTGCCACCGCGACAGCTTCAATCGTCGTTTTTTTATTCGTAATGCTAGCCATTGCCAGCAGGTTCCTCCCGGCCGAATTTCCACGTTCGGTGGTTGCGATTGATTGGTTGTTATCGATCCTGAGTGTGGGTGGATTACGTCTAACCGTGCGGCTATTGGCTGAGTCTGGGCAAATAAGCCAAAAATCGGATGGATTAGACGGTGGTCGGAGAGTGGTCATTGTAGGTGCTGGAGATGCCGGCGCTTTGGCAGTACGTGAAATGCAGCGCAACCCTCAATTACATTTACTCCCAGTTGCTTTTGTGGATGATGATCCTGAGAAGCAGGGGAAGGAGATCTATGGCGTATCGGTGGCTGGTTCTTTGCGAGATCTAGCCTCAGTTATCAATAGGCACAATGCACAAGAGGTGGTGATCTCAATCCCCACTGCACCAGGTCAAGTGATCCGTCTTGTGACGGATATATGCCGAATACATCAGATCCCCTTCAAAACGATGCCTGGCATCTATGAACTCATTGGAGGAAAAGTAAGCGTCAACCGTCTTCGAGAGGTTGATATCACTGACTTGCTTCGAAGAGAACCGATATGGATTAATGATGATCAGGTAGGAGAATCCATTACTGGAAAACGAGTCCTGGTAACCGGAGCAGGTGGATCGATCGGCATGGAACTCTGCCGTCAAATTGCCCGTTGGCGACCAGCCCAATTGGCCATCCTTGGCCATGGTGAAAACAGCATCTTCGAAGCCTTACTGGATTTGAGTGAATTGTTTCCAGGGCTTGTAATGATTCCTGTGATTGCTGACATTCGAGATCGGGAACGCATCTTCAGCGTGTTTGATGATTTAAGACCAC
>MGNI01000045.1:347-582 GCA_001795115.1 Chloroflexi bacterium RBG_16_48_8 | reverse complement strand
TTTGGAACCGATCAGTTTGTGCTGATTTCTACGGATAAAGCTGTCCAACCCACAAGCATTTATGGGGCGACAAAACGCATGGCAGAGATCCTGGTTAGGGATGCTGGATTTCGGAGTGGACGCAAATTTGTTGTGGTTCGATTTGGCAATGTGCTAGGCAGCCGCGGCAGCATTGTGCCCCTTTTTAAACGGCAAATTGCCCAAGGGGGGCCAGTCACTGTAACGGACCCAGAGA
>MGNI01000045.1:0-178 GCA_001795115.1 Chloroflexi bacterium RBG_16_48_8 | reverse complement strand
TGAGATTGTTTTTACCGGGATCCGACCTGGCGAGAAATTGAGTGAGACCTTATGGGATGATGGAATGGAGTATGAGGAAACCGAACATCCCGAAATTCTTCGCGTGGATGAAGAAATTTTCCTTCAGGGGGATCAATTGCAGACTACTGTAGGAGAATTGATGCGTTTGGCATTGGAA
>MGNI01000044.1:7175-8124 GCA_001795115.1 Chloroflexi bacterium RBG_16_48_8 | reverse complement strand
CCACC
This sequence comes from Chloroflexi bacterium RBG_16_48_8, assembly GCA_001795115.1. Lineage (GTDB taxonomy): Bacteria > Chloroflexota > Anaerolineae > Anaerolineales > E44-bin32 > MGNI01. The sequence continues at coordinate 8,119 of MGNI01000044.1, read as the reverse complement.
AGGGGATGGCGCAGTTCATGTGTCTTGAAGACCTTTTCGGAGACTTCGTGCAGATCCCATTCATAGATTTCTTCAATCGTCATCACAGCCAATAATTCATTCCTGGCATTTCTTAGAGCGATCTCTTGATCTAATCCGATCTGGTCACCCTTCTGGACAGGTAAAACCACTGGCATGGAGAAGAGCTGTCCTGTAACAAGCCTCATCTCATCCAGGACCCGCTGATAATCCTCTCTTCCCATGAAACGATCGAGCGGGGAAAAGGCTCCTACGGCAAGCAATTCCAAATCGCAGACGGCACGCTCGCTGATTTGGATCGAAGGTAAAGTGCTGGCATGAGCGGCAAGCGCTTCACGCTCATCCAGTGGTACCTGCAAATGTACGAGTGTTCCACCATGGGGCTCTATCAACATAGCTGAATGCTTCATCCTCTCTATCATTTCTTGCGGCAAAATCAGATCCCATTTTACTTCTAAACCGGTCCTGCAACCGTCTTTTTATGCATCCATTCCTCAAACCTTCCCCTCCGGAATATCCCATTGTTGAGAGACAACTACGAGCAGGCATAAAAAGCTGTCAGCGTAAAGGGGATAAAAATCTTATTCTGGGTTTAACCTGGTCCCGATGGGGATTATGGACTTGTGGGAAGGACAGGCATCTCAGGACCTTGGATGCCCAGACGCTCCGCCAGGGCTGCCCGCATCGCGATGCGATCATCCCAGGGATGCTCAACCTCCCCAAAACACATGGATTGCTCATGCCCCTTGCCACAAGCGATCACCAGATCACCCTCTCCTGCCTTGTTTACCGCAAATCGCAGGGCTTCCCCCCGATCCTGTATGCGCCAAAAATCCACGCCCTCCTGACCGCCCTTGCCTCGCGCTCCTTCTGCCATCTCAGCCAGAATGCCCTCCAAGGGTTCTGTACGTGGGTCTTCAGCAGTC
>MGNI01000044.1:6158-7162 GCA_001795115.1 Chloroflexi bacterium RBG_16_48_8 | reverse complement strand
CTCCACAGAAACTTCTGCCATCATCTTCCGCTTTTCACGATCCCGCAAGCCGGCCGATCAAAAGACCGCGATAATCTTGCCAGAGGTCAACCGGCGGGCTGAAGATAAAGCATGCTTGAGAGCATTGGGTGTGTGAGCAAAATCGACAAGAGCGACAAAGGGCTGTCCTTCATCAATACTTTCCATCCTTCCCGGCAAACCGGTCAGGGTGGAGATCCCTTGTGCCGCTTTCTGGGGAAGCAAACCCAAACCCTCAACCGTGGCTGCGAAGGCAGCCAGACAGTTATAAACGTTATACTCACCTACCAGGGGGCTGTGCACCGCTTCCCGATACCAGGGACCCTTTGCCACAAATGATAGCCCTTTCGGGGATATACCGATTTCTTCGCCAATAATATCCGCTCCTTGTTTTAGTCCGTAACTGACCTCTCGAACCCTTGTCACCTGCCTCAAACCTTCAAAGGAAAGATCATCTCGATTGAGAATGGCCGTTCTTAAAGGTGCCATAGGTTTGAGGTGGCTGGGCGCGAGAGAGGAGAACAAACGGCTCTTGGCTTCCAGGTAGGCCTGGTAGGATCCATGGTAGTCGAGGTGTTCATGGGTGATATTGGTCACCACGCCAATATCAAAATCGCAGACGGAAACACGGTGTTGAGCTAAACCGTGGGAGGTTACTTCTAAAACACAGTGCGTTAACCCAGTCGCTACCATTTCAGCCAGATGAGCCTGAATCTCAAGTGCGCCTGGGGTGGTGACATGCAGCCCGGTGTCGAGCAGGCGCTCCCCGATGACAGCATTCACCGAAGAGATCATCCCAGCACGAATCCCGACATTTTCCAAGATCTTGTAGATCAGGTTTGTGGTTGTGGTTTTTCCATCTGTCCCGGTTACCCCAATCATCACCAGCTTTCTGGCAGGATAGCCATGCCATGCTGCTGCCAGGTGAGCCAATGCCAGACGAGAATCTTGCACTTGAAGGTACGGGACACCTAAGGACGGATCTG
>MGNI01000044.1:4345-6125 GCA_001795115.1 Chloroflexi bacterium RBG_16_48_8 | reverse complement strand
TCACCGCCTGCGGTAAGAACCGGTGCCCATTGAGAGTCTCCCCCTGAATGGCGACAAAAATCGCTCCAGGGACCACCTGACGTGAATCGGCGGTCACCTTTGTGATTTCACAATCAGGGAGACCGCCGAGGTACTTTTTAAAATGATCACTCAGGAGTTGGTGAAGGAACATTTCCGAGGATTGACCTCAACTATCCATGGCTTTCTAAGGGTTGGCAATGTCCCCTGCGCTACTCACCGATCCAATGAGATATGAAGCACAGCCTCAGGGACATGCAAATCCTTAGTGTAGACTTTGACGCAGTCCTTGCAGTTTACCACTTACTGAGCCATCCAGGACTTTATCACCAACACGGATGACCAAACCGCCAAGAATACTGGGATCCACTCGAAAGCTGATGCTGGCTCCGGAACCTATCTTACCCACAACATCGTTCCGGACGGTTTCCTGCTCTTCTGGTGTGAGCGGGAGAGCACTGGTGACCTCCGCGCTGGTACCTGAGAGGGCTTCACCCTCAATCAGTATGACCTTCCCTGCCTTGACACCACTGAAGAATTCTTCGATCAAGGCATGCTGTCTTCTCTCGTCAAGCGTTTCACCGATGATTCTCTGTGCCGCAGCGATAGCCAGTGCTGCCACTTGCCCTCGCAGTTCGCCTAAGGCTTGCGTCTTGTATTGCTCGGCTTCGACAGAAGTAGCTTGCCGAATCTCCGCCACCTCCGTTTCTGCTTTTGCCTTGATATCTCGTGCTGCTTCATCCGCTCGCGCGGTAGCTTCCCGGACACGCTCGGCAGCATCCAGCTGAGCCTTCGTCAAGATTTCTTGCGCTTCTTTCTCCGCGTTGGCACGAGCTTCTTCTGCAATACGTGCATCTTCCAAACCTTGCGCAATCGTCTTCCGTCGATGATCAAGCATATTCAGCACGGGTTTGTAAACCCACGCCCGCAGAATGACCAGCATCACTAGAAAGCTGACAATCTGGACCAATACGTAACCCAGGTTGATACCTAGTCCTTCCAAGGTCCTCCTCCTCTCTGGTCTTTCTGTTAACCAACAAACAAGAGCAGCATCGCCACAACAAGGGCATAGATGGCGACAGCTTCTGCGAAGGCGATTGCCAGAATCATATTGATCTGAATCGCGCCAGCTGCATCCGGATTGCGAGCAATTCCCTGAACTGCACCGCTCCCAAGAATTCCAATCCCCAGACCGGCGCCTAGCGTACCCACCATTGCCAGACCTGCGCCGAGATATTTGAATCCGATGATAAGTACTTCTGCAGTTTGTGGATCCATGGTTGCAACTCCTCCGTCTATGATTTGTAAAATGATTCAGTATTCGGGTATCAGTGATCAGGTATCAGTTTGTTTGATAAAAAGTCAATGAGTTGATAAGTTACAGAGTTGACTTGTTGACTTATCCGCTTGTCAACTTATTGACAGATACCTGATCCCTTTCTATTTCTTACTATTTACTTATTACGTTTCACGTTTCCCGCTCTAATGCTCATCATGCCCATGCGTGGCCATTGTCATGAAGACCATGGTGAGCATGCCGAAAACAAGAGCTTGAATGACTCCCACAAACATCTCAAATAGAACCACGCCGGATTGGACAAAGATCGGGACAAGGGAGCCAAGCACAAAAAGAAGCACAGAGCCTGCAAAGATATTTCCAAACAGACGAAAGGAGAACGATAGAATCTTCGCAAGCTCTGCAATCAACTCCAATATTCCAACAAAGACATCCAGCAGTGGCATGATTACATCAAAAGCACCG
>MGNI01000044.1:4180-4335 GCA_001795115.1 Chloroflexi bacterium RBG_16_48_8 | reverse complement strand
GTACCCACATCTTGACCACACCGCTGAAATTGAAGAATTTCTTAAAGTAACCAAGACCCAGGGCTTGGACACCCATGACCTGTGTCATCAGGACTGAGACCAGGGCTAAGGCAACGGTGAAGTTGAGATCCGTGGACGCCACCCGCGCAAAGGGG
>MGNI01000044.1:1827-4116 GCA_001795115.1 Chloroflexi bacterium RBG_16_48_8 | reverse complement strand
CTGGCAGGATTTCCTGGACAGGGTAGCCCTCTTGACCTTCATGGACCTCATGCAGAACGCCAATACTATCCACGCCTGGGATCAGCTCCAACCAGTTGGCAATAAGGACCACCAGGATAATGGTCGCCACCCAAGGGAAAATCTTCCTGGCAGCTTTGCCTGCAGTTGATTCGACCAGGTTGTAGATGGCTTCCATCATCACTTCCACCACACCGGCGATACCCTTGAGCACAGGATCACCTCGGCGAGTCGCTCGGAAAACTGAAAATGCCAACAGGATCAGGATCAGATCCCCAATGAATGTGGCGACGAGTGTATTGGTCAGATAAAAACCATCGAATAGTTCTGTGATATTTTCTGCTGGCACCTGAATATGGGGCAGAATGGGGGCTATCACCTGTGCAGCTAACACATTGAGGACGATGATAAGGGCAATAAGCCAGCGGTATAATCCAAATCTACGTCGTGTTTTAATCTCCTGGGTGTTCTCCACCTTCAGGCTCCTCCTCTTCCGTTTTACTTGAGCTTACGAGTTGATGCGTGTTCACCTGAATTTTCGGGGCTACTGAGAGTACGATACGGAACATCAAATAGATTGTCACCGGCACACTGGCTAAAACAAGGATCAGGGTAAAGATAGGCCGGGTGTGGAGTTGGGTATCCAGCCACAGCCCGGCGAATAACGCGACCGCAATGATCACAAGGGTCAGACATCCGACCTGGCCGATCACGCCGGCAAGGGTCATCTTCAGCGCTGTATAAGCCCGATCCTTGTCAGGCGTTCCGGTCATCGTACGTGAATTTTATCACAGCGAATATCCAATGGTCAATCAAGATGGTTTCCAGGGGTGCATTCCGTGAAATCTTGCATTGCGTACTCCCGCGGCGAGAGTTCATCACAGGAATAATGCAACACAAACTGGATGATATCCCCTTTCATAGCCTGTCTAAAACAGGCTCCGGGCAGCATCTAAAGCCCAATTGAGCCAGGGTCCGCTCAATGAGCCAATGAGAACAATAGCAACGATGCATACACCCAACGCCAGCGCGGAGGGTCTTGATACAGGTATGGGGACATCTTCGTCCTCGGAGCGATAAAGGTAAACAACCTTGAGCACTGTCAGGTAATAGTACAGACCAATGATCGCATTTAGAACACCGATGAAAGCTAACCAGATCAACTCACTCTCAACCGCAGCCGCGAAGACGTACAGCTTCGCCACAAATCCGGCAAAGGGTGGCATTCCAGCAAGAGATAGGAACGCTATCAGCAAAGCGAACGCTAATCCTGGAGAACGGCGGCTGAGACCAGCGTAATCAGCGATCTCGTCTGATCCAGTTGAACGCGCGAAGAGGACGACAATTGCAAAAGCCGCTAAATTCGTAACAACATAGGCAACCAGGTAGAACACCACGCTGGCAACCCCGAAAGAGCTGAGAGCCACCAATCCAATCAGTGCATATCCTGCATGCGCAATGGATGAGTAAGCCAAGAGGCGTTTGATGTTCTTTTGAGCCAGGGCAATCAGGTTGCCAATCGTCATCGAAGCCACAGCCATGGCAGCCAGGACAGAGCTCCAATACCCAGCAATAACGGGGAAGACCGTCAGCATGACCCGCACCAAAACAGCGAAGCCAGCGGCTTTGGAAGCCGTTGAGATATAAGCCGTGATAGGGGTAGGAGCTCCCTCATACACATCCGGTGACCAAAAGTGGAAGGGTACAGCGGAGATCTTAAAACCAAAGCCCACCAACACCAATACCGCTGCCCCACTTAGCAACCACGGTGAAAGGTTGCCCGTCTGAAACTGCACGGCAAGATTGTAGATATTCGACTCCCCTGCAAAACCATAAAGCAGGGTGAAGCCATAAAGCATCACAGCAGAAGCTAACGCTCCAAAGAGGAAGTACTTCATTCCAGATTCGGTCGATTTGTCGTCCGTTTTCAGAAAACCAGCCAGAATGTACAGCGGGATGGAGGTTGTTTCAATGGCCAGGTAAAGCATGATCAAATCGGCTGAAGAGGCCATGAGATTCATGCCCAAGGTTGTCACAGCCAAGAGGGCGTAATATTCACCCCTGGTCCAAATCGATCTCTTGTCCGCCGACAACAAACTTGTTATCCCAGCTGCAAAAAGGAAAATCAATCTGAAGGAGAAGGCTGGCCAATCCTGACGCAGCATACCACCGAAGATCAACCGTTCGGCAGGTTCAGGACGACTGATGAATAAGGCCACCCCCAGGATGGCAAAGAATCCGGTCGCGGCCATCCAACCAAGATTGTGGTGC
>MGNI01000044.1:563-1739 GCA_001795115.1 Chloroflexi bacterium RBG_16_48_8 | reverse complement strand
AGGATTCGTAGGATGGGATCATCACTCAGGCACCCCCAAACAATTGAAGGATTGCAGCAGCGCCCGATTCAATGAGTGGCGCCATGACCGCCGGATAAACGCCGATCAAGATCAACACCCCCGAAAGGAGAACCAGGGCTACTTTGTCGAAGATAGTGATGGGACCAATATGTCCCTCAAACTCCTGCGGGACACTGCCGAAGAAAACCCCACGAATAACTCGCATGATGTAGGATGCGGTGATTACGATACCAAAAACTGCGATGATGGCCACGATAGGGGCTTTCTGCCACAATCCCATGAAGATGGTAAACTCAGCAATAAAGCCGGAAAATCCAGGCATCCCCATGGATACCAGTCCCCCAATAATGAAGGCAAGAGCTACCAGGGGCATGAACTTGCGGAAACCACCCAGCTGCGGGATCTCCCGCGTATGAGCGCGGTCGTACACCATACCCACAACGGCAAAGAAGAGAGCTGTCATGATGCCATGCGAGAACATCTGCAAACCTGCACCCGTGAGACCTTGCCGGTTGAGCGTAGCAAAACCGAGCATTACCAATCCCATATGCGATACGGAAGAAAAACCAATGACATACTTGAAATCCGTTTGAACAGATGCGATAAAGGCACCATAGATGACATTTACCGTCGCCAGTCCCAAAATAAGCGGTGACCAGAACTTTGCGCCTTCCGGTAGGAGCATAATCCCCACCCGCAAGGCAGCGAAAGCGCCTAACTTCATTAAGACACCTGCGTGGAACATGGAGACAGCCGTGGGTGCTGCCACGTGTCCGTCCGGTGACCAGTTGTGAAACGGGAAGATGCCTCCCAGAACAGCGAAACCAAAGAATACAAACGGGAACCATAATCTCTGGAATGCTATCGAAAAACCAGCCTTCTCCAATTCAAGAAGGTCGAAGGTTTTGATTTCAGAGGTGAAATAAATGGCCAGCGCGCCAACCAGTGCAACAACCGACCCGATGAATAGGTACAAGGTCAGCTTCATGGCAGCATATTCCCGGGTGACCTTCCAGCCCCAAATGGCGATGAGCAGATACATGGGGAAGACAGCGATCTCATAGAAGAAAAACAGCATGAAGAGGTCGAGGGTGACAAATACGCCGAAGACGCCTGTCGCCAGGATGAAAAGGAAGGTGAAGAATTCCCGAGGTC
>MGNI01000044.1:152-500 GCA_001795115.1 Chloroflexi bacterium RBG_16_48_8 | reverse complement strand
ATGGCAGATTCATCCCATCCACACCAACGTGATAGGAGATCCCCAAACGTTCAATCCAGGGGTACTGCTCCTCGAATTGATACCCGCCAAGGGATGGATCGTAAGAGAAGTAGACCCACAATGAGAGCAGCAGCGCTAAGGTTGAAGCGATCAAGGCCACCCAGCGGATGGCTGTTTTACGTTCGCTCGGGAACAGTAGGAGCAGTAACCCGGTGACAATGGGGATGAAGGTGATAACGCTCAAGAAAGGAAAGTCCATAGCCTCTTTTTACCCAAACAACCTCAATACCGTTTGATTGATCACTTCCACAATCCAGGAAGGCCATACGCCAATCACCAGCATCAACA
>MGNI01000044.1:0-125 GCA_001795115.1 Chloroflexi bacterium RBG_16_48_8 | reverse complement strand
CCCTACCATTGATCTCCATCTTATGATCGGTCCATTTCTCATTCAAAGGTCCATGCAGAACCTTGGTGATCGCTTTCAGGATGTAAGCACCCGTGATAAATAAGCCCAGCATGGAGATAGCCGTG
>MGNI01000043.1:24915-25144 GCA_001795115.1 Chloroflexi bacterium RBG_16_48_8 | reverse complement strand
CGGTGGACCGCGAATTTTACGTAATGCAAGGCGAAATCTACACTGCCGAACCCTTCGGTACTAAAGGTCATCTGACCGGGAGCACCGAGAAATTACTCGACGAGATGCCCGAATATTACCTATTCAACGGCGCGGTGGGTGCTCTGACTGACCAATATCCATTGCATGCGAATGTCGGTGAAACGGTGCGTATTTTTATGGGTGTTGGAGGCCCGAATAAAACCTCGTC
>MGNI01000043.1:24223-24884 GCA_001795115.1 Chloroflexi bacterium RBG_16_48_8 | reverse complement strand
GTCTATGATCTGGCTTCCCTGATCTCAAATCCACTAACAAACGTTCAAACAACGCTTGTCCCGCCGGGTGGCGCGACAATGGTGGAATTTAGTCTCCAAGTGCCTGGCCGTTACATTCTGGTGGATCATGCCCTCTCCAGAGCAGAGCGCGGACTGACTGGATATCTACTCGTTGACGGGCCGGATAATCCCACGGTTTTCACAGGCACCCCATCCGCCGGTAGTGGGCATTAGGCCATCTCTAAAATCCCCCCAAACCCTCTTCGAATAGGAGTGGCCAAGTCACTGGAAAAAGAAGCCGGATGAGATCATCCACGTGCAATTCGCATTTGGCTCGGGCGCGCGTCCGGGCCAAATAGCAGGAAAAAATCTTCCCGGTTGCTTTACACTTTGTGATGAATCGCCAGCAAGGTGATGTCATCTTCCTGCGGCGCATTAGACTGGTGACCTCGCAGCGCAGACCAAAGCGCGTCACAGACCTGTCGACCGCTCTGCTTCGCCAGGCCAGCTAATACGCCCTGGACGCCCTCGTGCCCGAAGACCTCTCTTTGCGGGCTCCGACCATCCGTCAGTCCATCGGTGAATAAATCCAGGGATCCTCCTAGCGGCAGCTGACCACGAGGATCTCGTCTACATTGCCCTCAAGTAGGAATCTGGTTTC
>MGNI01000043.1:22336-24088 GCA_001795115.1 Chloroflexi bacterium RBG_16_48_8 | reverse complement strand
GATGTTCTTCACTTTAAGCAAATTCATTCATGTGATGAAAACGTATTACAGGAACAATATCGATGGAGAAATAGTATGGAAAGAGCAACGGTTTCACCCAAATTTCAAGTTCTTATTTCAAAGAAGCACAACCTCGAGCAAATTAAGCCAGATCTATTGCCCCCCTGATAAATGAATCATGAAGGACTCTCGGGCCTCTTTGGTTCGGCCCTTATACACAACCGTTATTTCTAAATGAATATTGTGCCCTGGAGGTTGATTTTCAAAGGTGAAGGAAACCTGACTGCGACCATACTCATCTGTGAGAGGCATAATGATCATCCGATCCCCATCAGGAAAATGGGCGATAAGTGTTGCAGCTGCCCCTTCAATGGCTTTTTGATCCTGGTCTCTGACGACAAGATAAACGGTTTGTTCACCGCTTGTCGTTGTGGAAGCCCTTTCGACGGAGGAAACAACGCTCAGCTCTTCTACCTCACTTGTCTCCTCATAGCCCGGTTTGAAATCCTCAGGATTGACCGTAGAGATATGCAACCTACCTAGCGGACCGGGCTGAACAGGATCTTCTTCGTCATCAGGGAACCAATCCAGACGGAACCATTGGAAGTATTGCACCATTCGATCATCTTCGATTTTAAACTCGGAGATTGGGTAACCAAAGGTCTCAGGACCTCCATTCTCCTCATAATAAATAAGAAAAGCATGACACACATGATGTCCAGTTTCATGGTAAAAACGGCAACCCGGAACCTCCCCATGATAAGTGAGTGGGACTTCCCACGCCCCTAGCATCATACCCAGAGAACTTGTTTTAACCTCCATTCCTCCGGAAGTTCCAATATCAAGCTCTAATCGGGCATTCTCGAAGTACTGTACAACTTTGCCTGTCTCCACCTCGATAAATGATTGCGAGATGGGTTCACCGAAAACAGCCGCCCCTCCCTGAACTTCATAATATGGGGAAAATCTAGAATCGATAATAAATCCCTCTGTCCTATCCTGAAGCTCTCTTACCATGGCTCGAATGGGCATGACAATGATTAGAATCACCGCCAAACCTAACACCAGCAAGAAGAGGTATCGAGGTATTCGTAGGGTTGATTGGATTGGATTGGATGGGTTAGTCGCTCTCATCACATCCCTATGCCTATCCATCGAGTTTACGTTGATTCATGACTAGAAGCACACGAAGAGTTTACTGAATTCGAAGCTTCAAGACAAATGCCTCCACTTCAAGACCGATGGAGAATTCAATATTTGAATCGATAAGACTACTCAGGCGATTCAGATTTTCTTTTGAGGGAGGGTCTTAAAAGTGCACTCGAAGTTCCATCCAGCCAACCTTTCTCCCTCGATCCACCTTACGCCAGTTCATCCACCATAAACGAAAGTAAAGAAGCGTACAACTCAAGCATCTGATCAGCGATGATCGACCAGGAGAATTCTTTGGCATACAGAGCTGCTTGTTTGCCCAGTTTTGCCCTTAAGACCTCATCCATCATGAGCCTTTTAAGCTGCTCTGCAAACGCATGCGGATCCGCAGCTGGGACATGGAAGCCCGTCTCGCCATGCTTGACCAGAAAAGCCAGTCCTCCCGTCTCGGATGCAATGACCGGGGTTCCACACGCCATGGCTTCCAACGCCACCATCCCAAAAGACTCGTAATGGGAAGGTACAACGACGATTTCAGCAGCCGAATAATAATACTGGAGGGTATCCTGATCGCGTCGTCCCAGGAACGTTACCAAATCA
>MGNI01000043.1:14956-22289 GCA_001795115.1 Chloroflexi bacterium RBG_16_48_8 | reverse complement strand
AGACATCTCTTCCCGGCTCCCCCCCGGGTCCCCACCGATAATCGCCAAGCATAAAGGATTGATGTCCAGAAATCCCTCTTGCTTGAGTATGGCCATTGCCTCAAAAAGAGTGTCAATCCCTTTGAGGGGCTCAACCCGGCCGACATAGAGCAACATACAATACCTTGCGGGTGTTCCAATGAATTCCAGAGCTTCATCCTTAGGGATGGGATAGAAATGCGTTGTATCCACTCCAGGAGGGATCACTCGAATACGTTTTGTATCCGCCCGATAAAGCCATTGGAGTTGGGCTAGCTCAGCTTGGGTGGCGGCTACGATACGATCCGACTTCTGCATCAGCTTTTGTTCCGCTTCCAGCCGCATTTTTGAAGCGGATTCTTCTTCACCACGAGCGACGCGATTTTTCATCACGGCAAGGGTGTGGAACATCTGGATCATGGGAACCTGCCACATTCGCTGTAGTTCCAATCCTACCAAACCAGAAAGCCAATAATGACAATGGATGATGTCGTATTCCAAACCCTTGGATTGGGCGAACTCTTGAATACCCTGGAGGAATTCGGGAATATATTCAGCCAATGTCTCCTTGCTGAGAGGCGCTTCTGGACCAGCTGGAATATGAACAATTCGATTCCCAAATCCTAAGTCATGCAGAACATGAGGCACATGCTCATCCTGCGAACGGGTAAAAACATCGACTCCCACACCTCTACGCCCAAGCTCTTTTGTGAGATCTCGAACATAGACGTTCATACCCCCAGTGTCTTTGCCCCCCAATGTCGCTAATGGACAGGTATGATAAGAGATCATCGCGATACGCATAAGGTCATTATCACCTGAGTACACATTCTTGCCAAGCATTTTAACACGCTGGTATAATCGATCGTAACGCCACCGTAGCTCAATCGGCAGAGCAATCGCTTCGTAAGCGATCGGTTCGGGGTTCAATTCCCCGCGGTGGCTTTTTATCATCCTGTTGGGTTACACTATATCTTTTTTCTCCACCGCGTATAATGGTGACATGAGCAATAAATCCACACCTGTGATCATTGGTATTGCCGGGGGAAGCGGTTCCGGAAAAACAACCGTCGCCAATGTTATCCTGGACCGTGTTGGAACGAATTCGATCGCTTTCCTGCCTCATGATGCCTATTATAAAGATCTGCGCCATCTTCCCCTCCCTCAACGTAGCCTTATTAACTTCGACCACCCTGACTCACTTGAGACAGAACTCCTCGTAGTCCATCTTCAATCTCTTCGCCGCTGGCAAGCTGTGGAAATTCCAATATATGACTTTACGAAACACTCACGCACGGCTCAAACGAAACTCATTGAACCCCAACCTGTCGTCCTGGTCGATGGCATCCTTATTTTTGCGGAACTGGATCTACGTAAGATGTTCGACGTGAAAATTTTTGTGGATACCCCTCCCGATATCCGTTTCATCCGCAGACTGCAGCGTGACATCCTCGAGCGCGGCAGGAGTGTGGAATCTGTTATCCATCAGTATCAAACCACAGTGAGACCCATGCACCTGGAATTTGTGGAGCCATCCAAACGTGAAGCCGATGTGATTATCCCTGAGGGTGGTCTGAATACTGTCGCAATGGATATGGTTGTTGCACGCATTGAAGCCCTCTTATCCAAAAGATGAACCAACAAAGGAGAAATGAATTCGTGGTGAAATTTTCAGCCCCACCCAAAATGCAAATCGATCCATCCAAAAACTACACGGCAAAGATCAAAACGGACAAAGGGGATATTACCATCGCGCTCAGTGCTGACAAGACGCCGAGTACGGTCAATAATTTTGTCTTCCTGGCCAAAGAAGGTTTCTATGATAATGTGATTTTTCACCGCGTGATTAGCAATTTTATGGCTCAAGGGGGTGATCCGACTGGGACAGGTCGCGGCGGACCAGGTTATCAATTCGAAGATGAATTTCATCCCGACCTACGTCACAATAAACCTGGCGTTCTATCCATGGCTAATGCCGGCCCCAATACAAACGGCTCACAATTTTTTATAACCCATGTACCTACCCCTCACCTTGATGATCGACATTCGGTCTTTGGCGAGGTGATCGAAGGGATGGAGGTCCTGCTCTCGATCCCTGATCGTGATTCCATGAAAGTCAACTCTCCGGCAGTTAAAATCCACAATATTGAGATAACTGAGGCGTGAGCGATAAACCCTGGCTGTCGGGCTGGCGATTGACCGTTGCGCGTATCCTCGCCCTCCTGACAGTCATTGCAATTACCATTTATATTTATTCCATCCGAGATAAAGCTGATCAACTTGCAGGTTATGGATATCCAGGGATCTTTCTCCTGTCGATCCTGGGAAATGCGACCATTATTCTACCTGCCCCCGTGATTGCCATCACCTACATCATGGGGGCAATCTTCAATCCCATTGGTGTCGCGCTTGCAGCAGGTGCAGGTTCTGCCATCGGGGAATTAACTGGATACATGGCAGGCTTCAGCGGCCAAGGAATCGTAGAACAGACCCCTATCTATGACCGCTTAGAATCGTGGACAGAGCGTTTCGGCGGATGGACGATCACGATTCTCGCTTTCATTCCAAACCCTATCTTCGACGTCGCTGGTGCAGCAGCAGGGGCATTAAAAATGCCGGTTGCGAAATTTCTATTCTGGGCCTGGATCGGAAAAACATTGAAGATGCTTCTCTTCGCCTATGCCGGCGCTGGATCGGTGGACTGGATCATCCACCTCTTCGGGGTTCAACCCTGATCCAATCAGAAATCGTCTGTTGAACCTTTTAATGATACGATCCGTCTTTCTATGATTTGGGGGTTCAAGCCTTCCAGGTTTCCTTCCGAAGAGTGAAATGATCGAGCGCCTCAACCTCGACGCTCACCCCCAAGCCCGGACCTTCAGGTACATCGATCGTGCTGTCCTCATTCAATGAAAAGGATGGCTCAGCGATATCGATCTCATAATAGCGGTCAGAGGCGGAAATATCGCCTGGCAGTGTAAAACCCGGGAGCGAAGCCAGCGCCAAATTGGAGGCACGACCGATATTGGTTTCCAGCATCCCCCCACACCATACGGGTACCTCCTTTGCCCGACAGAAATCATGGATTCTGACAGCCTCAGAGAGGCCTCCCACTCTGCCAGGCTTGATGTTGATGATCCGGCAGGCTTCCAGTTGGAGAGCCTGGCGTGCATGTCGAAGGCATAGAATACTCTCATCTAAACACAGCGGGGTTTTCAATTGGGCTTGAAGCTGACGATGATCGATAATATCATCCTCAGCAAGAGGCTGCTCAATAAGAACCAAATTCAGGTCATCCATGGATTGAAAGATAGGTGCATGCGAAAGCTCATAAGCCGAATTTGCATCGACCTGCAACAATAACTCAGGATGATTTTCACGTACCGGCTTCACGACTGCAATATCCCTCCCTGGTTTGATCTTCAGCTTGATCCGTCGATAGCCCTGGTTGATATAATCCGAAACGATCTCCAAGAGAGAAGCTTCATCCTCTTTAATTCCTATGGAAACGCCTACAGGTACACTTGTCCTCACACCACCTAACATGGCGGACAAGGATTGCCCTCTTGCCTTTCCAAACAAATCCCATAGCGCCATTTCCAAGCCAGCCCGTGCCAGGTTATGACCCCGATAATGCCCTATCCGGTCTTGGTAGCTTTGAACATCCTCGATCCAATCTCCAAGGATGGTCGGTATGAAGAAATCACGCAAAACATGTCGCGCTGTTTCAGCAGTCTCATAGTTATAACCGGGGAAAGAACTGGCAACACACTCCCCCCATCCCTCGATTCCATCGCTCCGAAGGCATAGGATGATACAGTCCCGATCCAATTCCACACCGAAGGAGGTTTGGAAGGGAGATCTTAAACGCATCCGTATGTGTCGTATCTCTATCTCATCGATATGTAATTTCATCCCAGGGATCCTTCCCCATAGGAGAGAACGTAATAGGAGCGCGGGAAACGTTCTTCCCTCAGATAGATAAAATCCGTAACCAGATAGCCTTTTGAAAAGGCCTCTTCGAACAACATCCTGGTTTGCATCCTCCAACTTCTTGAAATTTCGGCATCCCGTTCTTTGATTAAAGTGATTTCAGGAGGGATCTCAACCAGGATGATCCTGTCCTCCATGGGTAAGATCTTTTCGGCTGGCTGAAGCAGATGATCTGCTCCAAGCTGGGCCGGATTGATCTTTACCGCACCTGCACCAAGGAAGTTGGCCAGATCAAGAGTTCGACGTGAACCTTTAAGTCGGGATTTTACCCTTGCAGAGGTTATCCACCACTCAACCTCAAATCGATCGGAAGGATATCCGACATTTAATTGATCTCTCATCTCGCCATACGCCTCGCGATGATACCTTCGACACACTGCCCCCAAACGATGGATATTCAAGTAAGCATTCCTACTTTGCAGTGGATCATAAGTCCAGGTGATTAAACGGATCCCCTGCTTATGCACAAAATCCCTTTGAGCGGATTTCAGATGGAAGCCAACACCCTCATCCCGATAATCTGGGTGCACTCCCAGCATATGCGAGTGATGTTTAAGTCGCGCCAAAGCCGGTCGATCTGGACTCTCATGATCCGTACCAAGAAATCCAGCCACAAATCCAATCAACCTATCTTGATCGTAGGCGCCCAGCACAAGCCCTCCATTCCGAGCAATGGCTAGCATGATATGTGCAGGAACAACATCGGTCTCGCTTCCTGGCCATACCAGGAGTTGAAGAGCTTCGAGTTGAGCGACATCATCAATTGAGGTTAGAGGTCGGATATCCATTTTCATTTCTCAAAACTCAATCTTCCCGTGCCTTTTGATCTGGCGAGAGAAGAAATCTCGAATCCAAGAACGCTTTTGAAGATATCCCAGATTTGATTCCATACGCGTGGGTTGTAAACCAAATGCACGCGGTAAGGAGTTGAGATCTGCAGTTCGATTAATTGCCAGGTAGTCCAACCAGAAGGATGATATGGGCGGATCCCGTAAAATATGCTCCATCAGCCATGCTCCAACTCGGAGGTAAGGTGGTCGGAAGGGGACCAGGATACGCCGTGTTTTTAATACTGCCATAACCAATTCTAAGACCTGTCTGTAGGTTAAAAACTCCGGTCCTCCCACCTCATAGATTTGCCCCAATGTAGCTGGATCGTCCAGCGTCCAGGTAATGGCGGTAGTGAGATCATGCACCCAAAGCGGTTGAAGTAATGTATCACCTTTTCCCGGGAGGAGATAGATCAAAGGGGACAATGCAAGCTGTGTTGCAACTTGTGTTGTGAAGTGATCCTCTGGCCCGAAGACAATCGATGGGCGGATGATTGTGAATGGAACGCTGCTCTTGCGTACAGCATCTTCTTCCATCGCCTTTGTGCGGGATACAGTATAGGCTGATGTTGAATTCGCACCTAGATGGCTGAGGAAGATGAAACGTTCAACCCCTGCTTCAGCCGCTGCTTCAGCCAGGTTTCGTGTTCCTGCAATCTCTCTTTCAGGGAAGTAATCACGAAGTCCTCGGTCGCTGCTGGCAAGATGAATCACTGTTTTAACCGCGTTACAAGCAGCTCTGATCCCTCGATAATCGGCCAAGGAGGATATGGTCACATCAAAAGGAATCCCTTTGGGGAGTCGGGGTGAAAGGGTAGAAGGCCTCAACAAGGAACGCACCTCCACGCCAAGCTCCACAAGCTGCTTCAGGAGGATTCGTCCAATAAAGCCAGTACCCCCTGTGATTAATACCATTGGATCAACTCTCGTTTTTCATCCATGGATACTAGATTCAATCTATCTCCAAGTAACCATAGTAAGTAGCCTTAAATGCTGGGGAACCCTTTGAACATAGAATCCTGACCTGACGATCCATACCTATCATGGAATGAGAAGACTACACCAAACCTAGGTCACCATAGCTATAATTGATATCTCCTTTTCAAAAGCGGTTCCCCATTGTCTATTAAGGACACCTCCCACGCCACCAACCTACTGAAGATGGGAGCCCGTTCCACTTATGACATTTTAAGGGAGTTCTCACATTATTCAGCAAGGGCGGTTCCATGCCACCCGCTGACTCAGTCTTTGGTATCGAAAGAATTTTAACATAATCAACCCTAACCAATACCGTAGCTTGATACCAATTTGGGGGTTATAGGTAAAAGTAGTAGCTATTGTGTGGAAGGAGGGAATTGTGCCTCGGAGGCGAGTAGTTATCACAGGAATGGGTTGTGTAAGTCCATTGGGAAATGATATCCAAACGACTTGGGAAGCACTGGTTGCAGGCCAATCTGGTGTAGGCGATATCACCCTCTTTGACACCACCAATTTCAAAACAAAATTCGCGGCTGAAGTGAAGGATTTTGATCCGGTGAAGCATTTAGGTGCCAAATTGGCTCGACGCGCAGATCGGTTCACGCAATTCGCCCTTGAGGCATGCCAACAAGCCTTGTCCCAATCCAGAGTGGAAATCAACCAGAACAACACCGATCGAGTGGGGGTTGTCCTTGGAACGGGGATCGGTGGTATTGGAACCCTGGTGGAGGAGAGTTTGAAATTCCACGAACGAGGTCCTGGCAGGGTGAGCCCTTTCCTTGTGCCCATGATGTTGCCTGACACTGGACCAGGTCAAATCGCCATCGAATTCGGTTTACGAGGACCGAACATGGCTGTGGTTACAGCCTGTGCCTCTGGTGCGAATGCCATCGGTGAAGCGGGAGAGATGATCCGCCGAGGGGTTGCGGATGTCATGGTCGCGGGTGGCGCTGAAGCCGCCATCGTCAGCATAGCTTTCGCAGGGTTCAACATCATGGATGCTATTTCTACCAGAAATGATCATCCCCAGGCCGCCTCGCGACCTTTTGACCGTGATCGAGACGGTTTTGTCGTTGGAGAGGGAGCGGCTGTCCTCATCCTTGAGGAGGCCGGTCACGCTGAAGATCGGGGTGCCACCATTCTGGCGGAATTCGTTGGATATGCCGCCACCAATGATGCCTATCATATCTCCGCCCCTGCCCCCAATGGTGAGGGGGCTGCAAAGTGTATGATCTTGGCTATGAAGGATGCTTCCTTAAGTCCCCACCAAATCAGTTACATCAATGCCCACGGGACATCTACTCCCTTGAATGACCCAAGCGAAACGGCTGCCATAAAAACCGCCCTTGGTGAAGCCGCTTTTTCAACACCCATCTCATCGACAAAATCAATGACGGGGCATCTGCTCGGTGCTGCAGGTGCCCTGGAGGCTGCCTTTTGTGTCAAGGCGTTGCAGGAGGGAAAAATCCCTCCCACCATCAATTATGAAACTCCGGATCCAAAATGCGATCTGG
>MGNI01000043.1:14279-14891 GCA_001795115.1 Chloroflexi bacterium RBG_16_48_8 | reverse complement strand
CACAATGCAACGCTCATCTTTGGACGAGCAGAAGCGAGCGAGGCAACCTGATGGCTCGATACGCACATGTAACTGGTTGGGGTATGGCAGTGCCCAGGAACATCCTGACCAATCACGAGCTTGAAGAAATGGTGGACACGAGCGCTGAGTGGATCGTCTCACGTACAGGTATCCAAGAGAGACGCATTGCCTCTGATCATGAATCGACTTCTACCCTTGCCTTGAAGGCCGCTGAAAAAGCACTCGAGACCACCACGTTAAATCCCGGGGAGATTCAACTCATCATCGTCGCCTCGTCCTCACCCGATTTCATCTTCCCAGCAACGGCTTGCTTAGTGCAAGACAGTCTTGGAGCAGTGAATGCAGGAGCGTTTGATTTATCGGCTGCCTGTACAGGTTTTATCTTCGCCTTGAACATGGCTGCCCAAACCATCCGCTCCGGATCCTTGGACAACGCCATCGTAATCGGTGCTGAAACGCTCTCCCGTTTTGTGAATTGGGAAGATCGAAACACCTGTATCTTATTTGGGGATGGCGCAGGAGCCTTCGTTCTGCAAGCCAGTGAAACTCCTGGAGGGATACTCTCCTGTGTCATGCGATCGGATGGTTCTG
>MGNI01000043.1:10308-14231 GCA_001795115.1 Chloroflexi bacterium RBG_16_48_8 | reverse complement strand
GCAACCCAAGAGACGCTTGACCAAAAACTTCATACGATTCATATGAACGGTCGTGAGGTCTTTCGCTTTGCCACTCGTGAAATGGCTTCTGCAACACGGGAGGCCGTTCAGATGGCAGGATTAAAATTGCAGGATATTGAACTCATCGTTCCTCATCAAGCCAACACACGCATCATTGAAGCTGCTGCGAGAAACCTTCGAGTGCCCATGGATCGCATCATGATGAACATCGATAAGTATGGGAACACCTCTTCTGCCTCCATTCCCCTCGCTGTTTGTGATGCACTAGACCAGAATCGTATCCATCCTGGGGATCATCTTGTTCTGGTCGGATTTGGTGCTGGGCTGACCTGGGGAGCATTAGTCATGGAGTGGATCAAACCCGAAGCAGAACTCACTCCTATTCGAAAAGTAAGATGGATGATCATGGTCTTCCTGGCACGGCTTAGATCCTTCGCTTTACGTGTGCTGCGCAAGCTGGAAGGACTGATTTGGGGAGCGTCCTCAAAGGGTAAATAAAAAGGATTATTATAGAGAACCTCTGATGCAAAAGAAAAAACCTCCTCGGATTGAGCTCAACTCCTAGGAGGCTCTTATCTTCTGTTTATTCTCATCAAATGCTTGTGCAGGAACTATTTCTCTGCTTTATCTGTGGAAACATTAAGGAACTCCGTTACGATATCACGGACAAAAGGCTCCGGAACGGCTCCTACCTGTTGATGGACGAGATTACCCTTGGTAAAGAACAACATGGTTGGAATACCCTGAATACCGTATTGTTGCGCCCATTGGGGATATTCATCGGTATTGACCTTAGCCACAATCAGTTTTCCCGCATATTCTGCTGCGATTTTCTTCAGGATTGGATCAACCATTTTACAGGGTCCACACCACGGAGCCCAGAAATCAACAATAACTGGCAGTTCTGACTTCAAGACAGCCTTCTCAAAGGCGGCGTCGCTTACATGGATTGGTTCATTTATCATCTCATTCTCCCAATTTAATTTTGCAGAAGCAATCTTACCATATCCAAAGGATCTAATCGTCAATTTACATTGGGAATGTTCGAATAAGGATATGTACTAATTCCCCTCAGGAACGATCTCAAAATCATAATCGATATCGACATGTCCTCGAAGTGATGCTCCCACAGAGCAGTACTTTTCCTCTGAGAGCTCTATAGCTCGTTTCGCTGCTTGCTCTTTTATCCCATCCCCTTTAATTCGATAGGACAATTGGATTTTTGAATACTTCCAAGGTGAATCAACATCCTGCTCCCATGAATACGAATTTCCAATCCAGACAAGGGAGTCCGCATCTTCTCAAAAATATTGACGATATCTACTGCAGTACAGCTTGCGAGTGTAACCAGCATCAATTCGGAAGGTTTCATACCAACACCTCCCTCTTTGCCATGAGATGAGAGCACAACGGAGTGCTTCGTGCTACCTGTCCCAACGAAGATTTGATCTTGAAGCCAAGTCACAGTAGCCTCTGCCATATCTCCCTCCGAAACAAATACATTCTGAGTTTGTCTATTCATGGCTCGAAGACGAACTTCAAAAGTATACCACCGGTATACTTTCAGCCATCGAGGTATAATCCAAGAGGTACTCCAAGACCCACTGCTCCATGTACACCCATGGTGAGAACAGTGGTTCTCAACCCTTATACAAGGAGTCAAGATGTGGATACTCCAGCTTGCCCAGCCTGTACAGCACCTCGATTGAGCATCGTGCAAAAGGGAGAATTGAAGTGCAGTTATTGTGGATCATCTTTTAAAGGGATGCCACTAGTCTGTCCCTCCTGCGGTTGGATAAATAATACCGAAGCAGAAGTTTGCCCTGATTGTGGTGAACCATTGTCAGTAATCGCCCAGGTGATCCACCGCCAAGATACTGTTGGAGGACCACATTGGCTCAGAAAAGTACAATCACAGGCAGGGGAAATCAAGTTGGCTGAAGAACATGCCTCACAGCTTCGTCTGCAGGGTCTCCAAGAGATTGATCGAAGGAGAGAAATAGACATTGCAGAACAAAAAAAACGTCAATCTAAAGAAAATAGAATTGTTTATACGATCGCATTAATCATCAGTCTTTTGATCATTATCAGTATTGTATTGATCTGGTTCCTTTTCAGGTGAGCAAGTGCTTGAAGCTCAATATGTTATTCAACTGCCGGTCTATGAGGGTCCACTTGACCTTTTGCTGGACTTAATCAAAAAAGCAGAATTGGATATTACCAAGGTCGCATTAGCACAGGTCACTGACCAATACCTTGGCTATTTGGCTCATGCCTCCCAGCATGACTTGGCAGATCTTTCCAGTTTTCTCATCATTGCCGCGCAATTGCTTCAGATCAAATCCGAAGCCCTTCTACCCAGACCTCCCCAGCGCGAAGTCGGCGAGGAGGATCCTGGTGAAGCGCTGGCGATGCAGCTCATCGCATACAAAAAATATAAACAAGTAGCTGATCTTCTCTCCGAACGTGAGAAATCTGGTTTACGAACCTATCTTCGGATTGCTCCCGCCCCCCAAAGAAAGCTTAATTTGGATATGGAAAGTTACACGATCGAGGATCTCTTTCAGGCGTACTTTGAGACACTCTCTTCCCGTCCACAGATCGCCCCTTTGAATGATGTGGTAGCACCCCTTTCGATCAATATTCGCGATAGGATTAGAGTTATTGTTGATGAGCTCCGAGAGAAAGGTCGCACAACATTTGGTGTCCTTCTTACAACAGCAAAATCAAGGCTCGAGATCGTCATATCATTCCTGGCCGTTCTTGAACTGGTGAAGCAGCACCAGGTCATTGTTCAACAAAAAGAAGGTTTTGGTGAAATTGAAATTACGCCAGGAGAGGCCTGGGAAGAGGATTACCGTTTAGATCTAGATCTCGAGTTCGATGAGTAACCGGCACCAAGAAAAAGCGCCACCATAGCGCCAAATCCATCAATGGCTACATCCCCAAGACTAGAGCTGCGACCTTGTACGAAAGACTGATGATATTCGTCGCTTAAAGAAAATAGAAGTGCCATGATCAATGCTAGCAGCCATCGATACTTCCATGACAGACTGCGAGGAAGGGCATAATAGTAGGACAACCCCAGGAGACCATATCCAAGGGCATGAGAACCCTTTTTTATGACATAATCGAACTCGCCGTAATAGGGTATGCTTTCGCTCGGTAAAGAGGAGAAGAAAAAGATCAGCCCCATGATGGAAATTGCTGGTATCCAGCGCAGTAGAAGCATTCGAAAAGTCATTCCAACCATTTTACCATTTCCAATCAGCTTCATATAAGATCTCTGGGATGGATTCAATCCAAGAAAACAAGTTGATCTAACCAGCATGGATGAGGATTTTGACTGAATGGGCTGGCACTGCCGCCCCATATAACCCCCTCATTCGACACTAAAGAAACAAAGCAACATCCAAGGAATTCAGGTCTGGAGAATGAAATGCCAAATCGGCTAGCAAATGAGACCCCCCCTTATCTTCTGCAACATGCACATAATCCAGTAGATTGGTATCCTTGGACACAGGAAGCACTTGATCGGGCGAAAGAAAAAGATCAGCCCATTTTCCTCAGTATCGGATATGCAGCATGTTATTGGTGCCATGTCATGGCGCATGAATCCTTTGAGGATCCAGAGACAGCAAGATTATTGAATGAAGAATTCATCAATATCAAGGTAGACCAAGAAGAACGTCCCGACTTGGATGCCCTGGACATGGCTGCGGTTGTTGCCATTACAGGCCAAGGGAGCTGGCCGATGTCGGTTTTTCTTACACCTGAGGGTAGGCCTTTCCATGGCGGCACCTATTTTCCCCCAGTGCCACGCTTCAACATGCCTTCTTTTAGGGAAGTGCTGCAGCAGATTGCTAAACTATGGAAAGAGGATCGAACCCGCTTGATGGAAA
>MGNI01000043.1:6334-10300 GCA_001795115.1 Chloroflexi bacterium RBG_16_48_8 | reverse complement strand
TCAAATCTCCAGGGTCCCAAATTTGCTTCCTGAAACAGAGCACATCCTGCCTGATGTCCTTGATCATGCTGCTGAAGCTCTCTTCCGAAAATATGATTGGAAGGATGGAGGATGGGGAAATGCACCAAAATTTCCACAATCGATGGTTATTGAGTTCTTATTGCGACGCTATCATCGCAGTGGAGATAAACTGGCACTCGATATGGCTACGCATGCATTAAGAAGCATGGTAAGGGGTGGATTGTACGATCTGATCGGGGGAGGCTTCCATCGCTACTCTGTGGACAACCAGTGGTTGCTTCCACATTTCGAGAAGATGCTCTATGACAATACGCTCTTGATACGCTCCTATCTCTACGCATGGCAAATTACCTAAGATCCTTCCTTCCGACAAATTGCTGTCGATTCCCTCTCCTTCCTGAAGAGAGAAATGCGCGATTCTTCAGGAGGCTTTTATTCCTCCCTGGACGCTGATTCTGAAGGTGAAAAAGGTATTTTCTACCTCTGGAGGCTGAATGAGGTCCATGAGGCTCTTATGGAGTCACAGCTATCCGAGAAGGTCATCCAAGCCTACGGCTTAACCCAAGAAGGCAACTTCGAGGGGCGAAATATCCCTTACCATGCGAAGGATCTCAAAACATTATCGCAAACTTTCGACCTTTCTGAAGAAGAAATTGCTCAAGATTTGATGGATGCAAATTCTCAGCTTCTGACCTTTCGAGAAAAACGCATTCGACCTGGGTGATTGGCCGAAAGTAATTTGACAAACAGCGAACGTAAAACCTAGCCAATCACTTAAGCAAACCGCCATTCAGGCAACTCATTTTATCAAAATACTTTCGGCGGTTTGCCTGGGTTGGACGATAAAATTCTAACTTCCTGGAATGGCATGGTGCTTTCAAC
Source organism: Chloroflexi bacterium RBG_16_48_8 (assembly GCA_001795115.1). Classification (GTDB taxonomy): domain Bacteria; phylum Chloroflexota; class Anaerolineae; order Anaerolineales; family E44-bin32; genus MGNI01. The sequence goes on along the minus strand of MGNI01000043.1, from coordinate 9,397 downwards.
TCTAAGTGTGGCTTCACGCATTTTGGATTCAGAGCAAGAGAAAAGGATCGCCCAGCAACTGGCTAACTTCCTTCTTAATGAATTAATTAGCCAGGATGGTTTGATGCGCTCCTGGCGCAAAGGATCGGCTCGGTATACTGCCTACCTGGAAGACCATGCTGCATTAGGCCTCGTTCTACTTGAACTCTATCAGGTAGATTTCGATCCTCGTTGGTATCAAGCTGCAGTTGACCAAAGGGAGGAGATCTTAGACCATTTCACTGATTCGAACGGTGGTTTCTTCGATACACGCAATGATCACGAGAAACTGATCGCACATCTGAAAATTCTGCAGGACAGCCCCACCCCAAGTGGGAATACATTAGCTGTATCACTCCTGTTGCGTTTAGCAGCGCTCACAGGAGAAGCACGATATGTCAATCCAGCCGAGAGAGCAGTTCGTGCCATGCAGGAGAATGCTCGCTGCCATCCAACTGCCTTTGCAGGGTGGCTATGCGAAATCGACATCGCCCTTGGACCAGAACTCCAATTGGCTCTTATGGGAACATGGGAAATGGAAGGATTTTATCCCCTGAAGAAAGTTGCACACTATCACTATCTGCCTCGAATGGTCATTGCAGGTGGAATGCCTGATCGTTCTCCAAAACCAAGCTTATTGGAAAATCGAGTTTTGATCGATGGCAGACCTACAGCCTACCTGTGTGAAGGATTTACCTGCAAACTGCCGACAACATCGGCAGAGACTTTAGATCATCAATTGAAAGACATATTCAGAACATCGTTGTAGAAATAATGACGATTCATTACACACTGCCAAGTGTCGGAGTTGGGAGAAACAGGGTTGCCAGAAAGGCTAATAACCAGAAGACAATAGCTGTTTCGAGGAATGGAAGGCAGGACAGTAATCATCCTTTTTCCCACAAGCCTTTGAACTACACGATAGGGGCGACCGATCAGCCGCCCCTACTATACTATGCATCCTAAACGAACTTAGTACCAGGCGACTTTACGAATTTTGATCTATCCATACGTGCATGATCCATCACCCTCACTCTACCGTCACGCTTTTGGCAAGATTACGGGGTTGATCCACATCTGCACCCCGCAGCACGGCAATATAGTAAGCCAACAATTGTAGTGGAATGATGGTTGTGACAGGGCTCAACAGCCAAGGGGTCTCTGGGACCCAGAGAATGTGATCTGCGATATTGGGAAGAATCTCATCTCCATCTGTCGCTACAGCGACCACGATCCCCCCTCGTGCTTTGGTTTGTTCGATCTGGCTGAGCATTTTCTCGTACCAAGGATCTTTCGGCACAATAACGACGACAGGCATGTCTTCATCGATGAGTGCGATGGGGCCATGTTTCATTTCTCCAGCAGGATAAGCTTCGGCATGGATATAAGAGATCTCTTTCAGCTTCAAAGCACCTTCATAGGCCGTGGGCATATTGATCCCTCGACCAAGGTATAAACAGTGAGAGATATCTTTGAAATGCCAAGCGATCCTCTCGACCTGCTCAACTCGATCAAGGCACTTGCCAATCAAATCAGGTATCAAGCGAAGAGCGTGGACTAACTCCCGCTTGCGTTTCTCATCGATCACTCCCCGTTGGTCTGCGAGCAACACCGCCAACATATATAAATCGATCAACGGTGCCGTGTATGCTTTCGTAGAAGCCACGCCGATCTCGGGCCCTGCCTGCATCCCTATCGAGCCATCCGCCATCCTCATGGCCTGTGAACCAATTGCATTCACGATGCTCCACAACGTAGCGCCCTTGGCTTTTGCCTCTGCCATGGCACCCAGAGTATCGGCTGTCTCGCCCGATTGGCTGATGGCGAGGACGACCGTATCCTCATCTACCAATGGGTCTCGATATCGAAACTCAGAAGCGATATCCACCTCAACTGGAATTCTGGCGATATGCTCAATCAAGATCTTCCCCACCATCCCGGCGTGTGCGGCAGTCCCGCAAGCGGTAATGATGAGACGTTTGATCCGCTGTGCGAAATCAGGAGCCAGGTTCAATTGAGGCAAAATAATATTGCTGCCATTATCGAATTCAACTCGGCCACCGATCGTGTTTGTCACGGAACGGACCTGCTCAAAGATCTCTTTGAGCATGAAATGTTTATATTCCCCTTTTTCTGCAGAAACAGGGTCCCAAGCAACCGTGTGAATTTCAGCAGAGATTGGTTCCCCTTCGAGCGTAAAGACCTGGAAATCATTTTGTGTCACCACAGCCATCTGTGAAGGCTCCAAAAAGATCATATCTCTCGTATGCTCAAGAATAGCAGGGATATCAGAGGCGATGAACATTTCATCCTGGCCTTTTCCGATGACAACCCCTCCCGCATTCCCCAGACGTGCAGCTACAATTTTGTCCGGTTCGCGAGTTGAGAGCAGGACAATACCATGTGCTCCTTCCAGGTGATCCAGGGTCAGGCGTGTAGCTTCTATGAGATCATGACCCGATTCAAGATAACGGTCAACGAATTGAACAATGACTTCGGTGTCGGTATCAGATCGAAACTCAATTCCCTCTGAAGCCAGTTCATCTCTCAAGGAGAGAAAGTTCTCAACAATACCGTTATGGACAATGACCACATTGCCTGTGGCACTGATATGGGGATGTGCATTTCTAGCACTTGGTTCTCCATGAGTCGCCCAACGCGTGTGGCCAATACCGACATGCCCATAGACAGGATCCGATTCTAAAAGGGATGCCAAACGACTGAGCTTTCCAGCATCACGCCTGATTTCAACACTACCATCCTGGATCACGGCCAAACCCGCGGAATCATATCCCCGATACTCGAGCCGTCGTAATCCTTCCAGGATGATCTCAGAAGCATCCCGCGCGCCAATATAGCCCACGATACCGCACATAGTGCGCCTCCGTTATGTGAATTCCTCAGGTAAGGCCACTTCTCCCTGCTGTTGTCCTCCTGTTACCAGGCTAGCTTTTTACATGGAGATCTATTAATGGAAGGGTTCGGACTGTGGCGTGTCCGGGGGGCATCCGCTGATCTTTCGATTTTCCCACTTTTACGCTAATG
>MGNI01000043.1:3359-6325 GCA_001795115.1 Chloroflexi bacterium RBG_16_48_8 | reverse complement strand
AACGATGTGGTTAATCCTACCCTGCGGTAGGAAACCCCCGCCTCGTCACCCTCAAGTAAAGAGGGCCTTGCGCTTACCCCTTCGAAACCATCTCTTCGAATTTTCACCTCCTTGTTCCTTTTAGACTAAGGATTTCTTGCTTTCAGCAACTTTCAATTATACAAGAAATAAAGGATTATGATTTAGACATTATTTCGAAGCTTGGATTCCAAGAAAAATTGCATTACGTAATTCCAAGATGGGAATTGGGGCTGTCCTAAATGGTTTTATTCATGTCAATGGGATGGGGCAAAGCTTAAACCTGGGTACTATTCAAGAATAGACACCTAATAAAAGATTTTTTTTGATATTCTTCTCCTATAAGGTATCTTTTCATCGACATTTCATCCATCTCCTCCACACCTCCTCACCGAAGGAAGTCTGCAGCATCAAATGGATGCACTCAATTCAAACGAAAAGTCGCAACATGCTAGTCACTACCTTACCTGATGAAATGGAAAGACGCCCAATTGAAATATCTCAACTCATGATAAATCTTGCAATATGCTGCTGGCCATCTTGTCGGATGTTATCAATACGCAGATAAAACCCATCTTGGGGGAAAATCCCTGAACCCCGCCTGCTTCCTTAACAGGCTTCGCTCTGCCCTCTTTTATGGGATCGACGAAGCCAGATGCTCTTCATTGGATGGTCGTTACCAATTCATGAGATTAGAGAAATTCAATCATCTCGGTTGTAGCCGCTTCGAGATTCGAATACTCTCCTCGGCGATGTTCTGGCAGCATTCGCGCCAGGACATACATAGATTCATCTGTCATCTGCTTGAGCATCTGTCGATCCAATCGCTTCGACTTGGGCAGAAAGCGGAACGGAGAACCCACTTGGATGAGAGCCCCTGCTCCACGCCAACGTGAAGGGCTGATAGAAGGAAATCCTTCTGTTCCTGTAACCACAACGGGTATGATGGGAGCACCGGATTTCGAACCCAAATAGGCAACTCCTTCCCTGGCATCCCGCAGGCTTGGATTGCGAGTACCTTCTGGAGCCATTAACAACAATTCACCTGCCTCAAGCACCCTTAAGGCTTGTTTGATGGCTTCCCGATCAAACCCTTCTCTCATGACAGGTATGGCAGCCCATATTTTTGGGAAAATTCCAATCACAGGATAATGAAAGGCTTCGATTTTCGCCAGAGGCACAACATTGCGCGGTAAATAAGCCAGAACAACCATTGGATCAACAAAGGCGATGTGATTGATCATTACAATCCCAGGACCTTTGGGAGGGACGTTCTCTAAACCTTCAATCCTGTCAATTTTTGCCAGGAAGCGAAATGCGATTTGGTGAAGCAAAAAACGACATAGTTTGCGCCGCAATTCAAATCGCTGGTGATCATATCGAGTTAAATGCGCTTTTTCGCTCTTCTCTTTGACCAACAATCCCATTGCCCGCCTGCCCTTTTTAAAGAAGATCATGGAACCATTTCAATGCAATGATCGAGTGATCGTTTCCTCCACCCATATTAACACAAAATCGATGGGAAAGTCCCGATTTCCTGATCGAAATCAGGATTTTGGAACAGTGCCTATTACCAATTCAAAGACTTTTCTCACCACCTCTTCAATATCCATGTATGTTGTGTCGATCACCGTTGCGTCCTCGGCTGCTCTTAAGGGTGCGTGATCTCGAGTTGAATCAACATAATCTCTGGTCCTCATGGAGTTCAATACCTCTTCGTAAGAGGTCTCCTCTCCCCTCGAAAGGCTTTCTTGATACCTCCTTCTGGCTCGCTCCTCCACACTGGCATCCAGATAGACCTTCAAATCGGCTTCTGGAAGAACCACGGTTCCAATATCTCTGCCTGCCATGACAACGTTGTTTCTCAATCCAATCTCTCGCTGGCGAATGGTCATAGCCTGTCGCACACCTGAATATGCAGATACTTGAGAGACAAAGGCTTCAACTTCAGGGGATCGGATTTTCCACGTGACATCCTCATGATCTAAAAGAACAGTAAAAGCTCGACCATCTTCAATTCTTGCAGGTTGAATATCAATATTGACGAGTTGAGCGATGGATGTTACCTCTTCTTCATTATTAATATCGACACCTTGATCTATCGCCGCCAAGGTCACGGCTCGATACATTACACCTGTATCGAAGTAGAGATAGCCTAAAATCTCAGCAATCCGCTTTGCGATGGTCGATTTACCCGATCCTGCTGGTCCATCAATGGCGATTCTTTTAGCGAACGGCTTCTCTTCTTCCAAAATGTATCCCCTCAATGAAAATTTCCCTCAATTTTCCTCGAGATAAACCAGATCCTGTCGGACCAGAACTAGCCATTGTTCGAGCAATACCGGCGGCTGTCGCTTCACCCACCACTTGAAGAATTCAGGTGGTAAAGCCGAATTCCACCCCCATTCTTCGCCAATCGCGATGGTTTGGCCAATATAATCATCCTGGAGGACCAAATTTTCTTCCGACTTCGAGACCAACACGATCGGAGAACCCCCGCCCTCATCCATCGCTGACCCTTCTGGAGGTTGAAAATCTCTCAAGGCCCAGACAAGAGAAAAAGGCGCTTCACTAACAAGCTCAATCCTTAAACCATGATCTGTACCGTCTGTGGTTTGAGACGTGCTTTCCAGGGTTTTCATCAATAAACCCAACCCAGGAGAGGGTATCTTACTTCTCCATAATTCTGTGGCGGTTAGCACATTCCGATTAAAATTAAGACGCCACAAAGATGAGATGCTTAAAAAGAGTACCAAGAGAAGCGCCGCTAGAATTATACTCAGCCTGGCTGTAGGCCAATCCCAACCCAAACCAAAAAATGAAAAGATGACGAAGATGAACACTAAAAAACCTAGTGGTGTCATCCAAGCTACCACAGGATCGATGATCTCGTCCTGAGAAACCAAGGTGGAGAATTGTAAGTACGCCATAAATGCCAACAGGACAAC
>MGNI01000043.1:719-3286 GCA_001795115.1 Chloroflexi bacterium RBG_16_48_8 | reverse complement strand
TCCCAAAAAGGAAAGAGGTAACGCAATCCACACAAGATCATGGGGTTGACGACCCACATAAAGCATGACCACAACCAACCCCACTACAGCTAAGATAACTGCCAATAAACTCCCTTTTTCCCTCTTTCGGAATCCTTTCCAACTCCCAAGAATACCCAGGAGGGACAATGACGGCATATAAGTTGGGATCATCACCAGAAGTGTTAAGCTGGCAAAGTGGCTTCCCAAGCTCCAGCCTCTTATCCAAAAAGCTATCGAATCGAAAAAGCCCGATAGTCCATCCAGGGTCCACCCTAGGCCTGTCACTAATACAATCATCGCTGCCACAACGATCCAGATGTTTTGGCACAGATTTTTCAATGGGACGAAGTCCAATCGGATATCAGCACGAGATTGAAAACCGAGGAGTCTCCAAAGAAGCAGACTTAATCCAAAAATAAGAAGGGCAGTAAAAATGTATGGCCCTGAACTCAGGGATAAACCTAAACCAATGGCAGCGATGGTCAAATTCCTACGGCCATTTTCTGCGCTCCACCCCAGGATGGCCATGCAGAAGGACATCACACCCAAGACAGAGAGTGATACTCCCGATGCTGTGCGGGAAATGGTCACAAAAACGGGAGAGACAGCCAGCAGAAACCCCATCACAGCTGTCTGCCCCCATCCGATCTTCTTCCTTGCCAAGAGTGGAGTGAGAACCAGCGCGGCTCCTGCCATGGATGGGATGATCCTGGCAAGGAAATCATCTGCACCTAAAATTTGAAAAACAATCCGTGTTAGGACCTCATAGGAAGGTTGGGGTGCAGAAGTTGGGGTTTCAAGGTAATAGAGGGATTCATGAGAAGTCCCTTGCGCAGCCATCAATGCCGCTAACGCCTCCTCATCCGTAAGAGGAAAAGTCCCCAAGTTGATCAAGCGTAGAAGCACAGCCAAAACCACGATGACCAGGTAAAGGAGAGTCCCCATTTTTAGATTCAGACGGAAGGAGTTCATGGGCCAACTCCATCGTCTTTTACCGCGAAGATGGTTACCTCATCATTCTCAAAAATCACATCCATAAATACTGAGAGTTTCCGTTCATCAAAAGGCTTATAGGTACTCCTCTCAAGGGGTCCAACGTAGACATAATCAATTCCATACTGATCGATGATATTCTTGGCCTCTTGCCAGGAGCGTGTAGTGTATAAATTTTCGATATCGCTTTGCCGAGTTCCCTGTTCCTCGCTCCCGCCTCGCCATTGAAGCTCATGTCCTGGCCAGCCCAGCAGTGTGGATAATGCCGTGTGAGTCGAAATTCGTGCGTAATTGGTATAACTGCCGCCCACTGCCTCAGCGATAATCCCACCTTCGAGATTTTCATTGATCCATTGGATGGCTTCGTACTCATCAGGACTGCTTATTTCTCGGTAGGCCATTCCATCTAATGTCGGACCATAGGTCGATTGAAACTGATTGGATTTGGTCCACACCGCGATTGCAGGGTACAAAAGCCCTACCAGCAGGGGAAACATGACGAGGGATCGCAAGAATGCTTTCCTTGTGCACCTCTTAGGCCAGAGCTGGATTGCAGCATAGGCAGCAGATAAGCCCCACAAAATCCATGTCGCATAGTAAAACTTGAAAATCGTGTTCATTCTATGTCCGAAGGAATCCTTAAGATATACAAACTCTGGCCCGAGGACAAGCAAAGTTCCAATGCCAATCAAGAAAATAACAAAAATCCTCTGATGATCGGGCTCCTCTTTCGGTGCATTCGTTTTTAACTTATGTTGGATGACGAGACCCACAATCATGAATAACATCATGGCCAGAAGGATTACTGTCCAGGAGCCATACAACCTTCGTGAAAAGGCTGCAGCCATGACCTCTCGGAATGCATCTCCCGGGTCAAGACCAGGTAAACCGAGATGATTGAAGACCTCTCCACTCACAATAGGGTCATCCCGGATGATGAGGTAAGCGACGATCCCTAAAGACAGCGAAAGAAGAAATAATCCAAGGGGAACAAGAATAGCCACCAAGAGCGGTGCCCGTTTTCGTTCGATCGGATGTTCAATGACCACCATCCATACCAGCCACACGAAAATTGGAACAATAAGTGGCCCAAACATGATGAAGAACTGCATAAAGCGTGTGGGGAAGATGAGATTGGGTAGAATGCCACTCGCTTGCGAACTAAAGGTTGGATACCAAGGGAGGTAGAAAAGTATACCTGTGACGATCAAACCAAATGCGGTTGTGAAAAACCGTTTCAGAAACGCCCATCCCTCTTTATTCCATTGATGCCATAAAATAACTAGGAATAAAAGACTAAGATAGAACGGAAAATCCCAAGTGTTCAGGAAAGCTAGTGCACCGAATACCCAAGCCCCAATCCAGAATTCCTTCTCTGGAAGGGCTACTTCCAAGCGCCCCAGAGCAATAAGCCCCCAAATACCAAATACGATTCCCAGAATACACCCTATGAAAAATATTTTTATTGTTGATTGGAATGCCTCGGCCTGCTCTCCCCCCATAACCAATATCGCTATTGCATTGAAAAAACCGATCATGAAAACGAGCACTGC
>MGNI01000043.1:359-574 GCA_001795115.1 Chloroflexi bacterium RBG_16_48_8 | reverse complement strand
TCCGCCAGCAGGAAGCTGAAAAATGGAAATTCATCGATCATTTCAATACTACTACCTTCCAAGTTGACGTCATAAATCACTCTGGATGCCTGCCACCACCACCAATGGCGATTGGGGATCCACGTTGTAGCATTGAATGGAGGATTGACCAACCTCTCGATGTTTAGCCATGTCCAGAAGGTAGAAGTCGATTCGCTCGTTAGAGGTTGTTCCCA
>MGNI01000043.1:0-129 GCA_001795115.1 Chloroflexi bacterium RBG_16_48_8 | reverse complement strand
GGAGGACATAACCAAAATAATAATAGGAAATGGCATATCCCGAAAGCCAAGGATCTTTGGGTGGAAAGGTCTCTGAACTTAGAATGCCATTCAGGAAAGCCAAGTCCATGGGCTGTTCAGTATGTTGAA
>MGNI01000042.1:16970-19244 GCA_001795115.1 Chloroflexi bacterium RBG_16_48_8 | reverse complement strand
CTTGCGTTATGTGAATCTTCAAGGTTTAGACCTGAGTGGTGCTAATTTAAAGAATACAGACCTGAACTTGGCGAAATTACAGGGTGTAGATCTGAGTGGTGCCAATCTGGAAGAAACGCGGTTAAACAGGACCAACCTCCGTTTCGCATTGTTGTCGGGAGCCAATCTAAAAGGGGCTTTCTTAAATCAAGCAAACCTTCAGGGCATTCTGGATGTCATAGAAGAACAGTTAGCCCAGGCATACAAATTGCGCTGCGCAACCATGCCCGATGGTTCTCGATATGATGGTCGTTTTAACCTGGAAGGAGATCTCGCAGACGCTCGATTCCTACATGTAGATACGAATGACCCTGCGGCAATGGCTGATTTCTATGCTATTTCCACTAAGGAATATGAGAATGGCCAGGCCTGGGTCAGGATACATCTCCCTCTGCTGTGGAAACAATTTATGGAGAAAGAGAGACTTTTGGAGATCAAGAGCGATTCAGATCACCATTTCAGTTAAGCATTGAGAGACAGCGCGGAGGGTTAGATCGTAAGAATGCACTGATCCGTTAAAGGGGTGAAGTTGATTGGAGAAATAAATGGCCAACTTGGTGCTTTTCATTGCAATTTTGATATGCGCAATCCAATCTGTACGCTCTAAGAAACTCATCCTCTCATCCATCTGGTTAGCAGGTGTCAGTGCGTTGCTCTCTATCCTTTTTTTTCAAATGGGGGCACATCAGGTTGCGGTGATCGAGTTGAGTGTTGGTGCTGGATTGGTTACGGTACTGCTGGTTTTCGCAATCGGTGTGGCAGGTGAAGAATCGATCGTTGCACCAGTGATCATCCCAAGAGTGTTGACCTTCGGATTGGTCATCGCTTTTATGCTTCTATTGGGTTGGTACAGCTTTCCACAAAGTACCATGAAATCCTTACCACCCGAACCTCCTCTTAGTACGGTTCTTTGGGAACAACGCGGATTGGATGTAATAACACAAATGATCCTCATTTTCGCGGGTGTCCTCGGCTTGCTTGGTTTATTAGCTGAGGTTAAACCTCCCTTGGAAAGACCTATGGCAGAAGAATTCATCGCCAAGCGTCAAGAGGGTTTGGCTGAGCTTGTAAGGGAAAGTGATGATTCAACCCATGGAATACACCTTCCCCGCGGACAAGAAGGAATGAAGGAGACTGACGCATCTAAGGGGGTTTCCTAGCGATCGCTTACCATGAGGGAAAACAGCTATCCGCGAAGTTGGAGAGGTTCTAGGCAAACCGCCGAAAATATTTTAATAAAATGAGTTGCCTGAATGGCGGTTTGCTTAAGTGATTGGCCAGGTTTTACGTTCGCTGTTTGTCAAATGACTTCCGGCCAATCACCCAGGCAAACCGCCGAAAGTATTTTAATAAAATGAATTGCCTGAATGGAGGTTTGCTTAAGTGATTGGCCAGGTTTTACGTTCGCTGTTTGTCAAATGACTTCCGGCCAATCACCATGAAGCTGTCATCCCCGCCTGTTTAGAAGGCAGAAAGGTATTAAGAGGGTAAAGGATGGATCTATCAGTAACGAACATCGGGATCTTCGCAATTGTTGGATTACTGGGCGTCGGCTTTTATGGGCTCCTGGCTTGCCGCAACCTGATAAAAATTGTGATCGCCCTTCAAATCCTCGTTAAGGCAGCTCTGCTTGGGTTCATCACAGCAGCCAGCATCAGCAACAAGGTGAACCTCGGTCAGAGTATTGCCATCACTGTTATTGTTGCCGACACCGTAGTAGCGGTGGTGGGAATGGCTTTAGCCATCCAGGTCAGACGGCGAATGGGCACGTTGGACATCAAGCAACTTTCAAACTTGCGAGGCTAAACAATGGCGAGCTATTTAATTCTGCTAACGATCTGTCTGCCCTGGCTGGGAGGGTTGCTCGTCTGGTGGATAGGCGATAGACATGCCTGGGCGCAACACATGCTGGCATCGATTTTTGCCGTGCTCGCAGGAGTCGCATCTATCGGATTGATCTTCTATAGCAGTGATGTGGCTGTTATCCAGATACCCATGGGAAATATCTTCGGTACATTCACCTTAATCCCAGATGGGCTTGGAGTTTTTCTGGCAGCCATTGCCACTGTTGTAGGTAGTTTAGCCGTCATTTTCTCCATCAGCTACATGCAAGATCAAGAGCAATTAGGTCGATACTACTCACTTATTTTGCTTTTCATTGGAGCCATGGCGGGATTGGGATTATCGGGAAGTCTATTGTTTATGTTCTTCTTTTGGGAGATTACAGCCTTCTGT
>MGNI01000042.1:8344-16950 GCA_001795115.1 Chloroflexi bacterium RBG_16_48_8 | reverse complement strand
CCATAATGATGATCCAAAAGCGGTTGCAGGTGGCATCAAGGCTCTCATCGTCACCCAATTTGGAGGCATTGGACTTCTAGCAGGAGCGCTTATCTCCTATGCCTACCTGGGTTCCTACCAGATCAGTGAGCTTCTTGAAAATGCTCAAAATTTGCCTTCGGGAATCCTGGCCCTGATCGCCTTTGGATTTCTGGCGGCTGCTATAGCGAAGTCCGCACAAGTGCCTCTACACACCTGGCTGCCAGATGCCATGGAAGCACCCACACCTGTAACCGCTCTTATCCATGCAGCGACAATGGTGAATGCAGGTGTTTACCTTTTGGCTCGCTTCTACCCGGCCTTTGAAAGTGTGCCTGGCTGGAAAACAAGCGTTGTCATCGTTGGTCTGCTGTCAGCATTATTGGCTGCTGTCATGGCTTTGGTGGTAACAGATCTCAAACGAGTCTTGGCTTACTCCACGATCAGTCAATTGGGTTATATGATCTATGCCATCGGAGTTGGAGCGATCTTCGCCAGTCAATTTCATCTTCTGAGCCACTCCGTGTTCAAAGCACTGTTATTTCTAAGTGCAGGGGCCGTCATCCATGCTGTTGGAACACGCAACATGTACAGCATGGGTGGATTAGCGGAAAAAATGCCTTTCGTACGAACAGTATTTATCATCGGTTCTCTGGCATTGGCAGGTCTTCCGTTGGCAAATGGTTTCTTCAGTAAAGAGTTGATCCTTGAAGATGGATTTTCCCTGGGACCGCGATGGGCATACTGGTGCATGCTGTTCGTCGCCGGTATCACCGCTCTCTATACCGCTCGAATGATCTCCCTCGTCTTCTACAATCAGCCTGCTCAGTTGAAGCCCGCTCATGATGCACCCATAGCCATGCGCATTTCACTGGGTCTACTGTCTTTGGGGACCTTCACCACCTGGCTGCTCGCCGGTCCATTTAGTCAGAAACTGTTAGAGACATTACCTTTCCACAACCTTCATCCTACTCAGACCTTTGAGATGGCTGTGGGACTTTTCAAAACACCTGAAACCTGGTTAGCTGTTTTCGTGATCCTACTGGGTATATCGGCTTGGCGTTTCCATAACTCCTTCCAAGCAATAACAGACTTGCTCCGACCCGTCTCGAATTTCGCGAGAGATGGCCTCGGTTTCGATTGGGTTAACGCGCAAATCGTAAAGAGGATTCAGTCCGTAGCAGCAGTATTTCGCTATACACAAACCGGAATTCTAAGCTGGAACATCGCTGGCATTCTCGGTGGATTAGTCATCCTTTTCATCATCCTGGCATGGGGAGCATGACATGAACACTCCTACCTTCCTTTGGTTAATAGCACTCCCCCTACTCTCCTCTCCCTTGATCTACCTCATCGGACAGATAGGGATAAGATTAAGACGTACAAGTTGGGCTTATTGGGGTGGATTCGTGGCTTTGGCGGCTTCATGGATCCCATTCGCTCTCTCCTCTCACGATTTAAACCTTCACGGTTCTGCAGAATTCACATATGGCACGGTCTCACTCCGGTTGGATGGATTAAGTTTGCTGCTTGCAGCCCTGGCCTTGGTTTTGGGGACTTTTGTGGCCTTCTATTCCGGCCCTTATCTTGCCAAGGAAACTGGCCAGGATAAGTATTATGCCATGTTGGTGGCCATGGTAGGCGTGATGATTGGCCTCGGTTGTGCCAGCGATCTTTTCAATCTGTGGATCTGGTTCGAGGCTATGGCGATCACATCCTACTTGCTTGTAGCCTTCTACCGAGAGCAGCCCGCCTCCCTTGAAGCTGGCATCAAATACCTTGTACAGAGTGCCTCTGGATCCGTGCTGGTCTTGATTGGTATCGGCCTGGTTCTCTCTTCTGTAGGAACTCTTCGTTTTGATGAAATTCGATCGAGCACATCCTCTGCTCCTATCCTTATTGCAGCCGGTGCACTTTTTATTATCGGTTTTGGGGTAAAAACGGCTCTCGTCCCCTTGCATACCTGGCTTCCCGATGCACACTCACAAGCTCCAAGTGGAATAAGTGCGATGTTATCTGGAGTTGTGATCGAGGCAGGATTAATTGCGATGCTTCGCACCCTGAGCTCACTGGCCTCCATCACTCCCCTTTGGGGCCCCATTCTGATGGGTTTTGGTGTATTGAATATGTTAATAGGGAATCTCCTGGCTCTTCAGCAGAAACAAGTTAAACGCTTGCTGGCTTATTCGAGCCTGGTTCACATTGGATACATGTTGGTGGGTATTGGCATCACCCTCTCCCTTGGCGGTACCGGCGGCGCACAAGGGGGCTTCTTCCACATGCTTACTCACGGTTTGATGAAAGGATTGGCATTTCTTTCTGCAGGCGCATTTCTCTACTCTCTTCACATCGCATTGGGAAATCACGATTCGCTCACTATTAGCGATTTAGCCGGTGCTGCACGGCGATACCCCATTGCTGCATTAACACTCAGTCTTGCAGTCCTTAGTCTGGCTGGTCTGCCCCCGCTGGCCGGCTTTATGTCGAAATGGCAGATTTTTGTTGCAGGCTTCAAAACCGAGAATATCCTGGTTGAAGTCCTTGTGATCTTTGCTGCACTCAACAGCGTTTTCTCCTTGGCTTACTACGCACCTTTGGTGAACACCGTCTATCGGCTTCATCCGTCCGAGGTGGTTCAGCGCGGTAGTAAATTGCCCATCATGATGACCATTCCACTGGTTCTGCTTGCCATCGCTATTTTGATTATTGGAATCTACCCCAGCGTTCTCAATTGGCTAACCGGACCGGCTGGTTCCATCTTGGCCTTGGCCTTTGGAGGGTAGCATAATGATGTTCACTTCAATCGACGAAGTGTCACCCAACAAGAAAGGAATGAGGTTCATATGAGAGAGATCCTTCTAAGCCCACCGATCGCCTTTCTAGTGTATGCCTTAATAGCAGAGATCATCTATCTCATCGGTCGAGCATTAGCAGGGCCTTCACAAACAACACCTTTAAAATCCAGCACCTACTCCAGTGGTGAAGCACCCCCTACACAGGTCGCTGCACCCGGCTACCGACCTTTTTTCGTTGTTGCTCTCTTTTTTACCATCCTTCATTTAGGCGTACTTGTGTTAGGAACTGGTGGCTTTACTTTAATCTCTGGTCTATACCTGGCCGGCCTGATGTTAGCGCTTCTGGCATTAATCCTGGGTTGATCAGAGTGGTGGAGGAACTTTTCAATGAGGTTAAACGGACATTTCTTACGAAACACAATGGAAGAAATCAAAACCTGGGCCAGGATTAATTCACCCTGGGTCTTGCATTTCAACAGCGGCTCCTGCAATGGATGTGATATCGAAATCTTGGCAGCTCTAACACCCCGATATGATCTTGAACGTTTCGGTATCAAATTGCGAGGGAGTCCTCGACATGCAGATGTCTTGTTGTGCACTGGAGGTGTCACTCTCCAACAGGCAGATCGACTCAGGCGAATTTATGAACAGATGCCGGAACCGAAATTTGTCGTCGCCATTGGATCCTGCGCGCTTTCGGGTGGCGTCTTCCAGGGCTGTTACAACATATGTGGTGGCATTGAGAAGGTGATACCTGTGAATGCTTACATCCCTGGCTGTCCTCCTCGCCCAGAGGCGATCATCGACGGCGTCTACAAATTACTTGCCAGCCTGAAACCTGCAGAGAGAGCACTGGAGCCATCTTCTCATGAATACGGAGACAGAGCAGAGGTAAATTCATGATAATCACAACAGAGAAAGCCCTGTCCACTGCAACTGAGCTTTTTGAAAACTGGGTCTGGAAGACCAGAACCGAAAAACCTGAACCAAACCGACTGGATGTCTACTTAAGATCTTCTGAAGATTTGATTCCAATGACCGTTGGCCTTCGGGTACAACGTTTGGGTTACCTCGCAGCCATCACTGGTCTTGATTTAGGTCCAGAAACTAAAGAGTGCGAACTCCTCTATCATTTCTGTACAGCCGCAGCGATCGTTACATTAAGATTTCGTGTGCCACGTGATGGGGCAATCGTTCCCAGCCTTTGCTCAGTCATACCAAGCGCTGAGGTTTTCGAGCGAGAAGCTTCCGAAATGTTTGGGATCACCTTCCATGGTTTGAGAAATCCTGACCATCTATATCTGCCAGATGATTGGCCCGAAAAGACCTACCCTTTATTGAAAGATTTCAATCCAGAAGTGTTGAAAACATTGCACGATCGGGAGCCTGACAATGGAAAGTAAACGACAAGACGAGCGGTTTATCATCCCAATCGGACCACAGCATCCTGCACTGAAGGAGCCCGCACATTTTCGAATAACGGTCGATGGAGAAATTATTACCAACGCGGTTGTTAGGCTTGGCTATGCGCACCGCGGCATCGAGAAAGCTACGGAGAGTCGAAATTGGGTCCAGAATATCTACCTGGTGGAGCGCATTTGCGGGATCTGCTCACATATCCATGCCACAGCTTACTGCTTGGGTGTCGAACGATTGGCAGGTGTTGAGGTACCACCAAGAGCACAGACTTTACGCGTGCTCGTTGCGGAGCTGGAGCGGATTCACAGCCATCTGCTCTGGTTGGGTGTTGCTGCCCACGAAGCAGGCTTCGACACGCTTTTCATGTACAGCTGGAGAGACCGTGAAACAGTCATGGACCTTCTGGAGAATGTGAGTGGGAACCGTGTTAATTACTCCGTCAACTTACTGGGTGGTGTCAAGATCGACATCGATAATCAAATATCAGATACGATTCGTGAAGGATTGGCTTTCTTAGAAGAACGTACACTTCATTATTTAGATGTTGTAAGCAATGATATGGCTTTTCTTCAGAGGACGCGCGGGATCGGTGTTCTGACAAGATCCCAAGCGGATGTGCTGGGATGTGTCGGACCCGTTGCGCGCGCTTCCAATGTCCCCAGAGATGTTCGAG
Source organism: Chloroflexi bacterium RBG_16_48_8 (assembly GCA_001795115.1). GTDB lineage: Bacteria > Chloroflexota > Anaerolineae > Anaerolineales > E44-bin32 > MGNI01. The sequence continues at coordinate 12,045 of MGNI01000042.1, read as the reverse complement.
TCGAAGCACCTTATGGCGCTTACCAACAATATCCTGTCAACATCGTCCTTGTCGAAAAAGGTGATCTAGAAGCACGATTTATCGTGAGGCTCAAGGAACTGCTGGAAAGCTACCGCATCATTCGTGAGATTCTCGATACCCTTCCCCCTGGAGAACTTACCACACGAATGCCGCGCCGCATTAAGGAAGGAGAAACCATAAGCCGAGTTGAAGCTCCCCGTGGAGAACTTTTTTACTTCATTAAGAGCAATGGAACCGATACACCTGAAAGGGTTAAAGTGCGCACACCAACGATCTGCAACATGCTGTCCGTCCTCAAACTTGCTGTCGGTCATCAACTCGCTGATCTGCCCATGATCCTGGCTGGAATTGATCCATGCTTTTCCTGCAATGATCGTGTGGCCATCATAGATCATCGTCGAAAATCACCTGAGATCTGGACTTGGCAGGATCTCAGGCAGTATGGAATCGAGTATTACAATGGACATTCTCGATAAAATCTTCACTCTTCTGATCTTCCCGGGCGGTCTCTTTCTGCTCATTCTTGGTCTGGCTTATGAATGGGTGGACAGGAAATTATTGGCCCAATTACAAAACCGCATCGGTCCTAGGTGGTTTCAACCACTTGCGGATGTCATTAAATTGCTGGCAAAGGAAGAAGTCATTCCTGAAGGAGTCAACCCGTGGCTCTTTATTGGATTGCCGATCATCGCCCTGGCAGGGAGTCTTACAGCAGCGCTTTACACACCTCTTGTTGGTTTACCCCCTTCCCACAGTTTCCCAGGAGACCTCATTGTCACGGTTTATCTCCTCAGCTTATTGACTTTGTGTATGGGCCTGGCTGGATCAAATACACTAGATCGATTTTCATTGATGGGAGCCACTCGCACCCTCACCCAACTTTTTTCTTACGAGGCTCCCTTCATGCTTTCACTGCTTGGCCCAGCTATCGTTGTTGGCAGTTGGCGGATTGCTGATATCACATCCTATACTGAAAACCACTGGCTGCTGCTCTCTCAACCCATTGGTTTTCTGGTGGCATTGATCGGCCTCATTGGTAAGTTGGAAATGCCCCCGCTGGATGCGCCTGAAGCCGAGACGGAGATCGTCGCTGGCGCCATGACCGAGTACAGCGGGCGCGGATACGCATTATTCCGCCTGGCAAAGGGTGCCGAACTGGTCGTGGGCTTAACGCTGGTTGCAAGCTTCTATATGGGAGGGATGGCTAATCCTCTGCTGTTCCTACTGAAAACCCTCCTCCTATTGCTGGTTATGGTGGGTCTGCAGACACTCATTACTCGTCTTCGGATCGATCAAACGGTTGGTCTATGGTGGAGATATGGAACACTCTTGGTGCTCGTGCAGTGGCTTGGCATGATCATCTGGAAGGGAGTTGCATCGTGAAAATCGGTTTAATGTTTAGAGATATATCAACTTCTCTCTTTCAACGCCCCGTGACAGAGAGATACCCATATGAACGTAAGGGAACTCCCAATCGATTGCGTGGGAAACTGAAATGGAACCTTGAGAGCTGCACGGGTTGTGGTCTATGTGGGTTGGACTGCCCTGCTAATGCGATCCAAGTGCATGTCCTGGATAGGAAGGAAAAACGCTTTATTCTGGAATACCACGCGGATCGGTGTACTTTCTGTGCGCAGTGCGTTCATAGCTGCCGGCAAGGCTGTATCGACCTTTCAAATACAGACTGGGAATTAGCAGCTTTAGATGGAGACGTTTTCCGCTTTATCTTTGGAGTGCAGGCAAATGTGGATGAGTTTTTGGTTGGAGAATCTTCAGCAGACACTGAATCGCCTACATCTGAATAATCCATCTCCACGAATAGCGATTGTCGGCATCGGGCATGAACTACGCGGGGACGATTCTGTAGGTCTCTTTATCGTTCGAAGACTGGCATCTTCTCTTCAAGAAGATGAGTCCTTACTGATAGTAGATGCTGGTTCGGCCCCTGAAAACTGTACCCACCTTCTAAGAGGATTTTCGCCGGACCTTGTGATCCTCATCGATGCGGCTGAGATGGAGAAATCACCCGGTTCGATAGAGTGGATACCCTGGCATGACTCAATCGGTCTGAGCGCTTCAACACATTCTCTCCCACTGCACATCTTCGCACAGTATCTGATAAAGGAGTTGAACTGCGAAGTGGCACTTCTGGGTATCCAACCCATGAACATTAACTTCGATGTAGAGCTGGACCCAGCTGTAAGGGCTTCAGCTGAGAGAGCCGTCCTGGATGTGATCCTATTGCTATCTAATCGTTTGGGACATCGTACAAAGATAGAGGGAAACGACTTGATTAATGAGAAATCCTCGAAAACATCCATCAGACAAAAGCCATACCAGGAGCACATACCATCATGACTTTATTGACCCTTCCTAAAAATAGTATATCGAGTTGGATCACCCTACTGCAATCTAAATATACCGTCGTCGGACCAAAGAAACAGAAGCAGGAGTACATCTTCGATACGATCCATTCAGCCTCTGAATTAGAACTGGATTATCCCACAACAATTCTCCCACCCAAAAAGATGCTGCTGCCCACAAAAGAGGAGCTTATTCGCTTCAACTTCGAAAACCATCAACGCAATATCAAGCCTGTTTTCAACAACCCCCCGACAGTACTTTTTGGCGTTCACACTTGTGATCTGCACGCGATTGCTCTTTTGGACCATGTTCTGAATCAGGAATACCCGGATCAACATTACCTTGCTCGACGGAAAGCAACGACCATTGTCAGCATTGAATGCCTGCGACCGTGTTCCGAATTTGCATTTTGTAAGAGCATGGAAACTTTGAGCGTTCATGAAAATTTCGATTTACATCTGACAGATTTGGGAGATCGGTACAGTCTGGATATTGGATCGGAAAAAGGCGCTGGACTTATTAAGTCTTTTGCTTCGGTGCGTGAAGGTTCAGGGGAGGATCATCAGCAGCTAAGGAAAATAATGAGTGAGAAGTGGTCGAACTTTCCATATCGACTCGATTTTGACGTTTTAGAACTACCTAGCTTACTTTCACTCAGCTACAACAGTCCATTGTGGGAGGAGCTGGAGAAGCGATGCCTTGCATGTGGTTCGTGCAATATCGTCTGTCCCTCCTGCTACTGCTTCAATGTCATCGATGAGATGGATCTCAGGCTTCATTCAGGCAGCAGATTTCGAGTCTGGGATTCATGCCAATTAGATCGATTCGCGACAGTCGCAGGTGGGCACAATTTCCGACCTACCCAAGCTTCCCGTTTACGGCATCGATTCTTCCATAAAGGGAAATACCAGGCCGAGTCCTCAGGGATGGTCGGCTGCGTCGGGTGCGGACGGTGCGCACAAACCTGCCTGGTTCATATTTCCCCGGTGGACATTTTCAATGAGCTCTACCAACAACAAACTGCAAGATGCCTCACCGAGCAGGAGGCAGCCACATGAGACACAGTATAAAAGAAACCATGATCTCTTCCTCAATCTACCTTCCAACGACGATGTTGATTATCAAGACCCGCCAAATAACTGCGCTTGAAAAGCTATTTACGATTGAGCTGCCAGATGGTTTTTCACTCAATCATAAACCCGGGCAGTTCGTAGAAGTATCTCTCTTAGGGATTGGTGAAGCCCCTATCAGCATTTCATCTTCCCCCAGCAGGAGCAACGGTTCTTTCGAGCTATGTGTCCAGCAAGTGGGAACAT